>NZ_JBIAZA010000004.1:0-478404 GCF_042898655.1 Streptosporangium sp. NPDC000396
GTCTGGCCGACGGTCTTGAAGCGGTGCGCGGGCAGGGTGTCGAGACCGACCGGGTGTTGTTGATCGGCGGGGCGGCGCAGAACGCCGCGGTGCAGGAGATCGCCGCCCAGACGTTCGAGCCGCCGGTGATCATTCCGCTGCCCGGCGAGTATGTCGCGGACGGGGCGGCGGTCCAGGCGGCGTGGGCGCTGACGGGGGCGCGGCCGTGTTGGCCGTTGTCCGTCGCGGCCGAGCCGGTGCCCGACTACCGGCCCGTCATCCGCGAGCAGTACGCCCGATACGCGCGCTGATCATGCGCACGCCGACAGCCGAACATGCTGATCTAGCCGTTGGCGCCGATGCCGTCGGCGATTCGACGCTGAGGGACGTAGTACTTCGGTCTTCGGGCGAAGCTAGTGGTCCGGCGGGATGCGGTAGACGGACACGTGGGAACGCGACTCGGCGGTGAAGTCGGCTCCGGCCCAGTCGGCATGCCGGGTCTCCAACTCGAACCCGGCCAACTGAGCCATGAGGTCGAGCTCGGCCGGCCAGATGTAGCGATGCGGGCTACGGAACAGCTGAGCCTGTCTGCTCTCATCGAACCTGAAGTGGTGCGATACAACGTGCTGGCGCAGAACGTCGTAGGTGTCCAAGCCGATGTAGCCGGGCTCGCAATGCCAGACCGTGGCCGGCTGACCAGGTGGAAGCTTGCGGAGCTCAGGTACCCAGAGCTCAACCACGAACCGGCCGCCGGGTGTGAGGTGACGGGCAGCATTGCGGAAGCACGCGACCTGCTCGGCTTGGGTGAGCAGGTTGGAGATCGTGTTGTAGACAAGGTAGACGAGCGTGTACTTCCCCGGAGCGACGGCAGTCGCCATGTCGCCGACGATCACTGGGATCGTCGCTTCGTCCACCTTCGTTCGTAGTTGGTCGATCATCGGAGGTGACAGCTCTATGCCGGTGACGGGCACCCCTCGCGCGGCGAGCGGCACGGCCACGCGGCCGGTTCCGATGGCGAACTCGAGCGCGGGTCCGTCGCCCGCAAGCTCGGCCAGGCGACCCACGGTCGGCTCCAAGGCCTCGGGTGCGAACATGCCGGTACCCGGAGTGTCATAGTGCCGGGCGGCATCGATGTCCCAGATCTCCTCCTGTTGCATGCCGCCAACGATGGTCATGGGTGTACGCGTTGTCCAACGATTTTGTGATCCTACGGTCGCAAGCGCATTCAGACCGCCGGCCGTGCGCGGCTGCACCGCCAGCCGATCAAGCTCAAAGACCGTCAGCCACGCACAACGGAGATCATCCTGATCGGCCAGGGAACAGGATGTTTACAAGTCAGCGGTCAGAACCGGTTTCCTCCAGACCATGACACCGCGTCCGCCCCTCTGGGCGGACGCGGCGGGGACGGAGGCCGTCTAAGCGATGGAGCCGGTCCAGAGGTCGGAGGCCCTCCGGTAGACCGTGTACAACTCACCGTCGAAGTACGGTGAGACGCCGGTGTCATACCGATTGTCGCCATCGGTGTCGGAAACGCTGATCGTGATGCCGTTGAGATAGCCGGTACGGCTGTCACTCGTGTAATGGGTCAGCCACGAGGAACCGAGAGAGCCTTCACCGGTGAACGGGGAGTCCGCGCCTATGGGCCGGTCTGCGGGGAGGCCGGTGACCTTCATCGCGAATGTCGACCCGGTCGACCGTTCAAGGGTCTCGCCCGTGTAGGGCCGGCTGCCGTCGGGCTCGGGGCCGGCGGGGTAGCCGAAGACGTCGACCGTGGGCGCGAGCGGCTGGTTGAACGCGACCCCCTGACCGCCGACGTTCTCGGCCAACTTCCCGGCATTGGTCAGCACGTCCGGAGAAGAGGAGACGACACCGCTGTACACGTTGACGAAGGCGAGGTCGCGGTCGTAGTCCCGGATGTCGTCGAAGTCATAGTGGGCGACGCCCTGCTTCCCGACGTACAGGCCGAACGGGGTCATGCCCTCGGAGTAGCCGGGGACGAAGACCCACTTGGCCAGCGGGCCGCCCGGGGCCTCGATGTCCAGCAGGCAGTGACCTGCCGTCGCGACAACATTCCGGTATTTCGACTGCACAGCCGTGCCGGTGCACCAGTGCGGCTGGAGGTCGCTGCCGATGAAGAACACCTTGCCCGAGGTCGTGGGCATCCCCTCCTCCGGCGAGGTCGGCCCCTCCAGGGGTGGAATGGAAGCCGGAGGGCCGTCCGGGACGATGTCCGTAGACAGGCGTTCCCCGCCGACCGCAGTCCGCACGGCGTACGGCGTGGCGTTCTTCAGGTTGGCAGCCCCGTCGGCGAGCCAGAACCTCGCGACCTGCTGAGCCGTCGTCACGGTGGGAGCCAACGGGACCACCACCACACTCGCGGCCTGTGCCGGCTCGGTGACGATAGCGGAACCCAGCACGCTCAAGCCGATGCCTAACGCGATCAGTGCACGCCTCAAGGTTGATCTCCCATCCAGTCATGGGGCGTCTTCGCGCCCCGTCAGCGTGGAGAGCCGGCCGATCAACACGGCCGGCGAACAGCAAGATCGTAATCTTGGCCGAGGCTCTGACTCCAGAAGTTTTGGATCACGTGTTCGATACAAGAGCCTCGATGGGCCACCACTTCGCGGCTGCGGAGGCCGCGCACGCCAGAAGGCCATGAACAGGCACGACAGCCCGGCTCGGCGCACCGGCAGCGGCGTTCGGCGCGCTGCATCGGGAAGCCGAATGGGAAGCCACTCGGTCACGCGGTCTGCGCTTTGAAGATCTTGTTCATGACCACGGCGCCCTTGGTCAGCGCCGGCCTGATCTCCTGGCGGTGGACGGTCTCGGTCACGTTCGTTGACGAGTGGCCAACGAGACGCGCTATCTCTTCTATGGCGACATCACGCGCGGACAGCAGGGACACAAGCTGTGCCGCAGCTCGCGGGGGCACCAGTCCGTTCCGATACCGGCCGCGTTCGTGACCTTCTGGAACTTCCGGCGTACGTACCAGCGATCCATCGCACGGCCGTCCTCGCGACGGAACACGAGCGCGTCATCAGGGCCTCGTTCGCCCGACGCGAGAGTCAACATTCGTGGGCCGATGACTGTTTTTTCACAAGGGGGTCCGATGCCAGACTGCCGATCATGAGTGGTGGACAGGCCCCCGTTGTGATCCGGCCCTACCGAGATGAAGACCGCGATGCCGTAGTCACGCTGGCGCCGCGCCTCACCGAGGGAGTCGCGGTCTGGCGGGACGCCGATGCCGTCGCCCTGGCCGTGCGGGGCTGGGTCACCAGTTCCCTGGACCAGGACGGCAGGGATGGTCACGGGGTGCTTGTGGCGATCTCCGACGGCTGTGTCGCGGGCTTTGTCACCGTGACCACCCGGCGGCACTTCACCGGCCAAGTGGACGCCTACATCGGCGAGCTCGTCGTCTCCGCCGAACTGGAGGGCATGGGCGTCGGGCGTGCTCTGGCGGACGCTGCTGAGTCCTGGGCACGCGAACGCGGTCTGCAGCGCATCACGTTGGAGACCGGTGCGGCCAATGTCCGTGCCCGGAGCTTCTACCAGGCGCTGGGATATGCGGAGGAGGAGGTACGGTTGAGCAAGCCGGTATCGATTGATGATCAGGCGGCGTCAGCGGTGTCCGGTGTCGCCGCCTTTGAGCTTGGCCGGTCACTCGATGACGGGAATGCCGCCGGTTCGTCGTAGGCCTTGCGTTCGTTCAGGCGGTGATAGAGGGAGCCGAGCATTCGGTCGGTCGGTCCAGGCCTCGATCGTGGCCCAGGCGGGCGCGGCCGGTGTGCGGGCAGATGCCGGCGCCCGCGGACTTCCAGGCCGAGGCCCTCGATGTTGAGGGCGAGGACCTCGGCGGCGCGGGCTGCAGTTTCGTAGAGCATCCGCCACAGTGTCTTCTTCCGCAGCGGGATGCCGCGGCGCGACAGCAGCCGGGGCGGTCGCCGTCAGGCCGGCGCCGAGCCGAAATCAGCCGCGCGATGGGCGACCCATTGGGCATAGGTGAAAGCCGGTCGCCCGGTGACTTCCTCGACTGCCGGCAGTACTGGCTCCTCCGCCCTGACGGATGCCGTTCCATGCGGCGTAGCTCTGCGCGACGAAATGGGACACCCCGGTCGCTTGGGCGGCGGCCAGCAGGTGGTCCGACCCCTCGGTGCGCAGCCGGTTGGTGGTGGCGAACCAGCGGTCGAAGTGCTTGATGTCGGGCTTGCCGGAGATAGCGGTCATCTGGTGCACGATCACATCCGGCCGGGCCTGGGCCACCGCCTCACCGACCGACACCGCATCCAGCCCGTCCATCACGACCGCTTCAGCACCCAGCTGCTCCACCAAGTCCAGCTTCGCCACGCTCGTCGTCGTCGCCGTCACCTCGTGACCACGTGCCACAAGCTGTGGCACCAGCCGCCGCCCCAGCACCCCGGCCCCGCCGGCCACGAACACCCGCATGACCACCACCTTCCAGATTCCAAAACCTGTCTTCCCAACCCGAGACGAGACAGCCCGCCCTTCTGTGACATGGGAGGCAGGACAGTCGGGAAAAGATCGTTCGCGGCTATCAGCCGATGCCCCCGGTTTCATGGAGCAGTGAGCCGGCAGGCGGCGTTTGAGGAGCCGTGCCGGACGCAGGCCGGGCTTCAGGGGCTTTGCGTCAGATCAAGGATCCTGCGTCCGATGCAAAGCCGCACCGGATCTCCGACCTCGGCTCGGATGTCTTTCGCAGGTGGAGGGCCGAGGAGAGCGCCGTTATCGGGTGGCCGCCGGCTCAGCCGTGTTTCCTCCCATGTCACAGAACGGCCGGGCTGTCTCGTCTCGGGAGAGCTCGGGGGAGACGGACTCGGCCCTCGGAGCGTGGAGGAACGGAAAACGTACGCCAAGCCCGTTCTCCACCGCCCGCACGGGCGTCTCCAGCTTCTGACGGACAACACCACAGGAAACTCGGACACGACCAAGGAAGACAGCCGCCATGCGGATCGCAGTCTTCGGAGCCAACGGTCCCACCGGCCGCCTGCTCACCGACCAGGCACTGGCCGCCGGACATCGGGTCGCCGCGGTCACCCGGCAGCCGGACTCGTTTCCACTGCGCCATGATCTGCTCGAGGTGGTCGGTGCCGACGTCCTCGATCCGGTGGCCGTCGACGCCGCCGTGGCGGAGCGGGATGCGGTGCTGTCGACGCTCGGGGTGCCCCCTGGGAAGGAGCCGATCAGCACCTATTCGCGCGGTGTGGCCAATATCGTCGCCGCGATGAAACGGCATCGGGTGCGCCGGCTCGCCGTGGTCAGCTCAAGCGGGGTCGACCCGCACCCGTACTCCGAGGGCGGGTTCCTGTTCAACCGGGTATTGCTGCCATACGTGACGCGGGTACTGGGTAAGACGCTGTACGACGACATGCGGCGGATGGAAGCGCTGGTCCGCACCAGCGATCTTGACTGGACGATCCTGCGCCCGAGCGGGCTCTACCATTTGCCGTCGGTCACCGACTACACCCTCGTCGAGGGCCACGCCGACGGCAGGTTCACCGCCCGTGCGGACCTGGCCGCGAGCATGCTGGCCCTGCTGGACGACGACCGCCACCTCCGCACCACCGTCAGCGTCGTCACCACCACCGACAACCCCACCTTGCTCCAGTGGATCCGCCGCGAAGCACTCACCAAAAGCTGAGCCGATGGGCAGGGCGTCGTCCGGGTTGCGCCACCTCTCGGCGCCGAGAACCCAGATCTCCTTACAGCGCGGCTTCTCTCGCGGCGTCTGGAACACGCCGCACCCGTACACGGTCCGCAAGATCCGCCGCCGACCAGGTGCCGCCGGCTCGAATCAAGGCTTCAGGGCGAGTACCCGAGTCGGCGGACTCGGGTACGTACGGAGTCATCAGGTTCGGATCCTGCCGGGGCGCACACTTGTGATCTGCCCTCTGAACTGGGAGTTCTCCCCGGGTACGGCTTGCGTCCGTGTGCGGCCGTAGGCCGTCGAGAGCAGCCCTCGGCCGGAAAGCCGTACCCCGCCGGCGCTGTCGGGTGACAGATGGCCACTACCCGGAGGCTACGACCTCGCCGGCCATGATCTGAGGAGGGTTCGGAAGCAGGGAGGTGAGCCTTTCCCGCACGAAGTCCGCAGCCCTTTCGATGGATTCCTCGGCCCCGGCTTGATCTTCAAAGACGCTGGTGGAAACCATCACCCCACCCCCAGCGTCGACCCAGTAGTAAGCCACGAAGCCGGGGACCTGGCGCATGAGCGGCACGAACCCCTCACTCACCAGGCGTCCCGCCTCGGCGGGATCGGTTACCCCCTCATATCGCCGTACCGTTGCGTACACGGCTGATCTCCTTTCTGGGCCCAAGATCGCCCCGTGAGGGACGACATACCCCCACCACGCGTCTTCAGATGCCAAGGGCCTGTAAATGAATGACATGCCCAGGATCGCCCGGCTGCGGGCGTGACCCACGGTCGCTGCGGCCCGTTCACCTATGGCTCTGATGCCTCCGAGATCCTTCACATATGGCTTCGTCCGGAGTCGTTGACGGTTCAGGACCGGGTCGCCGCTGGCTGGACACTTCGCCTCACTGCTCGCGGGCAGAAGACCTTCCCCGGCCGCGGACACGGGATCCAGCCCGTTGGCGGACAGCGGTTCTCCCCGGCTCGGCTCAGGTCGATGGGGGGCGATGGGATGTTGACTTGGCGGGTCGGGGGGTCTGTTCGATCAGAGTCTCGGTGGCTCGATCGAGGAGATCGCAGAACTGCCTGTGCTCGGCTGGGGTGAACTTGTCGATGAGGGCTTTTTCGAGCACGTTGACTTCTTGGTAGGCCTCCTCGAGAAGGCGCTGACCGGCGTCGGCGAGGGTGGCGATCATGACCTTGGCGTGCACAGATGATGGCTGCCGGTCGATGAGGCCCTTGGTCTGCATGCCGGTGAGGACCGTGGCCATGCTCTGCTGGGTGACGCCGCAGGCGCGGGCCAGCTGGGCACCGGACATGCCTTCATCGCGGGAGAGGGCGAGCAGCACCGTGTACTGGGTCATGGTCAGCCCATAGGTGCGCAGGACGGCTTCGTGATGGGCCATCAGAGCCTGCTCGGCGCGGCGGATCCTGGTGCACAGGTATTCCTCGGCGGACACGTCGACCATATTTGTCACAGCTCCCTCATTTGACTCAGCTTCCTGAGACTCGCTATCGTCCGAGTATCAGGATACTGATTCGACCAAGAAGGTTGTGAATTATGAAGGCTGCCGTGCTCGCCGGCGACGACCAGTTCCACATGACCGAGATCGCCGAGCCCGTCCCCGGGCACGGGGAGGTGGCCATCCGCGTCGCTTACGCGGGTGTTCAGTGGGGAGACGTGCTGGTCCGCGACGGCCACTTCTCGACTCCTCGTCCCTTCGTGCCCGGCTTCGAGGCGTCCGGGCAGATCATCGCGGTCGGCGAGGGTGTCGACCCGGCACGCGTCGGTGAGCAGGTCATCGCGCTGACCAGTTCGGGCGGCTTCGCGGAAGTCGTTGTCGTTTCCTCGGTGCTGGCGATCGCGGCGCCCACCGTGGACTCCCGGACCGCCGCCGCGTTCGGCTGGGTCACCTCCACCGCCTATGACCTGATCAACACTGTCGCGGGTGTCCGGCCGGGCCAGAGCGTGCTGATCCACGCGGCAGCCGGCGGGGTCGGCACGCTCGCGGGACAGTTCGCCCGGGCCGCCGGCGCGGGGCGGGTCGTAGGTGTCGTGGGCAATCGGGGACAGGCCGACTACGCGCGGCAGTTCGGTTATGACCAGGTGATCAGCCGCGAGGAGTTCCCCCAGGCGCTGGACGGAGAGCTTTTCGATGTGATTCTCGACCCCATCGGCGGCCAGACCCGGCTGGCCAACCTGGAACGCCTGGCACCGCACGGCCGGATCGTGGTCTACGGCAACATCGCCACCTTCGAGCCGGTCTCGGTCTCGGCCAACGATCTGCTGATGCGGGGCACGTCGATGCTGACCTACAACAGCAACCTGCTCAGCCAGACCCATCCCGAGCGGCTCGCCGACAGCGCGCGCCGCGCGCTGGAACTGGTCGGAGACGGCAAGGTCGGCATCGATATCACCGCCGAATATGAGCTGGCCGACGTCGAGACCGCCATCGCCGATCTCGCCGGCGGAGCGACCCGCGGCAAGAGCATCGTCCGGATCGGATGACGCCAGTCCGGGTCTGCCCGGGGCGCGGCCGACTGTCGGATCTACCTGTGAGCATGTCAACCTCTACACCATGCACATCAGATTCGGAACGAAGGACGACGCCGAGCGTATTGCGACGCTGCATACCCAGAGTTGGCTGACCGCCTACGCCGGGATCATGCCCGCCGGCTATCTGAACGGACCGTCGCTGCTCGACGAGCGCAAGGCCATGTGGGCCACACGCCTCACCACCGTCGCCCCGGAACCGGATCACGCCTCCTGCCTGCTCGTCGCCGTCGACGACACCGCCCTGTTGGGGTTCGCCTACCTGACCCTTGAGGCCGATGGCCGCATCCTGCTCGACAACCTCCACGTCCAACCCCGGCGTAAGGGCTCCGGCATCGGCCGCCGGCTCATGCAGCACGCCTCCACCTGGGCGGCGAGCCGCCATCCGGGGAAGACCGTCTACCTGGGAGTGCTCCAGGCCAACGCCGCCGCAATCGCCTTCTACCGGCGTCTGGGCGGCCGCCCCACGAAGGAGTTCGTCGAGCGCTTCCCCGCCGGGTTCGAACTGCCCGTCGTCGAGTACACCTGGAATCCGGACGCGATCAGCACCCTTGCCGCCAACCGTTCCACCGATGATCGCCGGGCCTCCTGAATCGAGGGAACATCGCGACTGGGGATCACACCCGGTTCACCGGCTGAGCGCCTCCCGGAGCGCGGCGAGGCGGGCGGGCGAGGCCAGGCCCGCGTGATACAGGTGGAACTCCGTCGCCCCCGCCTTGGCGTAGGCGGCCAGCTGCTCGGCGAGGACGGCGGCGTCGGCGGGCCGTGGCGGCAGAGCCAGCACGTAGGCGCCGACGCGCTGCCCTGGCTGGGTCATCGCGGCCAGCCGGGCCAGGCGTTCCGCGTCGCCCGCCGGGTCGCCCCAGCAGTTGCCGACCAGCACGTCCACACCCGCCTCGCCGTACGGCAGCGCCGCGAACGCCCCCGTGGCCCACGGATCGGGAGTGGCGTGCAGGGTGATCGGCGTGCCGGGAGCCACCTCGCGGGCGACGGCGATCAGCCGCGCGCGCAGGTGCGCCGAGAGCTCGACCCGTACGGCCCGCACCGCTTCGGCGCTCTCACCCAGCGCCTCTGCCATCGACGCGAGCGGGGCCGCCTCGTCGACCGCCTGCTCGACCAGCCGCCTGACGCCCTCCGGGTGGCGGGGAGCGCAGGCCGTACAGAAGCAGAGGGAGAGCAGGTCGGCGAGGACGCCCGTCCAGTCGGCGCCGGCGGTCTTCTCGTGCGTGTTCTGGTGGGGGAAGCCCGCCGGGCCGCATGACTCCAGCACCAGCCCGTCCGGCTCGCCCAAGGTCAGGATCTCGCGGACCAGGCGCTCGCAGTAGTCGACGACATCCGGATGGGCGGGGCAGAGCGCGTGAGAGTACCGGTCACCGAAGGCGTTGCGTGTGACCAGGTCCGGGTGGGCGGTGCCGAGGTGGGAGTTGTGGGTGAGCACGGTCCAGGCCAGCACCTTGAGCCCGGCCGCCGTCAGCGTGTCCCGCGCCCGCAGGTAGGCGTCGGGCGGCGTCCAGGTGGGCGAGGCGGGCACCAGTGTGCCCCAGGCCTCGGGACGCACGGGCAGGTAGAAGGCCGAGTGGGGGACTTCGAGCACGCGGTGTGCGGGGTGGTACGGCGTGGCGGCGCGGGTGGCGTGGTAGGAGGCGGCCAGCGCGACCGCCTCCACGCCGAGCCCGGCGATGCGCTCGGCCGCCGCGGGGTCGCCGACGAGGTCCCAGGGGTAGGCGTAGGCGACCTTCACCAGCGTGCTCTCCTCGCGGTGAAGGCGGGCTCGAAGCGCCGCATGTAGGCGGTGTCGTCGCGGGAGACGATCCCGCACGTGAGGTACTGCTCGTGCATGACGGCCACCGCGTCTCTGTCCAGCTCGACGCCCAGCCCGGGACCGCCGGGCACGGGGACGGCTCCGTCGACGAAGCGCAGGGCACCGGGCAGGACCACGTCCTGGCCGTCCTGCCAGGGGGTGTGGGTGTCGCAGGCGTAGGTGAGGTTCGGCGTGGCGGCGGCGAGATGGGTCATCGCGGCCAGGCTGATGCCGAGGTGGGAGTTGGAGTGCATGGACAGCTCCAGGCCGAATGTCGCGCACAGGGCGGCCACCTGCGCGGATCGCACCAGCCCGCCCCAGTAATGGTGATCGAGCAGCAGGACCTGGACCGCGTTGGAGGCGACGGCGGGGGGCAAGTGCTCGGGTGTGACGACGCACATGTTCGTAGCCAGCTTTGTAGCGATATTTCGAGAAACCTCAGCCATGCCGGAAATACCGGGTGTGGGGTCCTCCAGGTACTGGAGCACGCCGTCGAGCTCTCCGGCCACCATGATCGAGGTCGTCGGCGACCAGGCGGCGTTCGGGTCGAGCCGCAGCGGAACCCCGGGAAAGGCCTCGTGCAGGGCCCTGATCGCGGCGATCTCCTGCTCCGGTGGGAAGACCCCGCCCTTGAGCTTGATCGAGCGGAAGCCGTACTCCTTCACGAGCAGCGCGGCCTGCTCGACCAGCCCCGCCGGATCCAGCGCCGCCCCGAACCTGTCCGGCTCCGCACCCGGATGCCCCGCCCACTTGTAGAACAGGTAGGCGCTGTACGGCACCGCCTCGCGCACCCGCCCGCCGAGAAGATCGCAGACCGGGACGTTCGCCGCCTTTCCCCTGACGTCCAGGCATGCCACCTCGAAGGGGGAGAACACCCGGTCGACGCTCTTCTGCCTGGTGGCGGCGCCGGTCAAGCCGTGCAGGTCGCCGACCGCGTCGCCGACGACCGCGCTGACCCTGGCGTACATCTCGTGAGCGGCGTGCACGTCCAGCCCGACCAGCGCCTGCGCGCACTCGCGCACCTTGGCCAGGTGGCCGAGGTCGCCGTAGGTCTCGCCGAGCCCGCTGAGCCCCTCATCGGTGACCACCTCGACGATCGTGCGGAGCGCCCAGGGCTCGTGCACGCCGGCGGCGTTCAGCAGCGGCGGGTCTCTGAAAGCGACGGGCGTGACACGGATTTCCCTGATGACCATAGAAGTCGCCGTCCATGTATGTGAACAGTGGCCAGGTTTGTGGACAGGTGACGCAACTGTAAGAATCGCCTTGCACAAGTGTCAAGCTGTAGTCTGTGTAGTGTGATATTGCACCGAAAGGGCCAAGCGATGATCTACGGATATGACCCGCGGACCGGCGAGACCGTAGGCGCCGCGCTGCCGGAGACGGACCCGGCCGAAGTCGACACGATCGTGCACGCCGCCGAAGCCGCGGGCGCGGCCTGGCACGCCACCTCGGCCGAGGAGCGGGCGCGCGTGCTCGAAGCCATCGCCGACGCGCTCACCGCGCGGGTGGACGAGCTCTGGCAGGTCGCCGACGCCGAGACGGCCCTGGGAGAGGTACGGCTGCGCGGCGAGGTGGCACGCACCGCCGGGCAGTTCCGGCTGTTCGCCCAGGTGATCAGGGACGGCGGGTACGTCGAGGCGATCATCGACCACGCCGACCCGTCGCTGACGCCGCCCCGGCCGGACGTGCGCCGTATGAAGCGGCCCCTCCCCGGCGTGGTCGCGGTCTTCGCGGCCAGCAACTTCCCGTTCGCGTTCTCTGTCGCGGGCGGCGACACCGCCTCCGCCCTGGCCGCAGGCTGCCCGGTCGTGGTCAAGGCGCATCCAGGACACCCGAACACCTCCGCGATGGTCGCCGAGACGGTCCGTGCGGCGCTGCCGTCGCCCGACCTGCTCGGCCTGGTGCACGGCATGCAGGCGGGGGCCGACCTGGTCCGGCACCCGGTCGTCGCGGCGGCCGGTTTCACCGGGTCGGTGGCGGGAGGCAAGGCGATCAAGGCGCTGATCGACCAGCGGGAGGTGCCGATCCCGTTCTACGGCGAACTCGGCAGCGTGAACCCGGTGGTCGTGCTGCCGTCGGCCCGCGCCGACGAGGTGGCGAAGGGGTTCGCGGCCTCGCTCACGCTGGGGGTCGGGCAGTTCTGCACCAACCCGGGTCTGCTGTTCGTGCCTTCGGACACGGAACTGCTGGACGCGATCGCCGACGCGGTGGCGGGCACCACCGGCGGGCCGATGCTGGGCGAGCGGATCAGGGACGGATACCTCGGCGGGGTCGAGCGGCTGGGCGAGCTGCGGTCGCTGGCCTCGGGCAAGCCGGGGGAGGGCGCCTGGGCGGTCACCCCGCAGGTCTTCGTGACCGATGTCGACGCCTTCGCCGAGAAGCTGCCGCGGATCGCGGAGGAGTGCTTCGGGCCCGCATCCGTTGTGGTGACTTACCGCGATATTCCCGGACTGCTCGCCGTGCTGCGGAACCTCGAAGGCTCGCTCACCGCCACCATCCACGCGAACGTGCCCGCTGAGGCGACGCAGGTGGCGGAGGTGCTCGGCCGCAAGGCCGGACGGCTCCTCTGGAACGGCTGGCCGACCGGCGTGGCCGTGTGCTGGGCGATGCACCACAGCGGTCCCTGGCCCGCCTCGACGGCCCCCGCGCACACCTCGGTCGGCGCGACGGCCATCGACCGCTGGCTCGCGCCCATGGCGTACCAGGACTGGCCTTCGGAGCTCCTCCCGCCTGAGCTCCAGGACGGCAACCCGCTCGGCGTCCCCCAGCGCGTTGACGGCCGCCTCAACCCCTGACCCGCGGCACCTCGGGGAGCGCCGCGCAGCCGCGTAGCCGCGCCTCGGGAGGACTTCCGCCCTCCCGAGGCCCGCACCTCCGAGTACGCCGCACCGTGGTCAGGCGCCGGCGACGCGGCGGCCTTCGGCGATGATGCGGGACAGCTCGGCCACATGTTCCGGCCGAGGGTCGAGCAGCGGGGGCCGCACACCTCCCACATCCAGGCCGCCGAGCCGCACACCGGCCTTGACCAGTGACACCGCATACCCCTGCCGGCTGTCGCGCAGCCGTACCAGCGGAAGGTAGAACCGCGTCAGCAGCGCCGTGGTGAGCCGGTCGTCCCCGCTGGTCACCGCCTTGTAGAAGGCCAGCGCGATCTCCGGGGCGAACGCGAACACCGCGCTGGAGTAGAGCGTGACCCCGAGCCCCCGATAGGCGGGAACGGTCAGCTCCGCCGTGGGCAGCCCGTTGAAGAAGGTGAACTCCCGGTCGGTCGCCTGCCGGACGGTCAGGATGATCCGCTGCAGCAGGTCGATGTCGCCCAGCCCGTCTTTGAAACCGATCACGTTCGGGATACCCGCCAGCTCGGCCACCGCGTCGGGGGTGAAGCGGGCGTTGCCGCGCTGATAGACGATCACCGGCAGATCCGTCTCGGCGGCCACCTCGCGCACGTATCGGACCAGGCCTTCGGCGGGTGAGGCGACCAGGTACGGCGGGAAGAGCAGCAGTCCGTCCACACCTCCGTCGGCGGCCACCCTGGCGAAGGCGCGGGCCGTGACCCCGCCCGCGCCGGAGAAGACGGGCACCCGGCCGGCCGTGGCCTCGACGCTCGCCTTGACGACCCGCGTGTAGTCCTCAAGGTCGAGTGCGTTGAACTCGCCCGTGCCGCACGCGGTGAACACTCCTCCCGCCCCGGCCGCGACCCCGCGTCCGACGTGCTCGGCCAGCACCGGCTCCGCCACGGCGCCGTCGGCCCCGAACGGGGTCACCGGGAAGAAGAGAACACCATCAAGACGCATGAACGGTCCTTTCTAGCGGATGCCCTCCCTGCGCAGGGTGGCAGCCAGCTTGCGCGTGTGTCGGGTCACCGCGTCGATGACCTTCCCGATCTCGCTCTCGTCCAGGTGGACGGGCATCGAGCAGCTGATGGCGTCGGTCGCGGGGATGCGGTAGTCGACCGCGACGGCGACGCACTGCACGCCCGGGGTGCCCTGCTCGCGTTCGAACGCCCATCCGCGAGTGCGAACCTGGTCCAGCTCCTTGTTCAGCTTCCCGTGGTCGGTCAGCGTCTGAGAGGTGAACCAGGCGAGCTCGTCCGGGAGCAGTTCCATGACCTCGTCGAAGGTCAGCTGGGCGAGCAGCGCCTGGCCGAGTGCCGTCACGTGGGCGGGCAGCCTGCGGCCCACCCGAGGGATCACGTGGTGCGCCCTGCGGCCTTCCCTGGTCGCGAGGTACAGCACGTGCGCGCCGTCCCGCCGGGCGAAGTGCACGGTGTGCCCGATCTCGTCGCGCAGGTCCTCCAGCGTTTCCAGCGCGAACGGCAGCGCGAGGTCCTTGTCCAGGTAGGCCGTCCCGGTCAGCAGGGCGTGCGGGCCGATGCCGAAAGCGGCCTTGGCGCTGTCGGTCTCCACCCAGTTGAGCTCGACCAGCGTGCGCATCAGGGCGTGCAGGCTGCTGCGGGGGAAGCCGGTCTGCTGTTGAAGTTCCGACAGCGAGAGGCGGTCCGGAGACGCGGCCAGCGTCTCCAGAATGCGTACCGTTCGCTCTGCTGACTTGACCATCGAGGGCTCCATGGTTTCCAGAATATTGGATGCCATCCATGTACATGGACACCTAACCCTTGATGGCGCCGCTGGTCAGACCGCGCATGAACTGCCGCTGGAACGCCAGGAACGCGATGATCGACGGCAGCAGCGCCAGCAGCGAGGCCGCCAGCAGGACACCGATGCCCACCTCCTCGTCGGAGCGCAGCGAGCGCAGCGCGATCGGCAGCGTCCACTGGTCGGATTCCGTGGCCACGATGAGCGGCAGCACGTACTGGTCCCAGATCATGGTGAAGCCGAAGACGCCGATCACCCCGAGCGCGGGCCGGCACAGCGGCAGGATGATGGTGAAGAACGTGCGCAGCTCGCCGGCGCCGTCGATCCTGGCGGCCTCCTCCAGCTCGACCGGCACCTCCTTCATGAACTCGGTCATCACCAGGATCGAGAAGCCCCAGGCGCCGACCGGCAGGATCATGCCCGCGTAGGTTCCCAGCAGGTTGGTGCCGAAGACCGGCAGGTCGCCGAGCACCGCCGCCAGCGGCAGGATGATGACCTCCTCGGGGATCATCATCGTGACCAGCATGAGGATCAGCACGAACGCCATGCCGCGGAACCTCTTGCGGGCCAGCGCGTAGGCCGCGAACACGCTGACGAGCATCTGCAGCAGCAGCCCGAACCCGACCACGACGAACGAGTTCAGCAGATACAGGTAGACCTTCCGCTCGCCGGCCCGGGCGAAGTTGTCCAGACTGAAGCCGGTGGGCAGGGAGAAGCGGGTCGGGTCGGGGACCGTGCCGAAGGCGTTGACGAGCAGCCCCGCCAGCGGTCCGAGGAAGACGATCACGATGGCCGCGTAGAGGATCGTCTTGAGCGTCAGGGCCACGGGTCCGCGCCGGTCCTCCAGCCCGAGCGTGCTGTCGAACCTCATGTCTCCTGCCTCCTGCGCAGCACCTGCACGATGACCGTGAGCACCAGCGTCGCCAGGAACAGCACGACCGCGCCCGCCGAGGCGACGCCGAGCCTGTTGTTCTGCAGACCCTCCTTGTAGATCAGCGTCATCAGCACCTCGGAGGAGCCGTTCGGCCCGCCGTTCGTCAGCACGTACACCTCGACGAAGACGCGCAGCCCGCGGATGGCCGCCAGCGTGAACAGGATCCAGAACACCGGCCGCAGCGCCGGGAGCGTCACGCGGGTGAAACGCTGCCACACGGTCGCGCCGTCCACGGCCGCCGCCTCGTACAGCGTGCGGTCCACGCCGACCAGGCCCGCGACGAAGATCATCATGTCGTACGGCGCGCCGCGCCAGACCATCATCCCCATGATCGACCAGAGCGAGGTGTCCTCGCTGGACAGGAACGGCATGGGGGTGAGCCCGGCGACCCCGGCGATGCCGTTGAGCAGGCCGTCGGGCCCGGGGTGGTACATGATCCGCCAGACCTCGGCGACCGCCGCGATCGTGGTCACCACCGGCAGGAACGCCGCGGTCCTGACGAACCACAGATACCTCGCCGGCCCCTCGACCAGCAGCGCGAGCACCAGCCCGAGGAGGATCGAGCCGACGGTGGTGCCCAGCGCGAGGACCGCGCTGTGCAGCATCGCCGAGGTGAACGCGTCGTCGGTGACGACGGTGCGGTAGTTGTCGAGGCCGACCCACAGATTGCCGAGGAAGGGCCGGACCTCGAAGAAGCTGTCCCGTATCATCACGAAGATCGGGATGAACTTGAAGTACAGGAACAGCAGCAGCGCGGGAGCCAGGAACAACCAGGGGACGAGGGCGCCACGCCGGCGCACCGGCTTGTCGTGGCGTGACGCCGTCCCGGATCTCGGGGGAGAGAGCGTGGCGGTCATGACGCCTTCTGGGTCGCCAGTTCCCGGGCGAACGTGGTGTTCAGCTCGTCCATCGTGACCTTCACGTCCTTGGCGCAGTCGGCCCACGCCGCGTTGATCGCGTCGGCCGCCTTCTGCCTGAACGGCGTCCAGTCGGGAACCGGCGGGGTGTAGACGGCGGTGGGGTAGGCGTCGGCGAACACCTTCCATCTCGGGTCCTTGCGCTCGGCGCCGAGGTCGACTTCCTTGTTGACGGGGAGGCGGACGATCGGGCCCTCGGCGTCGCCGTTCATGCCGACCCTCTGGCCTGCCGCGGAGATCGCGAACTCGGCGAACTTCTGCTGTTCCGCTTCGAGGTCGGATCCGGCCATCAGGTAGACGTTCTCGCCCTCGCCGAGCGTGCCCGGGCCGCCGGACGGGCCCTTGGGCACCTGGACGACCTCGATCTTCTCGTCGCCCACGCTCTTGACGAATCTCGCCAGGACGTACGGGCCGACCAGGTAGATGCCGCCCTGCCCCTTCTCGAACACGGTGTGCGTGACGGTCGTGTCGTTGCTGACCGCGCCGGGGTTGACGGTCTTGGCGGTGCAGAACTGGTCCTGCAGCCACTTGACCGCCTCGACCGTCCTGGGGTCATCGGCCGTGGGGGCGAACTTGCCGCCGCCGGTGGCCTTGAGGAAGTCGCCGCCGTTGGCGTAGATCATCGAGGAGGCGTACCACGAGGCGTAACCGCGCTTGGTGCCGGCCGGGATCACGAAGCCGTAGGTGTTGGCCACGCCGTCGCCGTCGGGGTCCTTCTCGGTGAACGCCCTGGCCAGCTTGGCCAGGTCATCCCAGGACCGCGGCGGCTCCATGCCGACCTTCTCGCGCCAGTCCCTGCGGATGATCAGCGCGAAGGACTGGGCGGAGAACGGCGCCGCGTAGTATTTGCCGTCACCGGCCTGCGCGGCCTTCCACGCCTGGTCGGCGAGCTTGTCCTGGCCGGCCAGCCTGGTCCTGTCGACCTCGCGTAACCAGCCCTGGTGCTGCATGTTGCCGAGCCGCGCGGTGTCGTTGATGACGATGTCGGGCAGGTCCTTGGCCTGGGCCTGCTGTTGCAGCTTGGTCTCGAAGTCGTCGAAGAGCGAGACGAGCTTGGTCTTGAGGCCGGTGGCCTTCTCGAACTCCGCCACGAACTTCTGGGCGGTCTTGTGCGAGGGGGAGTTGGGCACCTGGCGGATCCAGATTTCGAGGGCGTCCCCACCGGAGCCTGATCCCGCTCCACAACCCACCGCGGTTACGGCCAGAGCCATGGCAACGCCGGCCCCGATCAGGTTGCGTGACATCAGGCCGCCTCCTGTTCATATATGTGGATGACTTATCGGAATATGGAATCAGTTCATGTGAACGTAACGACGGTGCGTGGCCACGGTCAAGATTCAAGGATGTGAATTTGGTTCGGAGTTGTGTACAACAGACCGCATGCGCATCCTGATGACCGGCGCCGCCGGCAAGGTCGGCACCCTTCTGCGTCCCCTCCTGGCCCGCGAAGCCCGCATCCTGCGGCTCTCCGACCTCCATCCCCTCCCCACGCACGTGCCGAGCTCCGAACCGGCGCCGGGGAGGGTGTGTGACATGGGGCCTGGCGAGGAGTTCGTGGTGGCGGATCTGGCGGACGAGGCACAGATGGCGGCGGCCATGAAGGGGGTCGACGCGGTGGTGCACCTGGGTGGCCAGAGCCGGGAGCACCCGTGGGCCGACATCGTGCGGGCCAACATCGACGGCACCCAGGTGCTGCTGGAGGCCGCCAGAAAGGAAGGGGTGCGACAGGTGGTGCTCGTCGGCAGCCACCACGCGGCCGGGTTCCACACGCGCCCGGCGGACGGCACGGACCTGCCCGACCACGCCTTCCCCCGGCCCGACACCTTCTACGGCGTGAGCAAGGTCGTCATGGAGGCACTCGGCAGCCTCTACCACGACAGGTTCGGCATCAACGTGACCGTGATCAGGCTCGGCACCTGCAACGAGGGCTCGGGCGACACCCGCGGCCTGGCCACCTGGATCTCCCCTGACGACATGGCCAGGCTGGTGGAGGCCGCGCTGACCGCTCCCGGCTACCACGTGGTCTGGGGCGTCTCCGACAACACCCGCCGCTGGTGGTCGCTGGACGGGGCCCGAGCGATCGGCTACCGGTCGCAGGACGACTCCGAGCGACACGCGGCCGCGCTCATCGCCGAGCAGGGCGAACCGGACCTGACCGAACCCCTGCACGACCGGGTGGGTGGCGCCTTCACCCTCAAGGAACTCGGCGGCTCATGGTGAGAGCCGGGTCGCCGGGAACGCGCCACAGGATGTCACCTCAGACGGAAGACGCAATCGGTTGCATGAAACACCACGGCCATTCGAGGGCACCCTCAGGTGTCATCAATGCGCGAGCGATTGCACCCCAAGCCCCCGGTGCGGTCCGACCTTCGCCACGCCGCTCTCCACCGTGACGGGGTACGGCGGGGCCAGCAGCCCCAGCGCGGCGAACGAGGCGTCCTCGACCTCCTCCACCTGGCACGGCAGCGGCAGATGGAGGGCCAGCTGCGCCGACATCTCGGGCAGCAGGTGGGGATAGGTGGGCACGCCGAAGGTCCGGGCCAGCTCGGCGATGCGCAGGAAGGGCGTGATGCCGCCCACCCTGACCAGGTTCGGCTGCACCACGTCACAGGCGCCCGCCGTCAGCAGGTCGCGGAAGCCGTACACGGTGTAGACGTTCTCGCCCACCGCGATCGGCACGTCCACGCTGCGCCGCAGCTCCACGTGCGCGGCCACGTCGTCGGCGGGCAGCGGCTCCTCCAGCCAGTGGAGATCGAACGGCCGCAGGGCCTCCACCGCGCGGCGCGCCCTGTGCAGGTCCCAGCGTTGGTTGGCGTCGATCATCAGCAGCGTGTCCCGGCCGATCACCTCACGCACCGCGGCGACCCGCTCCAGATCCTCCCGCAGGTCGGGGCGGCCCACCTTCATCTTCACACCGGGATAGCCGGCCGCCTTCCACCGCCCGGCCTGCGCGACGAGCTCGTCGAGCGAGTAGTGCAGGTTCACGCCGCTGCCGTAGACGGGCACGCTCTCCCTCCGCCGGCCCAGCACGTCGGCCAGGCCGTGCTCGCCGCAGCGCAGGTCCCACAGCGCCAGGTCGACCCCCGCGAGCGCGATCGTGGTGATCCCGCCGGGCCCGGCCTCGCGCAGGTGCCGCCACAACCGGTCCCACACGACCTCGGGGTGCGGGTCCAGGCCGATCAGCGCCTTACGGACATCGTGTTCGAGCAGAGCCTGTACGGCCCGCGCCCCGATCTGCGGCGTCCAGGAGAACCCGGTGCCCGTGCGGCCGTCGTCCAGCGTGACCTCGACCGCCAGGACGTGGTTGAAGGGCACGCCGGCTCCCCACGGCCTGGGCAGCTCGGCGGTGCGCGGGGTGACCCGCAGATCGCGGATCACGGGCCGGCCTTCAGCTCGGTGCGCCAGCTTCGTTTCGCGCTCCAGCCGAGCAGCCGCCCGGCCTTCGCCGAGCTGAACGCCGGGGACGTGCCCGTCAGCGCCGCGGCGGCCTCGGCGGTGCCCGGCATCACCTCCGGGAGCAGTACGGCCAGCGGCTCGCGGGCCAGCGCGTCGGCCGCCCCCGCGAAGAACACCTCGCCGGAGGGCACGTCGGGCCGATCCAGGACGGCCCCGATGAGCTCGGCGCAGTCCCTGGCGTCGACGTAGTTGAACAGCGAGACCCCGGCGATCTCCGGCCTGTCCAGCCGTTCCGCGATGGTGTGCCCCGACTGCGTGGCGGCCCCCGCCCACTCCTCCGGCGCCACCACGAAACACGGCCTGACGGCCGCGAACCTGGTGTCAGAGCTGCGGGCGAAGGCGGCCATCACCTGCTCGGCCACCAGCTTCGACAGGCTGTAGGCGTTCCACGGCTCGGTCGGGTGCTCCTCGTCGATCGGCAGGTAGCGCGGCGCCCAGCCGCGCGGCGCGCCGTACCCGATCACCGTGGGGCTGCTGGCCACCACGACCGTGCCGACGCCGCATGCGGAGGCGGCCTGGCAGACGTTGAAGGCGAGTTGCGCGTTGGTGCGGAAGGTCACCCCGTCGGTGCGGCTGAACGGGGCGGCGACGGCGGCCAGGTGCACCACGGCGTCCGGCCGGAAGCGGGCGAGGACGTCGTAGGTCTCGCCCAGATCGGTCAGGTCGGCGGGCAGGCTCGCCACGGCCTCCGAGGGCGTGCCCGGCCCGGAGTCCACCCCGATGACCTCGTGACCCGCCCGCGCCAGCGAGGTGACGACGCTGCGGCCCAACCGGCCCGCGCTGCCCGTCACCAGTGTTCGTGTCATGGCGCTCCCTTGGCAACCGGTTGCATCGCAGTATTGGCGGGTGAATCAGGCCCGTCAAGCACGGGGAGGAGGTATAGCCTGCTGCCGCAGGCGCCGGTTGACGCTAATGCAACCGATTGCACAAGATTGGTCCGAGGAGGCCAAGCGTGGCGGTGACGATCCGGGACGTGGCACGGGCGTCGGGGGTGCACGTCTCGACGGTGTCCCGCACATTCTCCGCACCCCACCTGGTGAACGCGGAGACCCGCATCAGGGTGCTGGCCGCCGCCGACGACCTCGGCTACCGGCCCAACAGGGCCGCGCAGGCGCTGACCACGGGGCGGACGCACAACCTCGGCCTGATCGTCGCCGACATCGCCAACCCGTTCTTCCCTCCGCTCATCAAGGCGGCCCAGGCGCAGGCCAGGATCCGCGACCACCACGTGTTCGTGGCGGACACCGACGAGGATCCGCTGGTCGAGAAAGAGCTCATCCAGGCCTTCGCCAAGCAGGTCGACGGGGTGTTGCTGTGCAGCCCGCGCCTGGCCGACAGGGCGATCGAGCGCCTGAGCCGGGACGTGCCGCTGGTCGTCGTGAACCGGCGGCTCAAGAGCGTGCCGGCCGTGCTGATGGACGTCGGGCGCGGCGCGACGCTGGCCATCGAGCACCTGGCCTCGCTCGGACACCGCAGGATCGCGCTCGTCACCGGACCGAGTGGGTCGTGGACCAGCAAGGAGATGCGGGAGGCCGCCGCGGCGGCCGAAGAGGTGGACGTGGTCTTCCTCGGCCCCAACCCGCCGACCGGGCAGGGCGGCCTCGCCGCGGTCACCGACGTGATCGCCTCCGAGGTCACCGGCGTACTGGCCTACAACGACCTGGTGGCGATCGGCCTCATCGAAGGGCTCGGCGAGCGCGGCGTGCGCGTTCCCGAGGACCTGAGCGTGATCGGCGTCGACGACATCATGTCGGGGCGGCTCAACAGGCCCAGGCTCACCACGATCGCCATGCCCACGGCCGCGGCCGGCCGGATGGCCGTCGACCTGCTGCTGCAGTCGGTCGACGAGGAAGAGCCCGCCACGGTCGCGACTCTGCAGACCAGTCTGGTCGTCCGCGAGTCCACGGGAAGGCCGCCGCCATGATCTTCGGTATCACCCCGGAAGGCGACGGCGTCCACCGCGTGGAGCTGAGGTCGGGCCCGATGCGCGCCGCCGGGTCGACCTCCATCGCGCGCAGGGCCCGGGGTGCGGTCCCCTGTTCGAGCTCGGCGACGGCGGTGACGGAATGAGCGCCCAGCAGCGGGGAGTCGTCGGCCTCGGCCTGCCGTACGGCGGCCTGGAACGTCTCCTGCGCGGTCGTCAAGTCGTCCGGACGGCCTGATCCATCAAAGATCAATCGGCTGGAAACGCCCGTCAGGGCCCCTCGTCCTCGAGCGCGTATGCCACCGCACCGTCCAGCCTGAGTTTCCTCCCGCTTTGGAAGGCCGTTCTGAAGGCCTGGGATCCCAGCGACTGCCGCGCGTGCGCGTCGCAGTTCCGGTGCGAGTGCACGGAGTACCCCAGTTCGGTCGGAGAGGAGTCGAGGGCCTGCCAGAGCGTGTCGGCCGCGCCCAGCAATCGGGCGGCGCGTAGGTGCAGGCCGCGTGCGCCGGCGGTCCAGGCGAGGACCTCCAGGCACTGGGTGAGGCACCATTGGTCGTTGACGCCTTCCAAGGGCGGGAGCGCCTTGCGCATCATGGCTTCGGTCTGGCGCCAGTCGCCTTGCTTCCACGTGGCGAGGCCGACCGCGAACAGCGCGTATGCCCGGTAAAGGGGTGCGTCGTAGGCATCGGACAGGGCGAGGAGCTCATCACCGAAGGCCTTGGCGCGGCCGGGGTCTTCCGCCGAGCCGAACGCGGCGGCCTGGAACAGGGTGCGGCTGACGGCGTTGATGTCGCCGGCCGCACGGTGGAGGGCGAGCGCGTCGTCCATGAGCGCCAGCCCGCGCCGGCACTCACCGGCGGACAACGCGGCGAGGCCCGCGATCTGGACGGCGAACGCGAGGGCCGCCTTGTCCCCCATCCGCTGCGCGAGGGTGTGAAACTCCTCCAGCCGTGGTGTCGCCGCGGCAAGGTCGCCCTGATGGATGGCGAGCTCGCTGTCGGCCGCCAGGGCCGTCAGCCGGGCGGCGTTCGCCCCCGTCACAAGTTCGAGCCCTCTCGCGAGCCAGTGCCGGCCCTCGGTGAGGAACCCGGAGACGATCCAGTAGCCCCACAGCGAGGACGCGATCTCCAACCCCTCCGGCGCGTCGTACGGCCGGCCGAAGCAGAGGTCGATCGCGGCCCGCACGTTCGAAAGCTCCCCGTGCAGGGTCCAGAACCGCTCGACCTGATCCGGAACCATCTGATCAAGCCGGTTCCGGTCGGTCAGGCGTCGATAGTGATCGCGGTAGCGCCGGGACAGCTCCCGCTCCTCCGAGTCGGTCATGTGCTCGCGGCCGTACGCGCGGATGCTCTCCAGCATCCGGTAGCGGACCTCGGAGCCCCGGTGTTCGACACTCAGGATGGATTTGTCCACCAGCCCGGCCGTCAGTTCGAAGACGTCATCACGCGCGATCTCGTCACCCGCGCAGATCGCCTCGGCCGTCTCCAGGTCCACGCCGTCGGGGAACAACGACAGCCGTGCCCACAACCGCTGCTCACCGGATGAGCACAGGGCGAAGCTCCAGTCCATGGTCGCCCGCAGGGTCTGATGGCGTGGTAACTCGGTGTTGCCCCCGGCCAGCACGTCGAAGCGTTCGTCCAGTTCTCGTACGAGCTGCTCCACCGGCATCGTTCGCAACCGCCCCGCCGCCAGCTCGATGGCCAGCGGAATCCCGTCCAGGCGCCGGGCCAGCCGGGTCATCGCCATGGCGTTGGCCGCATCGACGGCGAATCCGGGCCGCGCCTTCGCCGCCCGTTCGGTGAACAACCGCACCGCCTCACATCGCGCGATGCCGCGAACGGTGTCGGTGAGATCCGGGACCGGCAACGACGGAACCCACAGAATCTGTTCACCGGCCACCCCCAGCGCCTGCCGGCTGGTGGCCAGGATCCGCAGGCGCGGGGCCGCGCGAAGCAGCGCGTCCACAAGGATCGCGCACGCGTGCAGCAGGTGCTCGCAGTTGTCCAGCACCAGCAGCATCCGCTTGCCCCGCAGATAGTCCGTCAGGACCGGCATCGTGTGAGATCTCGTATCACGAAGGCCCAGCGCCGCGGCCACGGCCGGACCCAGCAACTCGCTGTCCTCCAACGTGGCCAGCTCGACGAACTCCACCCCGTCCCGGAACCTCCCGCCCAGGGACTGGGCCGTCCGCCGCGCCAGCCGCGTCTTGCCGACCCCGCCGGCACCGGTCAGCGTCAGCAGCCGAGTTCTGGGCAGCAGCCGCCGGACATCGGCCATTTCCTGCCTGCGTCCGACGAAACTGGATGCCTCGATCTGCGGGTGATCTCTTGTCAGCGCGTCGTGGGTAATCATGGTGGCTCGTCACCCAGATGGCGTGGTTCTTCTTGGACGTCCGCTCCGCTTCCCGGCTCGGCCGGTGATGCGGGAGCGGGAACCCGGCTCTGTTCAGGATGTGCTCGATCAAGAGCCTGGCGGGTACGCGATTCACGGAAGCCCTGATGGCAGGATAGTACGCCGCCCGCTCAAGGCCCCTCGCCCGTTGCCGGGGTCAAGGCGGTCGTGGCGGCGTCGCCGTACCCGGACTTCTCCCCGGCCGTGGCCGCCCGGAAGGCGTTTTCGCGTGGGGGGCTCCGCCCGGGAGCGACCGGCGGGAGACCGGATAGCCTCGCAGGGTGAACGGTACCTCCAGCCCCCGTCGTACGCCGCCGCGCGCCGCCGCGCGGCCCTGCCCCTGCGGCCTGCCCGCCGCCTACGGCGAGTGCTGCGGCCGGTTCCACGGCGGCCAGGCCGCTCCGACGGCGGAGGCGCTCATGCGCTCGCGCTTCGCCGCGTTCGCGGTCGAGGACGAGGCCTATCTGCTGCGAACCTGGCATCCCACCACCCGGCCGGCACGCGTCGAGTTCGAGCGGGGCATGCGGTGGACCGAGCTGGAGATCGAGGACGTCTCCGGCGGGAGCCCTTTCCACACCGACGGCACCGTCACCTTCCGCGCCCGCTACACCTACCGCGGGCAGCCCGGAGAGCTGCACGAGCGGAGTCGGTTCGCACGGCACGAAGGCGCGTGGGTCTATCTGGACGGCGTCGTCCCGAGCTGACCGGCCGCTTCCCGCGATCGTGGCGGACACGTTCTTCGCCCGGCTGTCCCGGCCCGACGGGTCCCGGATCGTGCCGTGGCTCTGGCCGTGGGAGGCCTGCGGATCATGGGATCTCGGCAGCTGTTAGAGTGTCCGATTTGTTGGCGATTGGGTTAGTGGCAGGAGATAGAGCGGATGAGGATTCGGTACGTCGGCGGTCCCACCGCCGTTCTTGAGCTGGGAGGCCTGCGCCTGCTGGTCGACCCGACCTTCGATCCGCCGGGCGACTATCCCGTCGGGAGCCGCTTCCTGACCAAGACGGCCGGTCCCGCGTTCGGGCCCGAGCAGGTCGGACCGGTCGACGCGGTGCTGCTGTCCCATGACCAGCACCCCGACAACCTCGACGCGTCCGGTCGCGAATGCCTGCTGGGCGCGCCGCTGGCGCTGTCCACCGCCTCGGCTCACGGCCGGCTGGGTGAGCCGGTGCGGGCGCTGGCCCGCTGGGAGCACGTGGACCTGCCCCGCCCGGCCGGTGGCGTGCTGCGCGTCACCGGCGTGCCCGCACAGCACGGGCCGGACGGCAGCGAGCACCTGGTCGGGGAGGTCACCGGCTTCGTCCTGTCCGGCGAGGGCCTGCCGACGGTGTATGTCAGCGGCGACAACGCCTCGCTCGACGTCGTACGCGAGATCGTCGCGCGGCTGGGCACGGTGGACGTCGCGGTCCTCTTCGCCGGTGGCGCGCAGACCGCGCTCCTCGGTGACGCTTACCTGACGCTGCCGAGCGCGTCGGCCGCGGAGGCGGCGGCGATCCTCGCCGCCCGTCACGTCGTGCCCCTGCACTTCGAGCACTGGACGCACTTCACCCAGGGCGCCGACACCCTTGCCGAGTCGTTCGAGCGTGCCGGGCTGACCGACCGGCTCCACCTCCTCAAGCCCGGCGAGCAGATCGACCTGTGAGGGCGGGCGCCGGTCTGTGAGGGCGGGCGCAGACCTGTGAGGGCGGGCGGCCCGCGGGGCGCGGGCCGCCTTCCGGATCCGAGGCCCGACCGGCCGCGCCGGGCGTCCGGGGCTCCGCGATGAGGGCCTCACGGTGGTGCGATCGTAGTCCTGCTTCTCAGGACGAGCCGTGAAATCGGCGGTGCAGGTCGCGCACCTGCTCCGCGAGGCCGGGAAACGGGCCCTCCACCACGAGGCCGGGGACGACCTCCCGGATCGGCAGGGTACGCACGGGAGGCGCGGGAACCCCCAGCTCGGCGAGCCAGGTCGCCAGTTGCTCGGAAGAGCTCACGTACACGATGCGGCCCAGCCCGACCCAGCCGTGCGCGGCGGCGCACATCGGGCAGTGCTCACCGGAGGTGAAGACGGTCGCCGCCGCTCGTTCCTCGGGGGTCATGTGCGCCGCGGCCCAGCGCGCCAGCTCGAACTCCGGATGGCGGGTCCGGTCGCCGGAGGCCACACGGTTGTGGTCCTCGGCGAGGACGGTCCCGTCCGCGGCGACGAGCACGGAGCCGAACGGCTCGTCGCCCTCCTCCAGGGCCTCGGCCGCCAGCTCCACGCAGCGGCGCAGGTAGCGCAGTTCGTCGTCGTCCGTCATGACGCCCTCCCCGAAAAGTGATCTTCAATGCAATTGATCGGGATCCGGCGGGCCGGCTGCTTCACCGCGGTCCCGGGCTTTCGGCGACACCCCTGGCCGAGAGGGGTGCCGATGTCACGCGCTCATCGGCATGTGATCGTTGGTGCGGAACGTGTGGCGGTAGGCCGTGGGCGACACGCCGATCGTGGACGCCAGGTGCTGGCGCAGGGAGGCGGCGGTTCCGAAACCCGCTTCGGCGGCGACGCGGTCCACCGGTAGATCGGTGGTCTCCAGCAGGCGGCGCGCGTGCTCGACGCGTTGCCGGGTCAGCCATTGGACGGGAGTCATCCCCACCTCGTCGCGGAAGCACCGGGAGAACGTGCGGACGCTCATCCCGGCGTGAGCGGCCAGTTCGGACAGCGCGAGCGGCCAGTGGAGCTGCTCAAGCGCCCATGCGCGGGTCGCGGACGTGGTGGCCGTCGACGGCTCGGGCACCGGGCGCTCGATGAACTGCGCCTGGCCGCCCTCGCGCCATGGCGGTATGACGCACAGACGGGCCACCCGGTTGGCGACCATGCTGCCGTGGTCGCGGCGCACGATGTGCATGCACAGGTCGACGCCGGCGGCGACCCCCGCCGCGGTGAGCACGTCGCCGTCGTCGACGAACAGCACATCCGGGTCGACCTTGACCTGGGGGAACGTCCGCTGGAAGTGGTCGGCGTCGTTCCAGTGCGTGGTCGCCGGGCGGCCGTCGAGCAGGCCGGCGGCGGCGAGGACGTACGAGGCGGTGCAGATCGACACGATGCGGGAGCCTCGCCGGAGGTGGGTGAACGCTTCGGCCAGCTCGTCGGGAAGCCAGTTCCTCTCGTCCACGGGGCCGCACGCGAACGGGGGGATCACCAGTGTGTCCGCCGTCTTGAAGGCCTCGGCTCCGTGCTCCACGGCGACGGCGAAGTCGGCGCTCGTCTTGACCGGGCCGCCGTCGAGGCTGCAGGTGATGACGTCGTAGAGCGGCTCGCCGCTCTCTCCGGTCGCGGTGCCGAAGATCCGGACCGGGATGCTGAGCTCGAACGGATAGACACCCTCGAGGGCCAATACGACGACACGATGCATGGCTAGATTCTTTCACATATTGGCCATCTGGCCACTCGTGAGGGCATTGCCGGCTGCGGCAACGTTGGTCACACGCCGCGAGGCGATCCACACGAGAGCAAAGGAATGTGACTATGCGCGCTATCGGTCAGGACTCGTTCGGAGGGCCCGAGGTGCTGAAGGTGGTCGAGGCCGATCGCCCGGAGCCCGGGATCTCGGAGGTGCTCATCCGGGTCCACGCGGCCGGGGTCAACCCGACCGACTGGTGGCACAGGGCCACCGGAGGGCTGCTGGGCGACTCACCGGTCCGGCTGGGGTGGGACGTGTCCGGCGTGGTCGAGGCCGTAGGGCTCGGCGTGACGATGTTCAAGCCGGGTGACGAGGTGTTCGGCATGCCGCGGCTCCCGCAGGCGGCGGGTACGTACGCGGAGTACGTGACCTCCCCGGCACGGCACCTCGCCCGCAAACCGGCCGGGATCTCCCACGTGGAGGCCGCCGCGCTCCCGGTGGCCGCGCTCACCGCGTGGCAGTCGCTGGTGGACACGGCCGACGTGCGCCCCGGCCGGCGCGTCCTGATCCACGCCGCGGCGGGCGGCGTCGGCCACCTCGCCGTCCAGATCGCCAAGGCGCGCGGCGCGTACGTCATCGGCACCGCCCGCTCGGCCAAGCGCGACTTCGTCCGCGGCCTCGGCGCCGACGAGGTCATCGACTACACGCAGGTCGACTTCGCGTCGGCGGTCGGCGACGTCGACATCGTGATCGACACCATCGGGGGCGACTACGGGCCGCGCTCGCTTCGGACCCTGCGTCCCGGCGGCATCGTCGTGTCGCTCGCCTCGCCGGCCGAGGCCCACCTGGCGTCCAAGGCACAGGAACTCGGCGTCCGGGCCGGGTTCATGATCGTCGAGCCCGACCACGCGGGGATGAAGGCGATCGCGGCGCTCGTCGAGGCGGGGCAGTTGCGCGCCGAGATCGACACGGTTCTGCCGCTTGAGCAGGCGGCCAAGGCCCACGAGATCGGCGAGGCCGGCCGTACGACCGGAAAGATCGTTCTTACCGTCGCCGGCTGACGGCCTGCCGTCACCAGGGGCGCCACGGCGATGACGGACAGGACGAAAGCGGCACCGGGAACGGATCCGGCCCGGCCCGCGGTCCTGGCCGCCCCATGCGGGCGGGCGCCTCGGACCGGCGCTCGGCTGGATCTTGCGAAACGCTGCTTAAAGTGACAGTATCATCACCGTAAGTGAAAAGCATTGGTCGGCCTAGGAGAGTGGCGCGCTCATGCAGGCTTTCGCACTGCCTGACTTCTACATGCCGTATCCGGCCAGGATCAACCCGTACCTGGAGCGCTCCCGCGAGCACAGCGCGACGTGGGCCCGGCGGATGGGGATGCTCGACGCGCCCAAGCCCGCCGGCGGCGTCGTCTGGGACGAGGCGGCGCTGGCCAAGATGGACTACGCGCTGATGTGCGCCTACACCCATCCGGATTGCGACGGTCCCACCCTGGACCTGATCACCGACTGGTATGTCTGGGTGTTCTTCTTCGACGACCATTTCCTTGAGCATTTCAAGCACTCCCGCGACCTTCCCGGGGCCAAGGCCTACCTCGACCACCTCGAACTGTTCATGACCGAGGACGGGCAGACGCCACCGGAACCGACGAACGCGGCCGAAGCAGGGCTGAGAGACCTGTGGGAACGCACGGTGCCGGCGATGTCGCAGGGATGGCGGCGACGCTTCGTCACCAGCACGCACAACCTGATGGTGGAGTCGATGTGGGAGCTCGACAACATCGACCGTGGCCGGATCGCCAACCCGATCGAATACGTGCAGATGCGGCGAAGAGTCGGAGGGGCGCCATGGTCGGCGAACCTCGTCGAGTACGCCGCCGGCGCGGAGATCCCCGACGACCTCGCCGGGACGAGACCGATGCGCGTCCTGTCGGACACGTTCTCGGACGCCGTGCACCTGCGCAACGACCTGTTCTCCTATCAGCGCGAGGTCCAGGAGGAGGGCGAGAACTCCAACGCGGTGCTGGTCTTCGAGAGATTCTTCGGCTGTTCGACACAGGAGGCCGCCGAGCTCGTCAACGACCTGCTGACCTCGCGGCTGCAGCAGTTCGAGGACACGGCGCTGATCGAGGTTCCGGCCCTGCTGGCCGAGCACGCCGTGCCCCCGCACGAACAGATCGGAGTGGCCGCCTACGTCAAGGGCCTGCAGGACTGGCAGTCCGGCGGGCACGAATGGCACGCGAGATCCAGCCGCTACATGAACGACGGCGCGGCCTCGGGCTCCGTGGGCGTGCTGGGAGGCCCGACCGGCCTGGGCACCTCCGCCGCCAGGCTGCTCTCCCCGGCGAGTTCCAGCCTGCGAAGAAGGCTCCGGCAGCGGTCTCACGTGCCGTTCCAGCCGGTGGGGCATCTGCCGTTGCCGGACTTCCACATGCCCTACCCGATCCGTGTCAGCCCCCACCTGGACGCCGCGCGACGCCACGCGGTCGGCTGGGCGCGGCGGATGGGCATGTTCGACTCGGTGCCCGGGACGGAACCCGGCGGGATGTGGGACGAGCGGCGCTTCCTCGGCTTCGACTTCGCGCACTGCGCCGCGATGATCCACGCTGACGCGAGCCCCGAACAGCTCAACCTGTCCTCCGACTGGCTGGCCTGGGGAACCTACGGCGACGACTACTTCCCCCTGGTGTTCGGCAGGTCCCGCGACCTCGTGGCGGCGAAGCTCTGCGACGAGCGGCTCCCGGCGTTCATGCCGCTGGACGCGGGGGCCACCCCGGAGCCGGCGAACCCGATCGAGCGTGGCCTGGCGGACCTGTGGCGGCGCACCGCGGGGCCGATGAGCATGCCCGCCCGGCGGCAGTTCCGCCAGGCGATTGAGGACATGACCTCCGCCTGGCTGTGGGAGCTGGCCAACGAGGCCCAGAACCGCGTCCCCGACCCGGTCGACTACATCGAGATGCGCCGCAGGACGTTCGGATCGGACATGACGATGAGCTTGGCCCGGCTCGCGCACTCGGAGGTGATCCCCCCGGAGATCTACCAGACCCGGACCATGCGCGAGCTGGACACCGCGGCGCATGACTACGCCGCTTTCACCAACGACCTGTTCTCCTACCAGAAGGAGATCGAGTTCGGGGGCGAGATCCACAACCTCGTCCTGGTCGTGGAGAACTTCCTCGACGTGGACCGATGGACGGCCCGGGACATCGTGACCGATCTGATGACGGCGCGGATGCGGCAGTTCGAGCACATTGTCGCCAACGGCCTGCCGGCGCTGTTCGAGGAGTTCGCCCTCGACGAGCAGAGCCGGAGGACTCTCACCCGTCACGCCGACGACCTCAAGGAGTGGATGTCGGGGATCCTGGAATGGCACCGCAGGTGCGCGCGCTACACCGAGGCCGAACTCCGGTGTGCCCGGACCCCGGGCACACCGGCGGATTCCTCGTTCCTGCCCACCGGGCTCGGCACCTCCGCGGTGCGGGCCGTGGCCGCCGGGAACTCGATGGGGACGGGCTGACTCTCGCCCGGCCAACCGTGACGCCTCCTGCCCGGCCGACCATGATCCCGCAGGTTCAGGCACGCGTTCCGCGGCCGAGACCCGATGGGCTGAACTCGCCCGCCAACGTATCGCCACCGCCCGCAGGATTGCCCGCCAACGAGAGGATCAGGCCGCCTAGTCGGCGGCGGTGGGGAGGGAGAGGCCGGCGTAGACCTGGTTGAGGACGGTGGGCAGCAGGGCGTTGGCAGTGGTCCGGCCGCCGGGCGACAGGGTCAGGTTCGTCCAGATCACGAGCGTGACCTCATTGTCCGGGTCGTGGCCGATGAAGGAGTTGAATCCGGGGAGTTCACCGCCGTGGTAGTACATCGAGGCGTTCGGACCGAAGCGCTGGTAGGTGATGCCGTACCCGTACTTCCGCCCGTCGGGCCCGGCCGGGTCCTCGGCTTGCAGGCTGTGGAGCCACTGCTGCTGGAACGGGGGGTTGAGGACCTTGCCCGTCACCAGGGCCCGGATCCAGATGGCCAGGTCGTCCGCGGTGGAGATGACACCTCCGGCAGCAGTGGCGTAGGAGGGATTCTGATGGGTGTAGTCCAGCGGCCGGAGCTTTCCGGACCGGACCGCCGCCTGCACGTCGGCGGGGTAGGGCCGGTCGACCAGCGCGTAGGCCGACCCACCGTACATGTAGCCGTGTGAATAGGGGGCGGGGAGGGACAGGTCGTCGGGGCCGGGCAGCGAGGTTCCCGTCAGGCCAAGCGGGGCGAGCAGCCGGTCCCGGAACTGCTGGGCCAGCGGGTGGCCGTCCGCCTTCTCGGCGACGAGGCCCAGCAGCGCGTAGTTGGTGTTGCTGTACTCGTAGGACGCGTCGGGCGCGAAGTTCGGCGGGTGCCGGAACGCGATGGTCAGCATCGCCTGCGGTGTCTGGGCCTTGCCCGGGTCGGTGTCCATGGTCGCCGCGAGTTCGGGTGCGTTGGTGTAGTTGTAGAGTCCGCTGCGCATCTTCAGCAGCTCGGCGATGGTGATGTGGTCGCCGTTGGGTACTCCGGGGACGTAGGCGGACACCGGGTCGCTCAGCCGGAGCTTGCCGTCCTGGGCGAGGAGGACGATCAGCGCCGCGGTCATGGTCTTGGTGTTGGAGGCGATCCGGAAGTGGTCGCCCGTGGTGGGCGGTTTGGCCGTGCCCAACTCGGTTGTGCCGGTGGTCGCCCGGAAGGTTCCCTGCGGGGTGCGGAGCAGGACCACCGCGCCGGGCACCATGAGCTTCTTCGCCGCACGCTCCACGGCAGACTGGAACACGGCCGGATCGATGGGCTTCAGCGCCGACGGAGTGGCACTTGCCGTAGCCGGCACGTCGAGCAGGGCAGTGAAACTCACCCCTGAGGGCAAGGTGCCCGCGATCAGCAGAGCCGCGCACGGCGCCAGCAGAGCCATACGGCGGGCGGTACGCGACGCCCCGAAGCCGGCTCTCATCCGGCGCGCACGGTTCGGGGCGTCGTCGTCAGCTCGGGAATCATTCCTCATGCCGGCGTCACCGCCCTTGTGCTCGGCGGTCCAGTACTGCGGCCAGGGTGATACGAAAAGTGATGCGACAGGACTGAAGAGACGAAACGGAATAAACACCAAATTTGTCATCTTTTTGCACATCTGAGGGCTCGGGCGTCGGGGCCGACGGCCATGTGCGGCGGGGGGCGGGTTGGCCAGATACGGAGATCAGACCGGCTCTGGGGCCCTCACTGGAGGACGGTCCGGCATGGTTTCTCCTTCGGAGGGTGGTGTGCCAGGGTGGACGGCATGTTGGCGATCACTGTGGTGACCGAGGACGGTCGCCGGTTCGTGCGGGCAGGCGAGGAGGACATCGCCGGACTGGTCGGTGGGCTGGGGCGGCGGAATTGCAGGTTCCTGATCCTTCAGCGAATCCCCGACCTGCCGGACGTCTTCATGCAGGTGTGGTCCGACGGAGGCGACTATATGCTCGAGCATCGTGAAGGCGGGGCCGACCGGCACTTCCAGGTCATCCTCGACAGTTCCGAGCCGGTGATCGCAGCCATGATCGCGTGGGCGCGCCAGGAGGACAGTCGGCGATCCGCGCTCGCCTGGACCCCGTTGGACCTGGGTACGGCCAAGCCGACTCCGCCGCTCGACCTGGGAGAGGACGATCGTGCGAGCCTCGAGAAGCGCATCCGCGAGGTGATCACAGGCGGGTATGCGACCAGGGCGGAGCTGGCCGAGATCGCGGAGGAGTACCTGGTGTCGGACGATCGCCGGCCTGTCTCACCTGAACAGGCCCGCGAACTGGCCGACCGGCTATGGCTGGAGCGTGTCGAGGAGCAGGCCGCCTGGGAGGGTGAGACCGACCCCGAACGGCTCACCCGCGCGTTCACGGCCCTGGCGGCCGCCGGCATCACGACGAAGGAGAACTTCACCTGCTGCGGTTCGTGCGGCCGGACGGAGATCGGCGACGCGGGCTCACCGGACGCCCGGGGCTACGTCTTCTACCACAGCCAGTGCACGGACGTCGTCGCGGCCGGGCACGGTCTGACGCTCCTGTATGGCGGCTTCGACGGCTCACCGGCCACCACGGCGGCCATCGGCCATGAGGTTGTGGCCGCGCTCGGGCAGGCCGGCCTCCCCGCCGAATGGAACGGCGATCCGGATCAGACCATCACCGTCACGCCGATCGACTGGCGCAGACGCCTCATCGGCTGACCTCAGCCCGACGATCAACCGACAGTCAAGCGGCCGGCTGATCGTGGACGTCCACGCCGCGCAGGTCATCGGAAAAGCAGGCCCAGGTGGCCCACAGCAGGAAGACCGCTTGCTCACTCGCCGACGGGCGCGATGCCCACAGGGTGTTGAGCGACAGGAGAGTGTCAGTGGGCCGCGACATTAACGTCAGTAGCAGAGTGTGATCAGGCAGGTGGACGGAGAGTCTCGATGAAGAGCGGGACCGAGGGCATCACTCTGGCTGACTGGGCGCCAAGGTGGGGCCGCTCGGCAAAGTACATCCGCAACTTCTGGCGTCCCCAGGACGGCTTTCCCGCCCCCCGATCGGGCGGACAGCCGACGCCGCACACCACTGGGCCCGGATCCCGAGCTTTACGACGAGGCCGCCCTGGACGCGTGGCGGGCCAGGGCGCTGACGCAGCCGGCGCCGTACCCGATGTCCGCCGAGGCCGATCAGATGCGCACCCTGGGCGGCATCGCGCGACTGCTGAGTGTGGACGGTAAGACGATCAGCCAGTACCGGGATGCGATCGAGGCCCGCGTGCAGGACCGCGAACAGAGGCGTAGCCGCACCCTATGCCGGGTGCGCGCGGTCATCGAGGCGCTGAACGAGATTCGCCGGGGTTCCGGGGTCGCGTGCCGAACCGGAGGAGGACCGCCGCAGAAGATCCTCAAGCCGAAGGCCCGGTTCGGCTGCCCGGGTCGAGCCCCGACCGGACGGTGGTGGGCGCCACGGCCTTGGAGCGGGGGCGATGAAGTCGCCTCCGCTCCCCGAGCAGCTCACGCCGACCGCCGGTTCTTTGCGGTCATCTCCAGGGAGGGCGAGCGGATGGCGTCAGGTCGGCTCCCGGTGGCGGGGCTGGTGGGCTCTGTACTCCTGGGCACGGACGGCGAGTTCCCGGAAGAACACCGGTGGTGGTGTGACCTGGCCTTCGTGCCCGATCGGGGAGGGTGCCAGTGGTATGAGCAGGTCGGTGTTGGGTGAGTGCAACCACAGGGCGGTCTGGTAGAGCTCGGGGATTTGCAGGAGCCGGAGGTCGAACCCGGCCTTTTCGAGCTGTGGCAGGGCCCGTGCGGCTCTGACCGCGGTCGCGGTGGCTCCGACGGATGAGCTTCTGTAGAACGTTGGCGGGAAGGTGCGGTCCGGTGTTTCGGCGACTTCGGCGCCGGCGAGCACATTGCCGCCGGACTCCAGCAGGAATCGCCAGCCCACCGGCTGCGCCACTTCCAGGCCGCCGCCAGCCTCGATGTCTTTGACGAGCAGGGCGAACACCCGGTGTGGGGTGGACACCTCCACGTCATCCGGGGAGACCTCGCCCAGCAGTTTCGGGCCCTCTCCGCCGGCTCTGGCGATGAGGCCGAGCTGGGACCGTGTTTCGTCCCGAATCCGTCCCGGCGGTTCAGGCATGTTCAACGGCATCGCATGCTCCCTGAGGCTAGTTTCGCCGAGTCTTGAAGGTCCTGTTCCAGGTGCCGTTCGGGCCGCCCGGGTAGCCGCCGAAGAGCGTCTCCCATGCGACCCACATGATGGGATCGTTCTCCTGGCCCGCGTATGTCCCGTGAGTACCCTCCCACGGGTCATGCACCCATACGTGCACCAGTTCACCGGTCTCCGGACGGTAGCTGTAGCCCCAGATGTTGACGATGTGGCCGGAGAGGCCGCCACCCCAGCCGATGTTCATCATGATCGGGCGTCCGGCGTCTATCTCCGCCTTGACCTCGTTCTTCGTCAACGTCGGGAACCTTCTGATCTGCACCCACCCGGGTGCCTCCACCCAGTCGGCGTAATTCCTGGAATCTTCGGGGGCCGGGATGTAAACCCCGGCTTGCTGCAGCGGGCCGGCATCCGGCCACCAGCCCTGGTTGCAGTCCCCGCGTAACGCGCCATCCGGGCAGCACTGGAACGGCTGCTGGTTGGCGAGCCGGGAGTCCTTCCTGTTGAGGACCGCGGTGGCGAATCCGCACTGGGTCCATGCCTGGGCGTTGGCGTAGAAGTTCGCGATGCTGACCGTTGTCGCGTTCCAACACCAGTATGTCTTTTCCTGGTATTGACGCCAGCGCCAGTATGTCGAGCCGAGACTCTTGACCATAACGCTCTCGTCTGGTTGTGACATGCGACGTCATCCCTTCGCTATGCCGGTCACGTCGCCGTCGTCTCCTTGGACAAACCCCATCGTTGCGCCTCCTCGCCGGGGCCCGGGAGGGCCCACGCCGCTGACGTTAAGAGATCACGACTTCGCTAACAATGATCACAACCTGTCAGGTTGGACCGAAATGGACAGAGTGGGCTCGCATTTCCATTGCGGGCCGCCCCCATTACGTCTCCGTCTTCCGCTCGGCCACGACCAGCAGCGCCCCGCACGGCCTCGTCTCCTCGGCGCAAACCCGCGAGGTCCGGGTCGTCGAAAGCACTCAAGCCTCGGCCTGGTCGCATGGGGGAGATCGCATCGCTCTGCCACTCCCGTCTCATCAGCCTCCGAAGCGGAGTGCCGTAATCGTCACCATCCCGTGGCCTCATCCGGCCACCGGTACAGCAGCTGTGACAGCTTGGCCGGGCGATAGCATCCGATTCAGTTCTTAGATAACCGTTGTTATCTGGCAAGATGGCGATCACCGGCAGGGCGCGAGCAGGGCGGCCGTCGCCCGGCGCGCCTACCGCGGCGACCTGATCGCCTTCGCCGCCCACCACGGCGAAGAACTCGCCGAGCTGACCGCCGCGCCGGTCCGCGCCTTCCTGGCCGAGCTCGCCGACCTGTCGCCGGCCAGCCGCAAGCGCAAGCGCGCCGCCGTCGCCTCCTTCGCCAAGTGGGCCGTCCGCCACGACCTGCTGGACGCCAACCCGATGGACCGCATCGACACGGTCAAGGTCCCGAAGGCCCTGCCGCGCCCTGCCGCGGCCGCCGACGTGACCAAGGTGCTGGCGGTGATTTGCACGCGGCGGCCGCGCAAAGATCTGCCGCTGGACCGGCTGCGCGACCGGGTGCTGTTCGAGACCGCCTACGTGTGCGGCGCCCGTGCCGCCGAGGTGTGCGGTCTGTATGTGGAGGACCTGGACCTGCGCCTGGACGACGAACACGTCCGCGTCCACGGCAAGGGCGGCAGCGTGCGCACCGTGCTGCTGGACGACCGCGGCTACGTCGCCCTGCTCAAGCTCTACCTGGCCCGCGCCGGCTACTCCGCCGGGCCGCTGTTCCGCGCCTCCATCAACGGCCGCGGGGGGGCCGCTGTCGTATGACGCCGCCCACCATCGCTGGCAGAGCTACTGCGCGCAGGCCGGCGTCGAGATCGACATCCACCAGCTGCGTCACGCCCACGCCACCGAGCTCATCAACGTCGGCGTCTCCATCGAGGCCGTGCGCCGCCGCCTCGGACACGCCTCCACCGAGACCACGCGGCTGTACGCGCTGCTGGACGACAAGGCCGCCGACGCCGAGATTCGCTCCGCCCGTCGACACCGAGACCGGTCGGCTCGCTGATCGTCTCAGAAGCGGAAGTGTGAGGCCGTTCTCCTGTTGGTGAGGTCCGGCATGCTGGATCGAACCCATCCGCGCGGCGAAGCGAGGCACCATGGCGTTGGACTTCGACACCCGTTCCGCTCCTCGGCGGCCCGCCGATCTCGTGACCCTGGCTGAGGCCGTTTTCGAGGCCAGCATCGCCGACGAGTTCACGTGGCTGGAGTGGAAGTCCACCCTCGACCTGGCCAGCAAGCACGGCTGTCACCACATCGCTCGCGCCATCATCGGTTTCGCCAACCGCATGCCGGACGAGGCTGCCCGTTTCACGGAGGGGTGCGCCTACGTCGTTGTGGGTATCGAGCCGAACAGTCTTGCCGGGATCACGCCCATCGACGTGGTCGATCTGGACAAGGGACTCACTCCCTACTTGGGCACTCCCGGCCCGCGCTGGCGCCCGACGTATGTGACCGTCACCCTGCCCTCGGGATCGGCTCAGGTTCTCATCGTCGAGGTCGAGGCACCTCGGTGGGGAGATCCGATCTTCTGCATGCACAAGGAACTCGAAGGAGTTGCTGAGGGCACCATTTTCGTGCGCGGGCCCGGCGTCACTCGGCGGGCGACAGCACGCGACCTGGCGGCCCTGGAGGCGCGAGTGCGGCGGGGAGCACAGCAGATCGAGGCCGAGGTGCTCCTGCGCGCGGGAGCACCCGTGCGTCCGATCGATTCAAGTGAGGATGCCGTGGGGCAATGGCTCCAGCAGGAGGAGCGAGCAGTGATGGCGTCGCTGCTGCGCTGGGAGCGAGAACAGCGGAGGCAAAACGACCCGGCCGCCGAATACGCCGCCCTACAGGCCCGCACGCGGGCGTTAGGCCAGTCGCTACGCCCAGGGGTGATGCGAGAGATCCCAGAAGACCGCTCTCCCCAGGAGTACCGCGAGCAGGTCGCCGGCTACTTGGAACGCTGCGCCGACAGTTGGGCGCAGGCGCTCGCGCCGGGTGCGGCGGCGCACGTGACGCCCATCGAGCTGGAGCTGCACAACCTGCTGGCGGCCAACCTGGCCGAGGTCGAGGTACGCCTGTACGTGCCCGGCGATGTCCAAGCTGTCCGACCGCGTCCTGCGGAACTCATCGTGGCCAACGAGAACTTCGTCCCGCTGCCTGCCCGGCCACGCCCCTTTGGCCCCCGTCAAGCTTCTGTCTTCGACGAGAGCCTCTACAGCGCCGCGCGCACGTCCGGGTTCTCGATGATGACCAGTAGGCCGACGTGTCCTGCTGTGCCCCGCATCGAGAACGGTGGCTCGGTCACCATCACTTTCCCACCGGTGCACCTGCGCCCAGACCAGCGTGTACGGCTGGATCCGATCGTGCTGGTCGTCGATGCTCCCGCGCCTTCCATCGTGTTGGCGGAATGGTGGGCCACCTCGACCAGCATGAACGGCACTGCCTACGGTCAGCTGCCCATTCCCATCGCCAGCGATCCTCTACCGCTCGCCGTGGTGCTGACCGAACCCGACACCTGGCGTAAGCGCAGAGACAACGCCGAGTAGGTCAGCCCGACTCGGCCGCTTGGCCCGGAGAGTTTCTCATTCGCCTGACCGCGGTGACATGCCTTGCTACGTTCCGGTCCGGGCACCTTGAGACATCTCCCTCGCAGCGGGAGGCCGATCATGCCGAGAGCCGATCGTGAGCGGCGTCAGGCCGCCGTCGAACGGCTGCGTCAGTTGCGTGCCAACGGCGATCTCACCGCCGCCCATGTGCGCCTGGCGGCCGCCGGTCTCGGGCTGAGTGAGCGCAGCGTGTGGCGGATGCTGGGCAGCGAAGACGGCGCTACCTGCCGTCCCGGTCCCTCGCCCTACGAACTGTCGGAGACCGACCGGGAGGCCTACGCGCACTACGGCGCGAACATCGCCGCCGTGCACCGGGCTCGCGCCGCCGTTCTGGACGGTCGCACCAGCGCGGCCGGCGTGCCGATCCCGGAGTTCCTGTGTCAGGGCTGGGCGGGAGCCGAGCCGGTCACGCTGCGCACGCTGCAGCGGGCCTTCACCCGGGCGCTGTCGCCCGCCGAGCGGGCCGGCTGGAGCTCCGGCGAGCAGGCCCGGCGCGAGGCCGGCGTCTACCTGGTGCGCCCGGCCGCGCACCGCAACCAGGTCTGGGAGGCCGACCATAAGAAGCTGCCGATCCTGGTGCTGCCGCCGCGCGGCCCGGCGGTGTGTCCGTGGCTGACCACGATCGTCGACGACGGTACCCGCGCCCTGCTCGGGTGGGCGCTCGCGCTGACGCCGCACGCCGGTACGGTGCTGACCGCGTTGCGGATGGCGCTGGTCTGCGATGCCGAGCGCGGGCCCTTCGGCGCGATCCCGGCCTTGGTGCGCATCGACCGCGGGCTGGAGTTCGCCGCCGCCCCGGTGCGGGAGGCGCTGGCCGCGTTGTGCGTCGAGGTGCTGCGGTTGCCGGCCCGTCAGCCGCACCGCAAGGGCAAGATCGAACGCCTGCACCGCACCATCGACCAGACGCTGCTGTCCGGGCTGCCCGGCTTCACCGAAGGCCCGCGCGACGTGGCCGGCAAGCTGTACGGGCCGCTGGACGACCGAGCCGCCGCCCGCGCGGCCGCGACCGATCAGGCGGTGCAGCCGATGCGCATCGAACGCTTCGCCGCCCACTTCGCCTCCTGGGTGGCCTGGTACAACACCGAATGACCACACACCGCGCTGGATGGGCGCACCCCGTTGCAGGCGTGGAACGACGATCCATCCGCGCTGGCTCGCATCGGCGCCGAGCGGTTGCGCCATCTGCTGCTGGCTGGCATCGAGCGCACCATCGGCAAGGACGGCGTGCGCCTGCACGGCCTGGCCTACGTCGCTCCCGAACTGCAGGGCCGCCGCGGCCAGCAGGTGCAGGTGCGCTACATGCCGCACGACGACCGCTTCATCGAGGTCTACCTCGACGGCGAGCACCTGTGCACCGCGCACCCGCAAGGCCAGCTGAGCGAGGAACAGGTCGAGGCCTTCCGCGAACACGCCCGCCAGGAGACCAAACGGCTGAACCGGCAACGCCGCCAGGCCAGTGCCCGCACCCGCGCCGCTGTCCGACGACCAGCGTGAGCCAGCCCAGGCACGGCTGCTGCCCGCCGCGGTGCTGACCGACCAGGCCCGCCGCCGCGCCGACAGCGAGCTCACCCGCCGCTCGCGCAGCGACCTGCTCGGGCTGCGCCCGGCCCGGGCCATCCCGCCGAAGGAGACGCCCTGATGCCCGCCCACTTCCTCGGCCTGCAGGGCGCCGCCACCCTGGACACCGCGCAGTTCCAGCTCACCGGCCGCATCATCGACGACCTCATCGACTACTCGGCCACCGGCGTCATCCACGGCCCGGCCGGCGTCGGCAAGACCTTCGCCGTCGACGCGCATCTGGAACGGCTGCGCGAAGACGGCGAGCACCGCGTCATCACCTGCTCGCTGGCCTTCCCGTCCAAGCCCACCATGCGCCGGGTGGCCGCCGAGCTGTTCACCGCGCTGACCGGCGGCGCGCCGCCGCGCTCGCACAGCCGCTTCCACCTCATCGCCCACCTGGTCGGCCTGCTGACCGGCCCCCGCCGGCTGGTGTGCATCGATGAGGCCCAGCGCCTCAACAGCGACTGCATCGAACTGCTGCGCCACCTGCACGACCACCACGACACCCGCTTCGCGCTGCTGTACGTCGGCGGCGACGGCTGCTGGGAGGTGCTCTCGCGCGAGCCGATGCTGCGCTCGCGCGTCTTCCGCCGCCTGCCGTTCAAGGTACTGCCCGCCGCCCAGGTCCCCGAGCTGATGCGCGGCTACCACCCGATCTACGCCGACGCCGACGACAAGCTGCTGCTCGACATCAACGACTTCTACGCCCACGGCACCCTGCGCGACTGGGCGGCCTTCACTCACACCGCAGCCGAGCTGTGCCGCCAGGCTGGCCGCGACCACCTGGACGAGGCGGTGCTGGCCAACGCCTACACCCTGCTCGGCGGCGGCCTGGATGACTGACCGCCGCCTGTGGCCCCACCCGCAGCCCATCATCGTCGACAACCGCCATCACCTCCGGGCCACTCAGCACTACCTGCACCGCCTCGGCACCCTTCACGCCACGAACACCCCCTGCCCGCGCCTGCTGGTCCGTCCCACGCCCGGCGGCGGCGACGAGCTCACCCTGGGGCTGGACATCCTGGCCGCGCTCGGCAAGAACCCCGAAGGACTGCGCCACGACAAGATCGGCGGCACCGGATGGGAGCTGACCCGCGCCTGGCTGACCGCCACCGGCATCACCGATCTGCTCATCGACCGCGCCCACACCCTGCCCTCCGACCGCATCGCCGACCTGATCACCCTGTCCGACGAGCTCGGCATATGGCTGTGGCTGATCTGGAGCGGCGACGAGCACCTTGTCCCGGCGATGAAACTCATCGTCGAGGCCGGTCATCCCGATCAGGTGATCCGCCCGCAGGACCTGCCCGACGTGCTGCCGCTCCCACGAGTTGCCCGGCCCGAGCATCGCGAGCCCTGGCCAGCCCTACCGGCCGCCGACTTCACCACCTTCCGCGCCGCCTGCCGCCGCCACCTGTCCCCGCGCGCCTTCGCCCGCGCCGACGAGCACTACCGCGCCGCCGTCGGACGCGTCCACGTCTGGATGGCCGATCACGATCCCCGACTGGACGACTGGCTCGCCCTGCCCTCCCCGCCGCTGACCGACGTCGCCACCGACCTGACCGGCTGGCTGCGCGACACCCACCTCGGACCGGCGACCGAACCCGCCCTGGCGCTCATCGTGCTGCGCGCCACCCAAGCCGCGCTGTTCCGGCACGCCATCTTCCTGCGCTGGAACCCGGCCACCCTCGGCCCTGCCCCCGCCGCCCGGCTGCCCGGCGACCTCACCCCGGCCCGGGCCCGCGACCTGGCCGCGCTGGCCCCCACCGACCACGTCGCGGCCACCGCGCTGTCGCTGCACCTGAACCTGCCGCCCACCCACTTCGGCTGCTTCCGCCACGGCGACCTCGCCGCCGACGCCTCCCTCCTGACCGCGCCCCCACCGCACAGCCACCCGCCACCACCGCAGGCCAAACTCTTCTACGCGCCTAACGGCGCACTCACCCCGCTCTCCGTCGCCGAGGGCGAACTGGCCTGCTGCCAAGGCCCGATCCTCATCCCGCCGCACGCCCGGCACCTGCTCGCCGCCCACCAGGCCCTGCGACGCCACCAGAACGCCGACGCCGACGAGCCGCTCTTCCTCAACGACCACGACCCTGCCCGTACCCCCGCCACCGTCTTGCTGCAACGGACCATCCGCACCTGTGACCGGCTCAACCTCAACCCGCCGTGGCTGCATCGAGGTCCCTGCAAGTACGGCGCCGACGTCGGCCTCGCCCCGCGCTCCTACGGCTGGCTGCACGAACGCGCTCTGGTCCTGCGCCAGCTCGACCGCGACCTCATCGCCCGGCTGACCTTCCCACCCGTGGGGCGACCCGCATGAACCGCCGGGCGTTCCTGCAACGCGTCGAGCAAGCCGGCCTGTCGCTGTGGGAACTGGGCGACCTGCTCGGCATCCACCCGCACCACTTGCACACCAGCGACGTCCCCGGCCTGACAGCACTTCCCGTCCGGGTCATCATCGACCTTGCCCGCCGTCTTGATCTGCACCCCGCCGATCTCATCGAGGAACTCGATCCGCCCACACCCGCCCGGAGCACCACCACGGCCGACACAACAGCCGACACTGCCCGGCCCAACCTCGACATCGACGCGCTGACCGTGCTCACCGCGCTGGCCACCACCAGTAGCCCGCTCACCGCAGATGAACTCGCCGCAGCACTGCGATGGACGCTCGATGAAGTCACCACGGCGCTGGGCCACGCGCACGCCCATCCCGCACTTGCCGGCCCGGTCGCGCTCCGCCGCGTCCCCCCGGATGGCTGGACCATCTCCGCCCGTCTGGACGTGCTCACCGACGGCCAGCGCCGAGCCCTGGCCGACAACGTCCGCTACCGCGCCCCACTCACCGACGAAGAAGCCAACATCTTGCTGGCCGCTAGCGTCCTTCGCGGCCACGGTGAATATGGCAGCTGGCGCCAGGATCACCTTGACGCCGAACAAGCACTCAAGGACAGCGGCCTGCTCCACAGCCAGAACGGCCCGCACCGCGTCAGCTTGGACGACGATGTTCGTTTCAGTCTCGACCATCGGCCCAGTGTGCCGGCCGACGCACCGCGAGCTGGCTTCCAGGCTCCGCGCCGCCCGGATTCCCCTCCGGAAGCGCAGTGACTGAGTGTCACCCTCCCTGACATCAACTTGTCGTGAGCCACTGCCAAGAACCTGTCGTTTCCACTGACAGAAACTCGTCGCTCAACACAGGGCAGGAAACCCCGGTTCCCCCGATGCTGCAGTGGTCACCGGGGTTCGGGAGGCTGCCACGGTCCGGACAAGGGATCACCTGATCGACTCCCACCTTCGGCTTCAGGTGTCGGTGTCTTTCGGGTGCCGGGGGGAGGCGTAGACGATCCAGACAGTACGAGTGGCGTCATCGATGACATAGCGGACACGCCCGCCACTGGTGACCTCGAACTCCCACTGCTCCAGGTCCCTGCCGTTGTGACGATGAGTCGCGAGGTCGCCGCGTAGGCGATGTTGCCGCTCGTGATCCGCCCGTGAGCGCGGGTCAGCGCGCAGCGCCTCGAAACATCGGCGTGTGTTGCCCAGGGCGTGACGGCACAGTTCCTCTCACCCTCTGACCGCGTCGCCGGCACCGAACCGGATGTCCCATTGGTCATCCGGAGGCGGGACCGTGACTCGGTCACCGCGCTTTGGGCTCACGCTGAAACCTCTACCGGCCCGTAGTCGCCGCTTGTGGCCTTGCGAGCCTGGGCATAATGGGCGGGGTCGGCCTTGATCCGAGCGGTCGCCCGCCAGCCTGCGATGACTTCCTGCGTGGTGACATCGACATCGAGTTCTGCGGCGTCAGAGAGCGCCTCCACCAGTTCGAGGGTGAAGGCGCGTAGTTCGGCGGAGGTGAGGTGGCGCACCCAGGGGAAGACTTCGGGCATGGCGATGACCAGCGTGCGGGCGGTCGGATCGTGCTTGATGAGCGCGAGGAACAGGCGGGATGCCGTAGCCAGCGTCTGCTCGCGCCGATCCTCACGATCAACGGCGGTCAGGTAGAAGTCCGGGGCATCGCGATGAGTGACGCGTACTCGTCCGAGGCGCGCGGCGCGTTCGGCGACGGCTCGGGGGTTTCTCGACAGGTCCGAGAAGGTGACGGCGTCGGCATTGCTGGTGCTCACCCCGCCATCGTAAGTCAGAACACATTCTGAAGTTAGCGAACCGGGGAAGGAGCGTCACACGATCGCCCGTCGGCAAGCAGGCCGAACCGAGCTGCCGAACGACTTTCAGCGCGAAGGACGGCCGTGAATCGTGCAGCAGCCCTTAGAAGGTCGCCCTGAACCAGTTCCCCTCGATGAAGGAGCGACGACGAAGCCACGCAAACAGGTACGGCTCATCCCCAGGAGACGGGGGCGAGCCGTACCGGTGAAATCGGCGCTACTCCTCAGTCGGGACCAGGCCCGTCTGGCAGGCGCCCCACCCCGATGGGTCACCTAACTTGACGTTGGTGCCGCCGATGCCGCAGTAGCCGCTGCGGCCTGAGAATCGGCTCGCTGCTCTTCGCCGTTGGCATGGTTCACGAAGAGCAGCGTGTAGTGCGGCGGCCGTCACGTGTTAAAAGACTCAGCCCGTGTAGTCGGTGGTATGGGTCTCAGAGCCGGTCGGCCACAGATATTTGCCATGGTCGGCGGTCGAATATTCGTGGTTGCCATCTCCTGGACGGACTTGGATGAGATTGCGGCGCCAGGTGGAGCCGCGGGCCTTCCCACCCCAGAGGTTGCCGTACAGGAAGCCGTACAACTGCTCGAGTTCCGCCGAGAAGACGTTGTCGGTCACGGTGATGTTCCTGGCGTTGTTGACGACGCCTATGGAAATCGCGTAACCCCAGCCGGAGACATAGTTGTTCGTGAACTTGATGTTCTTGTATACGCCGTCGCCCTGCAGCGCCAGGGCATTGGTGTTGCCCAACGAGGCCAGGGTGTTGTGGTGGACGATCATCGGACCGCCGTCGCCCTCGCTCTGCGGACCGATGCCGTCGTGATGGTAGACGTCACGCGCCGTATCGGCCATGTCATGGATGTAGTTGTTCGTCCAGGTCGACGGACGGCCGGGGAAGCCCGTCACCATCTCCAAACCCGCGTTGCCCCAGATGTCATTGTGGTCCATGACGGCCACGGCTTCCTTCATCGTCGTCATCAACTGCCATGACTTGTTGAAGGGCGTACCGGGCTTGGAATGAGATGACGAGACGGTGCCGTCGTTGCCGGGAGGCCTCGAGTAGGAACTCGGCTTGAACGTCGAGTAGAGGAACTTGATGTTGGTGTCCGAGTAGATCTGGACGAGGTTGTCGTTGGGAATCGTGCCCTCGAACAAGCAGCCGACGAATGTGAGATTGTCGCCGTAGATGGATACCTTCAGAGCCCGGAAGCGCTTGAAGGAGATGACGCTGTTGTCGGGGAACTCGAGCCTCAGCGGCTTGGCCGCGCTCATGTTCTTCGCGTAGTCGGTGAGCTTGCCCGGGTACGCGCCCAAGCCCAGGCCTCCGGCGTTGGCCGGCGTTCTGGTGTAACCGGTGTTCGAGAAGTCCGGCCAGTATCCGGAACCGTCGTTAGGCCTGGCCTTGAGAGCCGCACTGGGCTTCGCCGGGTCAGGCGTAGGGGACGGGCTGCTGGTCTTCGCCGGAGTAGGCGTAGGAGATGCGCTGCTGGTCTTCGCCGGGTCAGGCGTAGGGGCTGCGCTGCTGGCGGTGGCACTTGAGGGCAGTGCGGATATGAGGAATGCGAGAGCAACGCCGGCGGCGACGCCACTCCGGAAGAGGGGACGGACGAGCGGAAAGCGGAGGCGGTCGTGCATGCCTCGGCGATGTAACGTCTTGATTTTTTGCTCCGATACAGTCGGTGATGAGCTCATGCTGTCCAGCCGACAGAATGAGCTGTTACCTGTTGAGGTCGAGGCCCTGTGCGATCCGGGAGGATCACGCGTGAGGTGTGCGTGACAGATCTCAGTCGTCACCTGCACCCCTCGGATGATCAGCTGTGGGGGCGATGCGGTAGGCGCGGATCACTGTCTGTTCCACAACCTTGCCTACGGTGTTCGCGGACTTGGCCCGCAGGGACACGCAGCCGTCGCCGTCGGGGCATTAGAGATGATCGCGAAATAGTCGATCTTCGCTGTGGTCCTCATCGGCCACCTGTCGGCTGGAGCGGCTGACAACATAGGCCCGTAAGGATTGTTGGCATTCGTCGTATGTGCAGGTGAGCCGTTGCGCATCATCCGGCACGACCGCACTCCTTTCATCCCAGAGGTTCCTTTGACACCGGGTAGTGGTCTGGGGCGCCCTAGTGTCACAGGCAATTTCTGATGACCCACACGGCGCAGGATGCAGCTCGCCCGTCGGGGGGTTCGGGTTCATACCCGGACCTGCTTGCCCTCGTCCGCTACGTCCTCCACGGCCAGCGGCGATGATCCCGAACAATACACCCACAAGATCGTTGACACCATGCATGGCCAAGCGTGACCCTATGAGGGCTCACCGGGGTTGAGACAGCGGCGTTCCACTGACCTACTTCCGGCGGCGTCTGGCCCGCTCGAGTGACCCGAACTGGATCTTCGCCCGGGTCAAGCAGGTGATCGCGGCCACCGGGCGCAACCTCACCGTCCACCCGCATCACGACCTGCTGAGTGCCGCCCGGCGCCAGGCCGCCACCGATCCGGCCTGGCAGGCCGACTACCGCCGCTGGCGGCCACCGGTCGAACGCGGAGTGGCCTGGCGCCCGGCGCCGTGCCCCCGAGTCTCCGGCCCTCGGCCCAGGGGCTCTTTCCGAGGCCCAGAGGGCTCTTGGCTCTCTACGCGGTCCTGCCCCAGACGGGTGTGTACGGCGCGATGCGGTCGAGCTGGGCGAGGAGGTGTTCCGCCGTCGCGGCGGCGCGGACGCGCATAGCCGGGGTGCGGGCGTTGATCCGTTCCCTGTGCGCGGGCCGTTCGTCCCACACCCGGTCGACCTCCGCCAGCAGCGGACCCGCGGCCTCTCTGACGACGCCGCTGAGGGCCGGCGCTCCCAGCTGCTGGGCGAAGTCGAAGACCTTCCCGGCGTAGGGCAGCGGCAGCAGCGGCACGCCCTGCAACGCGGCGAAGATGAGGAAGTGCAGCCGCATGCCGACCACGAGGTCCAGGTGTCGCACCAGGCCGAGGAGCTGGCGTGGCCGGTAGTGGCCGTGCAGCACGCGGCAACGGTCGGCGGAGTTCATGTGGGACAGCACCGCGTGCGAGTGCCGGATGTCGTCGCGTTCCATCGGGACGAAGACGATGTAGGCGTCGAGCCGGCGGACCAGGAAGTCGCCGACGTGTGCGAGCAGTTCGTGATAGCCCTGCACGTCCAGGTGCTCGGCGGCGCGGCCGGGCTCGCGCACGCTCATGCCGACCAGCCGCACGCTCTCGGGCACTCCCTCGGCGCGCAGCAGGTCCTGGCCGAACTCCTCTTCTTCGAGAAGCAGTGCGGGGTCGGCGGTGACGGTGATCGCGTTCATCACCCCGACCTCCTCCAGCACGAGTCTGGACTCCTCGTCGCGAACGGTGATCTTGGCGGCGGCCGTGAGCGTGTCCCGCGTCATCGAGCAGTCCAGCCGGTCGGTGAGGGGCCCCGCGCCCAGCGCGTAGGTGAAGACGGGGACGTTCTGCTCCTGGGCGAGCCGGACCACTCGCAGGTACCGGCGGGCCTCGGTGTCGTAGAGGATGCCGCCTCCGCCGAGGATCAGGATGTCGAGGCGGCTGATGATCTGGGAGACGGGCTCGCGGCTCATGCCCTCCCATCCGACGACCTCGACGCCTTCGTGGTGGACGCGGGTGTGGTCCGGTGAGCGGGAGAACACCACTGTCATGGCGTCGGGGCGTCCCTGCCGGATGCTGTTCAGAATGCTGGTGAGGATGGCTTCGTCCCCTACGTTGCGGCCGCCGTACGAACCCAGGAGTCCGATGGTTGGCCCGCGCGCTCTGTCCATATTTGTTCCTTTTCTCCCTTTTTGGGTATTCGGTACCCGGCGAGATGCCCGGCTACGCCCCGCCCGCCGGCCCGGTTGTGTGCGGGCCCGGTCGCGAGGGGATGGTGAACCGTGAGGTGCGGGGGAGTGGGACCCTTGACGGATGGGTGAGTTGAAAAGCCGCTGGGCGGAGATCGCGGGCGGGAACTCCGGGGATCGGTACGCGGCGCGGTTCGCCGAGCTGGCCGCCTCCGGGAAGGACGTGCACGGAGAGGCGAGGTTCTGCGCGGGGCTGCTGCCCGCGGGGACGCGGGTGCTGGACGCCGGATGCGGAACCGGGCGGGTGGCGATCCGGCTGGCGGAGCTCGGGTACGACTGCGTGGGCGTCGATCTGGACGAGTCGATGCTGGCGGTGGCCAGGCGGGCGGCGCCGGAGCTGACCTGGACGCTGGCCGACCTGAGCGGCCTCGACCTGGCGGACATGGAGCCCTTCGACCTCGTCGTCGCCGCCGGGAACGTCATCCCCCTGCTCGCTCCCGGGACCGAGGCCCAGGCCATCGCCAGGCTCACGGCGGTGCTGCGGCCCGGTGGCCTGCTGGTGGCCGGGTTCGGGCTGGACGCCGGGCACCTCCCGCTCGCCTCCGCCACGGTCGGCCTGACCGACTACGACATGTGGTGCGCGGCCTCCGGGCTGGTCCTGGAGCGGCGCCTGGCGACCTGGGACGGCGACCCCTACGACGGAGGCGGATACGCGGTCAGCGTCCACCGGCTGGCGGCGGACGGCGGGACTCGGGAACGGTAGTAACTTCGATCCATGCGACTGGGTGTTCTCGACATTGGTTCCAACACGGTGCATTTACTGGTGGTGGACGCACACCGGGGAGCTCGGCCGCTGCCGGCGTACTCCCACAAGGCGGAATTGAGGCTCGCCGAGCACATGGAGGACGGTGAGCGGCTCTCCGAGAAGGGGGCGGCGCGCCTGCGGGAGTTCGTCGAGGAGGCCCTGCACGTCGCCGAGGACAAAGGCGTAGAAGACCTCATGGCGTTCGCGACCTCGGCCCTCAGAGAGGCCGTCAACGGCGAGGAGGTGCTCGGGCGGCTCAGGACCGGCGCCGGGGTCGACATCGAGGTGCTGTCGGGCCAGGACGAGGCGCGGCTGACGTTCCTGGCCGTGCGGCGGTGGTTCGGCTGGTCGTCGGGGCGGCTGCTGGTGCTGGACATCGGCGGGGGTTCACTGGAGATCGCCTCGGGGATCGACGAGCAGCCGGACGTGGCCGTGTCGTTGCCGCTGGGGGCCGGGCGGCTCACCCGCGGTTTCTTCACCGCCGACCCGCCCACGGCCGACGAGGTGCGGGTGCTGCGCAGGCACGTGCGCGCGGAGATCGCCCGCACTGTGGGTGACGTGGCGCGGTACGGCCAGGCCAACCACGCCGTGGCGACCTCCAAGACGTTCAGGCAGCTCGCGAGGATCACCGGCGCCGCGCCCTCAAGTGAGGGGCCGAACGTCCGCCGGGTGCTCAGGCACGCCGACCTGGTCAGGTGGACCGGCCGGTTGACCACGATGGGCCTGCGGGAGCGGGCGGAACTGCCCGGGGTGTCGGAGGGGCGGGCGCCGCAGCTCCTGGCCGGGGCGATCGTCGCGGACGCCACGATGGACCTGCTCGGGGTGGGCGAGTTGGAACTGTGTCCGTGGGCGCTGCGTGAGGGCGTCATACTGCGACGGCTGGACGCCATGCCGGAAAGCTGAGGTTTGCCTCGCCCCTGACCGGTAAGGGCGCATTGGTATGAACAGCGCTCAGGTGGAAGGCGCCGTACGCAGAGCGGCGAACAGCGAGACGATGGGCCGGCTGGCCCGGCTCGGGCTGGCCTGCCGCGGCGTCCTCTACGGGCTGATCGGGCTCCTGGCCCTGCAGATCGCCTTCGGCGGCGGGAGCGGAGGCAAGGAGGCCGACAAGACCGGCGCGGTCGAGACGGTGGCCGAGCAGCCGTTCGGCACGGTGCTGCTCTGGCTGATGGCCGTCGGTTTCGCCGCGCTGACCCTCTGGCAGCTCTCGGAGGCGGTCCTCGGCCGAGGCCAGGTCAAGGAGCGGGTCGAGTCCGCGGGGCGGACGGTCGTCTACGGGCTGATCGTGGCGACGCTTCTCGGCGTGCTCCTGTGGGGCGACGCGGGCAGCTCGACCGACAAGAGCTCGCAGGACCTCACCGGCAGGCTGATGGGCCTGCCCGGTGGCCGGCTGCTCGTGGGCCTGGCCGGGCTGGGCGTGATCGGGTTGAGCGTCTACTGGATCTACGAGGGATGGAAGAAGAAGTTCCTTTCGGATCTGCGCACCGGTGAGATGTCTCCGAGGGCACGCCGGCTCGCCGAGAAGCTCGGCATGGCCGGATACCTGGCCCGCGGTGTGATCGCGGCGGTCGCCGGAATCTTCGTCGTCCAGGCCGCGATCACCTACGACCCCGACAAGGCCAAGGGCGTCGACTCGACCCTGCGCGCGCTGACCGACACCCCGGCCGGGCCGTGGCTCCTGGGGGTCGTCGCGGTAGGCCTGCTGCTGTTCGCGGTCTACTGTTTCTTCGAGGCGCGCTGGCACCGGCTGTGACGGATGGGACCACAAGTGGCGGCAGGGGCGGCAACGCAGGCGAGGAGCCTCTTGGCAAGCCCCACCTGTCTATCCGGTAAGTGATCGAACCCGTACTTTTCCGAGACATCTCCCTTTCCGTGCGACGCGTCCTTCCAGAGGCGCGGACAGCATCGGAGGGGCCGTATGGACTCGTCGGAGTACGACAGCATCGAATGGGTTCTCCGCCTGGCGGGCTCCCCGGACCAGGTGGCGCGGGCCCGCCGCCTGGTCTCGATGACCCTGGGCCGTGACCATCCGCGCCACGACGACTGCGTGCTGCTGACCAGCGAGATCGCCACGAACGCGGTGGTCCACTCCCGGTCCGGGGACGGCGGGGCGTTCACCGTGACGGTCGTCTGCTCGGCGCGGAGCGTGCGGGTGTGCGTCCAGGACGAGGGCTCGCTCGCGGTGCCCTGCGTGTGCCACGCCCCCGCGGACGCCACCGGAGGCCGGGGTCTGCCGCTGCTGGAGGCGCTGGCGCATCGCTGGGGTCTGACCCGGGAGGCGGGGACCAACAGGGTCTGGTTCGAACTCGCGCTGGAGCCGGTCGCGGTACCCGAGATCAGCCTGGCCGGGGCCGGACGAGCCGGGGGCGGCTGAGCCGGAGCCAGAGGAGCCGGAGCCAGAGGAGGCGGGGCCAGAGGAGGTGGGGTCAGATGAGCCGGTGCCAGGCGGCCAGGGGACGGCTGGGCGACCGGAGATCAGACGAACAGCCGGCACAGGCCCTCGGCGAGGGCCTTGGTGGTGAGCCGGGTCCGGCTCTCGCACCCCAGCTTGGCGAAGATGTGCTCCAGGTGGGTGGTGACCGTCCGGACGCTCAGCACGAGGGCCGCCGCGATCTGCGGGTTGGAGTCACCGAGCGCGACCCGGGTGATCACCTCGATCTCCCTGCCGGTCAGCTCGTACGGCAGCGCGCACGGCCGTTCGGCGATCACCGCGCCCTGGATGGCGCCGTGCGGCCCGACGGCGGCGCGCATGAGCCGCACCTCACGCCACTGCCCGGTCCTGTCGAGCCAGAGCCCGCGCCGGTTGAGCTCGCGGGAGTCGATGAACTCCCTGGCCAGTTCGGCCATGGCGGGCTCGGCGGCGATGGCCTGCGAGGCGGGGGTGTCGGCGACGTTCCTGCGGGTGCCGCCCCGGTCGAAGGCCGCCGCGTGGAAGCCCGGCGGCAGGCCGAGGGGGTCGATCACGCAGCGGCTGAGGTCGGTGACATGTGCCAGGGTGGGGGAGACGGCGCTGATCAGCGCGCTGGTCTTGGCGGAGAAGGCCTCCGGGTCACGGGCGTTCAGGTGGAGCAGGCCGGTGTAGCGACCCTCGGCCAGGAACAGAGGAGTGGTCAGCCCGGCGAGCCAGCCGTACGGCTCCAGATGGCGCCGGAAGTAGCGTTCGGTGCCCGGGGCGCCCATGACCAGCGGAACCCGGCACTCCTTGGCCCGGCGGTAGGAGTCGAGCCGGACATACTCCTCGGCGGCGTCGCGGTCCACGCGCGTGTAGCCGTCGGAGACCAGGCTGCGATGCCGCCCGGTCGCCGGGTCGTAGGCGACGAACTCGTAGGCCTCCAGCGGGATGATCTCGCGCAGGGCGCGCATCGCACCGGATGCGCCACCGCGCCCGGCGACCTGGAAGCCCACCTCGGTGAACGCATGGAGGTGGCGCGGGCTCAGGGTGATCTGGTCCATGGTCTCCTCCACGCACAGCGTGCCGCAAACCACCGACTATAGGGAATACGTAAACTCTCCGATGTCCCGGCTTGATCGCGTCTTTACCCTCTCCGCAATACCCCTGGGAGGAACAGTGACGGTCTTGACGAGGACGCGAGGCTCTGCCGTCCTCCTGGCGACGATGCTCGCCGTGGGCGCGTGCGGCGGCCAGCAGGCGTCGAGCTCCGGAGGAAAGCAGGGCGCCAAGGAGTTCTCGGTGGGGCTGACGGAGCCGGACCACCTGACCCCTGGCAACACCTCCAGCAGCTACTCGATCACCGTGTTGCAGGCGTTGTTCGACACGCTGGTGGTCATCGACTCGAAGGGCCAGCCGCAGATGCGGGCCGCCGAGTCGGTGACCAGCAAGGACCAGAAGGTCTGGACAATCAAGATCAAGCCGGGGCAGAAGTTCCACAACGGCGAGCCGGTGACCGCCGAGAGCTTCGCCGACGCGTGGAACGCCGCGGCCTACGGTCCCAACGCGTGGACCAACAACTACTACTTCGAGAACGTCGAGGGCTACGACAAGCTGAACCCCGAAGCCCCCGAGGGCTCGGAGGAGGCTCCCAAGCCCGCGACCGACAAGCTCAGCGGGCTCAAGGTCGTGGACCCGAACACCCTCCAGGTGACGCTGACCGGCCCGTTCAGCCAGTTCCCGATCACCCTGGCCTACACCGGGTTCGCCCCGATGCCCAAGGCCGCCTTCACCAACCCGGCGGCCTACGACGTCAAGCCGATCGGCAACGGTCCCTTCGCCCTGGACGGCGAGTGGGTGCGCAACCGGCAGATCAGGGTGAAGAAGTTCGACGGCTACGCCGGCCTCCGCCCCGCCAAGTCCGACGCGATCAACTTCAAGATCTACGAGAGCCGCGACACCGCCTACGTGGACCTGCGGGCCGGCAAGGTGGACCTGCTCCAGACGATCCCCCCGGCGAGCGCGTCGGAGGCCAAGCGGCTGCTCGCCGACCGGTTCGTGTCCACGCCGAGCGGGACCATGGACTATCTGGGCCTCCCGGTCTACGACAAGCGGTTCCAGAACCCCGACCTGCGCAAGGCCATCTCGATGGCCATCGACCGGCAGGCGATCGTGGACGCGGTGTTCAACGGCACGTTCAAGCCGATGGGCTCGCTGCTGGCGCCGCTGGTGCCGGGTTACCGGGAGACGGCCTGCGGCGAGGCGTGCGTCTTCGACAAGGCCAAGGCCAAGGCCCTGTTCGACAAGGCGGGCGGCTTCAGCGGCACGATGAACCTCTACTTCTCCAACGCCGACCCGAGCTATGAGCAGTGGATGACCGCGGTGGCCAACCAGCTCAAGGACAACCTCGGGATCGCCGACATCCAGTTCCGCAAGATCCCGGCGGCCGACTACCTGTCCACGCTCCGCGCGCACAAGCAGGACGGGCCGTACCGCAACAACTGGGTGATGGACTACCCGAGCCCGCAGAACTACCTGCAGCCGATGTGGGGCGAGGGCAACCGGATGGGCTGGGAGAACAAGGAGTTCAACGACCTGCTCACCCAGGCCAACTCCGCCGCCAGCATGGAGGCCAGCATCCCGCTCTACCAGAAGGCCGAGGACCTCGCGCTCCGTGAGATGCCGATGATCCCGCTGTGGAACTGGCAGGACCAGGCCGGATACTCCAACAAGATCGGCGGAGTCCAGATCGACGCCTACAGCCCGAACCTCGACACGATCACGGTGAAGTAGTTGATCCACGAGGCACACCCGACCCCGGAGCTCCTCGCTCCGGGGTCTCCCCTTGGGACGGCGTCGTGAAATACGCCCTCCAGCGGCTGGCCCAGGCCATCCCGGTCTTCTTCGCGACCACGTTCCTGATCTACGCGATGGTCTTCGCCCTGCCCGGCGACCCGATCCTGGCCCTGGCGGGCGACAAGCCCCTGCCCGACGCGGTTCTCCACACGCTCAGGGAGCGCTACCACCTCAACGACCCGCTGATCGTCCAGTACGGCCTCTACATGCTGAACGCCTTCCAGGGCGACCTGGGGGAGACCTTCACCGGGCAGCCGGTCAGTGAGCTGCTCCAGGGGCGGTGGGTGGTGACGGCCCAGCTCGCCGTCACCGCCTGGATCTTCGAGCTCGTGGTCGGCATCGGCCTCGGCGTGATCGCGGGGCTGCGCCGGGGCGGGATCGCCGACACGGCGGTGCTGGCGGGGACCACGTTCATCATCGCGGTGCCGGTCTTCGTCGTCGGCTACACCGCGCAGATCATGCTGGGCCTGAACCTCGGACTGTTCCCGACCGCGGGGGTGGACGAGGGGTGGCCGATGAGCTACCTGCTGCCGGGCATGGTGCTCGGTTCGTTCGGCCTGGCCTACGTGGCCAGGCTGACCCGCACCAGCCTGATCGAGAACATGCGGGCCGACTACATCCGCACGGCCCGCGCCAAGGGGCTGCGCCGGAGACGGGTGATCGGCAGGCACGCGCTGCGCAACTCGCTGATCCCGGTGATCACCTTCCTCGGCGTGGACTTCGGCACCCTGATGGCCGGCGCGGTCGTCACCGAGGGCATCTTCAACCTGCCGGGCATCGGCCAGCAGGTCTTCCAGTCCATCGAGCTCCAGGAGGGGCCCGTCGTCGTGGGCATCGTCACCGTGCTCGTGATGATCTTCATTCTGGTCAACCTGCTCGTCGACCTCCTGTACGGCGTGCTCGACCCGAGGATCCGCCGTGGTTGAGGCCCAGGTCGTGGAGGAGGAGGCGGTCCGGACCCGGCCCGGGTCCCTCTGGTACGACGCCTGGCTGGAGCTGCGCCGCCGGGTGATCTTCTGGTTCTCGATGGTGATCCTGGTGATCGCCGTCGCGATGGCGCTGTTCCCCGGCCTGTTCACCCGGCTCGGCCCCTACCAGGGCTGCAACATACGCCTGTTCACGCGTCCGACCGGCGGCGCGGTGTTCGGTTACGACACACAGGGCTGTGACTACTGGTCGCAGATCGTGCACGGCACCCGTGCCTCCGTCATGATCGGCATCGCGGTGACGGCCTTCGCGCTGCTCATCTCGATCGTGCTCGGCCTGCTCGCCGGCTACTACGGCGGCTGGGTGGACGCGTTCATCTCCCGCCTCACCGACGTGTTCTTCGGCATCCCCTTCGTGCTGGGCGCGACCGTGATCCTGATCGCCTTCCCCGAGCACGGCTTCTGGGCGATGACCCTGGTGCTGGTCGTGCTGGGCTGGACCACGATGACCCGCCTGATGCGCGCCCAGGTGATCGCGGTCCGCGACATGGACTTCGTCGCCGCCGCCCGCATGCTCGGCGCGGGCGACCTGCGGATCATGTTCAAGCACATCCTGCCCAACGCGATCGCCCCGGTCTTCGTGGTGGCCATGCTCAACGTGGGCAACGTCATCGCCGGTGAGGCCACCCTCGACTACCTGGGCGTCGGCCTGCAGTACCCGGAGGTCTCCTGGGGCCTGCAGCTCAACGCCGCCCAGACATACTTCTCCGAGCACCCCTACCTGCTCGTCTTCCCATCGCTGTTCCTCACCGCGACGGTGCTCAGCTTCCTGCTCCTAGGCGACGTCGTCCGCGACGCCCTGGACCCCAAACTCCGCTGAGCCCGCCGGATCCGCCGGTCACGGCTCCGGCCCCCGGAGCCGTCCGGCGGTGATGAGGTCAGGCGGTGAGGAGACGGTCCAGGACGCGGACGCCGAACTCCAGGCCCTCGACCGGGACCCGCTCGTCCACGCCGTGGAACATGCCGTAGTAGTCCAGCTCCGGGGTGAGCATCAGGGGCGCGAAACCGTAGCCCTTGATGCCGAGCTCGGCGAAGGACTTCGCGTCCGTGCCGCCCGACATCACGTACGGCACGGGCCGCGCGACCGGGTCCTCGGCGACGAGCGCGGCGCACAGCCGCTCGAAGAACGGCGAGTCCATCGGAGCGGAGGGGGCGTCCTCAAGGTTGACGAACTCGCGGGTGACCTTCGGGCCGAGCAGGAGGTCGATCGTCTCAAGGAACTCCTCCCGGTAGCCGGGCAGGAACCGGCCGTCCACGTGCGCGGTGGCGGTGCCGGGGACCACGTTGACCTTGTAGCCCGCCTGGAGCATCGTCGGGTTCGCCGAGTTGCGGATCTGCGCCTTGAACAGGGTGCCGGCCTGGCCGAGCCGCTCGGCCTCCTCCTCCAGGCGGTCGTAGTCGATGCTCTCGCCGAGGATGTCCGCCAGACTGGTGATCAGCGCCGCCACGCTGGGCGTCAGCCGTACCGGCCACTGATAGGAGGCGATCCTGGACAGGGCGTGGCAGAGCTCGGCCACCGCGTTGTCCTTCGGCGGCCGGGAGCCGTGGCCCGCGACGCCGTGGGCGGTGAGCTTCATCCAGGCGGTGCCGCGCTCGCCCACCGCGACGGGGTAGATCCGCGCGTCCGGGACCTCGACGCTGTAGCCGCCCGACTCGCTGATCGCCTCGGTGCAGCCGTCGAACAACTCCCTGTGCTGCCGCGCCGCGTACCGCGAGCCGTACTCGCCGGTGGCCTCCTCGTCGGCGAGGAAGGCCAGCACGATGTCCCGCGTGGGCCGCACGCCGCGCCGAGCCCAGTCGCGGACCAGGGCGAGCGTCATCGACAGCGTGCCCTTCATGTCCACCGCCCCCCGGCCCCAGACGCAGCCGTCGGCGACCTCCCCGGAGAAGGGGTGGATCCGCCAGTCGGCGGGCTCGGCCGGGACCACGTCCAGATGGCCGTGTATCAGCAGGGCTTCGGGCGAGTCGCCCGGAATCCTGGCCACCACGCTGGTGCGATGCTTCGCCGACTCGAACACCACCGGTTCGATGCCGACGTCGGATAACAGCCCGGCGACGTATTCCGCAGCCGGACGTTCGCCGGCACCCGGGTTGGTGGTGTCGAACCTGATCAGGTCCGAGCAGATCTGTGCGACCTCATTCATGGAAACGGCCCCCCCGAAAACGGTTGATCATGAGTGCATACCCCGCAGGGTCAGTGGTGGCACCTCGGGCGTCGGGAAACCGAAGATCAGGCCGTAGAAGGCGAGTTCGGCCTCCAGGACGGCGACGATGGTCTCCTCCCGGCGCCAGCCGTGCTGCTCGCCGGGGAAGGTCAGATACGCCCACGGCGTGCCCTCGCGCTCCAGTGCCGCGGCGAACCGCTCCGCCTGAACGGGATCGACGATCGCGTCCTCCAGGCCGTGCATGAGCAGCGCCGGGCCGGACGCGCGGTCCGCGTGCAGGGTGGGAGACCGGTCCAGGTAGCGCTGCCGGGTCTCGGGGAGCGGGCCGATCAGGCCGTCGAGGTAACGCGACTCGAAGTCGTGGGTCTCGGCCGCCCAACCCTCCGGATCGCTGATCGCGTAGTGGCCCACCGCGCCGCGGAACACCTCGCTGTGCACCAGCGCGGCCAGCGACGTCCAGCCGCCCGCGCTGCCGCCCCGGATCGCGACCATCGAGGGATCCGCCAGCCCGTCGGCGATCAGCCCGCGGGCCACCGTCTCGCAGTCGCGCACGTCCACCACGCCCCACTGGTGGCGCAACCGCTCCCGGTAGGCACGGCCGTAGCCGGTGGAACCGCCGTAGTTGACGTCGGCCACCCCGATGCCCCGGCTGGTGAAGTAGGCGATCTCCAGGTCGAGGACCATCGTGCTGGCGCTGGTCGGCCCGCCGTGTACGAAGATCACATAGGGGGCGGGGCCGGTGGCGCCCCGCGGCGGGTAGAGGTGCGCGTGCACGCCGTCGAAGGTCACCGCCTCGGGGGCGGGGAGCACCTCGCGGCCGGGCAGCTCCTTCCTCGGGGACAGCACGGCGTGCGCGCCGGTGCGCAGGTTCACCGCGACGACCTCGAACGGCGTGTACGGCGAGGCGCCCACCCCCGCCACCAGGTCCCCGCCGGTGGAGACCGTGGGATTCCAGTAGGTGGGCGGGGCGTCGAGATCGTTGATCTTGCCGGTGGCCGGGTCCAGCACACCGAGGTGGCGGCGGCCGGGGGTGCCGTGCACGATGACGACCTTGTCACCCGCGAGCGCGAACCAGGTGTTGCCGAGCCGCCAGACGGCGTCGCCGCAGTCCTCCTGGATCGGGGCCAGGTTGCGGGCCCCGGAGCCGTCGAGGGGGACCAGGTGCAGGTTCCACCAGCCGTCCGGGTCGGTGAGCGCGTAGAGCGCGCCGTCGTCACGCCACTCGGCCTGGATCACCGACTCTTCGGGCCCTCCGGCGACCACCCGGTACGGCCCGGCGTGACCGCCGGCCTCCAGGGGGGCCACGCACAGTTCGGTGCCGTCCCAGGGCATGGCCGGGTGGTCCCAGCCGATCCAGGCGACGTGCGTCCCGTCCGGTGAGAGGCGGGGGTTCATCAGGAAGTGCTGGGCGGTGACGATGACCCGCACCGGTCCGCCGTCCAGCGGCACCGCCACCAGATCCCGGCGGGGGAACGGCCGGGAGGCGGGACCCGGGACCTCGGAGCGGGACGCGCCGATCCCCGGATCACCGGCTTCCGAAGCGCCGGTTCCGGCCTTGCCGCTCTCCGGGGCGGTGGGGTGGATCTCGCGGACGGCCCAGACCTCCCGGCGGCCCGGCGGCAGGTAAAGGTCGCCGTAGCGGGCGCCGTCGTCGGGGGTGAGGGGCACCGGCTGCCCGCCGTCGCCGGGAGGGGCCGTCTGGCTGGTGATCTCGCCGGGGGTGGAGGGCCCGCCGTACAGGTAGATCCGCTGGTCGGCCCAGTTGGTGAAGACGACCCGGCCGTCCGGCAGGGGACGCCAGGAGCGCCCGCCGTACTCGATGAGGCGATTACGGGAGTTCCAGCCCTGCGGGATCGCGTCGCGCGGCACGCCGTCGGGTCCGCGCCGGACCACGCACCGGCGCCCGCCCTCATGCGGACGAGGCTCGTCCCACCACACCTCCTCCCCGAGGATCTCCACCCAGAGGGGACGGTCGTCCACCCTGGCCACGTCGATGGGGCGGATGGGGGAGTCGTTCAGCATTGATCACCAATTGCCGTCGGAGGCGGGCAGGGGAGTGTCGGGCGGGTGGACGACGTGCACGATCCCGCCACTGCCGGAACCGCGGAGCCAGACGTTCTCGAACGCGGCCCGCGGGTAGACCCGCCGCACCGCGCGGTCGTCCGGCGCGGCGGGGTCGTTGGCGATGACGTCACCGTTGGCGGTGAAACCGACGACGACCATGATGTGACCGCCGGTGGAGTATCCGGCCCCGGGCAGCTCGTGCTCCCGGAACGACTGGGAGGTGATCACCGGGATTCCGGCGCGGATGAACCGTTCCAGCTCGGTGAGCGAGCGCAGGCGGGTGACGAACCCGGTCAGGCCGTACCGGCCGGCGTAGGCGAGGCCGAACGGCCAGTTTCCGGTGCCCTGGTAGCTGTGGTCGTACATGTCCCGGGCGGCGTGGTCCACGGCGGGGCACGGGTCGTCCGGCGAGATCCAGGACAGGTCCTCCCGTTCCGGGCCGCGCCGCCAGTAGGCGAGCACCATGCTCATCGAGGCCGGGCTGCACCAGTTCTCCCCGCCGCCGTCCCACTGGGGGAAGTGCCCCGAGTGGAGCTTCTGCGACCGGCGGGGCACGTCCAGCTCGATCTCCCCGCCTTCTCCGGGCGGGCTCACCGGCACCGCCGTCCTGGCGGGCACCGCCGAGGCCATCACCCCGGCCCGGTGGACCTTCGCGCCCGAGCCGTACAGTGTGAACCTGAGCCGGTAGGCGACGACCGGGCTGGTGGCCACGTAGGTGTCCACGGCGACGTCACCGTCGTCGTCGCCCTGGCCGGGCAGTGAGGTGCGATGGATGTCGCTGTCGCTTTCGGCCCAGCGGCCCATCACGTACCACTTCGTCAGGGCGCCCGAGACGGTGCGGGCCTGGAGCTCGACCTCCAGCCAGGACCCCGGCGGGGTGCTCGCCGTCCATGACGGCACCAGCTCGGTCGCGGGGAACCCGACGGGCTTCTCCTCGCTTGTCCAGCGTGTGTACTGCCAGGGCCTGGCGGCGCCGCCGAACGGATCGCGATAGTCGGCCAGTCCGCTCTCGCGCGGGTCCACGCTCGCCCACCGGTGGAGGACGACGCGGCTCAGATCGGCAGGCAACAGGGTGACCACCTGCCTGATTGTGGTTTCACACCTGGTGCGGCGCATCGGAAGGTTTACGTATCCGCAGCCCGGAAGGGTCGCGGGGGCGCTCGCCGCGCGGCCGGATCTGACATTTATCACCTCGGCCGGATACCGGCTGTCACCCCGGATCGATGCCCGATGGCACTACACGGCCGCGAGTGAAATGATCACGCTGGAGGGCATGAGAAGAATCCTGACGACGGCGCTCGTGTGCACCACTCTTGTGGCCCTCGGCGGAGGCGGCGCGACCGCCGCGACCGCCGCGACGGCCGCCTCGGGCGATGTCGCCTGGTCCTCCTGCACCGGCCTGACCGGGCCCGACGGCCGGGCGGCCGCCCCCGACCCCAAGCTGGAGTGCGGCAAGCTGGCGGTGCCGCTCGACTACGACGAGCCGGACGGCGAGACCGTCGACATCGCGCTGATCCGGATCAAGGCCACCGGTGCCCGGATCGGCTCGCTGGTCTTCAACTTCGGCGGCCCCGGCGCCTCTGGTGTGGACAGCCTGGCCCAGGTCGCCAAGGCCCTGAGCACCGTGGGCGCCCGCTACGACCTGGTCAGCTTCGACCCGCGCGGGGTCGAGCGCAGTTCCCCCGTCGTCTGCGGCACCGCCGCGGACATGGAGCGCTACTTCTCCTTGAACACCATGTCCGAGGGGGCCGCCGGACGGGCGAAGATGGAGAAGGCCGTCCGAGCCTTCGCCGCGGCCTGCGCGAAGACCTCCGGCAAGATCCTCCCGCACGTCGGCACGGTCGACTCCGCCCACGACCTGGACCGGATCCGCGAGGCGCTGGGCGACCCGCGGCTCAACTACGTCGGCATGTCGTACGGCACGCACCTCGGCGCGGTCTATGCCACGGAATACCCCGAGAAGGTGGGCCGGTTCGTCCTGGACGCTCCGCTGGACCCCACCGTCACCTTCGAGCAGCGCACGCTGGCCCAGGCGGCCGGGTTCCAGCAGGCCTACGAGTCGTTCCTGGCCGACTGTGTCAAACAGGGCTGCGACCTCGGATCCAACGTCACCGCCGCGAACCGGAGCGTCGAGGGCCTGCTGAAGCGCCTGCGGGCCAAGCCGCTCACCGTGGGCGGGCGCAAGCTCACTCAGGGCCTGGCCACCATCGGCGTCAGCGCGGCGCTCTACTCGCCCCTGGCCTGGCCGATGCTGGAGCAGACCGTGGCGGCGGGACTCAAGGGCGACGGGAACGGCCTGCTGGCGCTGGCCGACCTCTACACCGGCCGCAAGCCCGACGGCGGCTACTCGACGCTCATGAGCAGCTTCCCGGCGATCAGCTGCGTGGACAACGCCGAGCGCCCGGGGGCCGCGGCGGTGGCCAGGACGGAGAAGGCGGCCAGGAAGGTCTCCAAGCTGTTCGGCGGCCCCGGCCTGGGCTCGATCTGCCGGATGTGGCCGGTCGCCGGGAGCGACAAGGCCAAGAAGGTCGACGCGACCGGTTCCGCGCCGATCGTGGTGATCGGCACCAAGGGCGACCCGGCCACGCCGTACAAGTGGGCCCCCAAGCTGACCGCGCAGCTGAAGACCGGCGTGCTGGTCACCTACGAGGGCGAGGGCCACGGCGCCTACTTCAGCGGCAACCGCTGCGTCGCCGACCTGGTGAACGGCTACCTGCTCAACGGAAAGACCCCGAAAAAGGGCAGCACCTGCGCGGCTCGGTGACCTGGCAAGGCCTGCAGCGGTCACGGTGAGGGCCGCGGGACCGGTCCGGGGCATGCGCCCTGACGAGCCGCCGGAGACGAAGGGCCCGGATCTTGCAGAACAAGAATCCGGGGCCTTCGTTTCCGGTTGCCGCCGGGCGGATTCAGAGGCCTTTCGGGGGGTCTTGCCGCAAGTCTCATGGTGAACCGGTTGTGAGCGGAGTCCCCTCACACCGGTGTGAGGGGCGATGACCCATAGTGATCTTGCATAGGGAAGATCGTCAGGTCATTCTGATCTGACGGCGCGGTGCCGGGGGAGCAGACGGGTGGATCTGATCTCCCGCCCATCGGCGTTCGGAGGTATCGGATCGACATCAGGGGGAGCCGATGCAGCACATGATGAGGAAGACGATCCCGGCAGTTCTTGTGACCGCCGCCATGGGCCGGGAGGCGTCGCCGCGCCCGCGTCCGCTCGCGTCACCGGCACGGGACGGGGCGCGAGCCCGTACGGCGAAGCCACCCGCGGCTTAGCCGGTGGACTTGGCCCGCGTTTCGACAGCGGGTACCGGCTCGGTAAGGGCGCCGTTCGCGGCGCCGCGTCCGGAAATTTGATCTTCGTTGTCTGATCCCTTCCGCGTCACCGGTTCGTGGTGTACGGGATCCGGGACAGCTTCGGGGTGCGACCCCTGCGAAACCGATGGGCCCTGATCCGTCGCGGCAACCAGATGGCATGACAACGGGCCGTGGCACCTGCCCGCCCGCGTGACGTCGAACCACCATGTGGACCAGACCGCCGAATCGACCCCGGCCGGACGCCTCAGCCGATCATGGAGATCACGAAAGGCCGAGGCCGGGAGACCTGAGGTGTCGGTCTTTCGCAGACACAGGAGATCTCATCCATGTTGGTCAAACTGCTCGGGCCGGTGGAGATAGCCGAAACGGACGGTTGGCGACGCAGTGGCCCGCCCAAACAGGCGTGCGTCCTGGCCAGTCTCGCCCTGGCGCCGAGAACGACGCTCAGCATCGACACGCTGGCGCATCGGATCTGGGGAGGCGATGCTCCCGTCGAGAAGCGAAACGTCATCTACGGGCACATCACCCGGCTGCGGCGCCTGCTGGGCGCACACGAGGCGGTCGAGTTGCGGCGTGTCAGCATGGGCGGATACAGGCTGGAGATCGCAGCCGATCAGGTCGACGTGTTCCACGTGCGGGCCCTGGCCGGACAGGCGCGCGAGGCACGTGAGACGGGAGACATGGCCTTGGCGGCCCGGCGCTGGCGCGAGGCGGCCGAGCTGTGGCACGGCCCCGCGCTGGCCGGTATCGAAGGATCCTGGGCGGCCCGGACCAGACGCAAGCTGCATGACGAGCACATCGCCGTACTGGCGGACCTCAGCGACTGCGAACTGGTGCTGGGACGGCACGCGGAGGTCGCCGTCGGCCTTGAGTGCATCGTGGAGCAATATCCCCTGGCGGAGAATCTGATCGCGCCCCTCATGCTCGCCTTGTATCGGTGCGGCAGGGTGACCGAGGCGTTGGCCCGCTACGCGGACACGCGCAACCGCTTGCGCGAAGAGCTCGGTAACGAGCCCGGTGAACGGCTTCGCGAACTGCATCAGCGGATCCTTCGCCAGGACCCTGAACTGGCGAACACGGAAGACGCGATCGAGCGGGCCCGGCCGCCTGCGGGAGGGGCGATTCAGTTTGCCCCGTTTGTTCCGGTGCCACCGTCCGTGAACGCGAACGATGACACCGGTCGCAGGAAGATACACAAAGTGTCCGGCCGGGTGCTTGACGGCGTCGGCGGTGTGACCAGGCGGCTGGCGACCCACGTGCTCGACGGCGTCGTCAGCGGCGCGGCCGAGCGGTCGGCGCCCCGTGCGATCGATGGCGTCGCCGGCGATGCGGCCGGGCAGCTGACGACGCAGAACCGGGCACTCGGCCTCGCCATGACGAGGCTGTCGTACGAGGCGGCCGCCCGGCTCGGGCTGCAGCCGGTCGATCAGCAGTGCGTCGACCTCCTGCACCAGACCGGGCCGATCCACATCGCCCGGCTCGCCCGCCTCACCGGGCTGACCGCCGCCCTGGTCGCCGAGATGGTCGACCGGCTGGAACGGGCGGGCCTCGCGCGCCGCCAGCCCGCCGTCCGGGGCGGATGTAAGGTCGTGGTCGTCCCGCTGCCGTCGGCCGAGGCGAAACAGGTCTTCCAGTCACTCAGGGAGCGGCTCGACAAGCTGAACGGCCAATACTCGGATGCCGAACTGGCCCTGCTGACCGACTATCTCGAACAGATGGCGGGGCTCATGCAGGAGTATGCCGACGCGCTGTGCTCCGAGGTGCCGCTCCGGAAAACGTCGTAGACCTGGCGAATCGGCTCCGCCGGCATGACCGATCGATCTAGCCGGTGGACGGGGTGGGGGTGCCGGGTCGCTGGAAACGGTGTACCACGACCCCCAGGACCTGGTCGCGGGGACACGGGCCGTGCTGCTTGGAATCGGTACTCAGCGGACCGTCCCCGATGACCAGGATGTGGCCGTCGGGGACCACGCCCGTGCGGCCCGCCCCCGGCGGATAGGGATCGCCCGCCAGGGCCACCGCGCGTTTGATGTACCAGCGCGTCCCCTTCGGGGCGCGGGCGGCGGGCGGGCTGTCTCGCCAGCCCGCCGCCCTGGCCGGGCGGGTGACCACCACGATGCTGCCCCTGCGGAGGGTGCGGGTGCCGCGCCGGATCAGCACCCGATCGCCCGGGTTCAGCGTGGGGGTCATGCTCCGCCCGCTGACGGTGATCACCACGAAGGTGCGCCGGATCCACCGCGCCGCGGCGACGGTCAGGACGGTCAGCGCGCCCGACGTGATCAACCGGGACATGTTTCCCTCTCCGCGGGCGACGGGAGCGGGCCCTGCGGCTGAGCCGGGTCGTCCACGTAGTTCGACGCCTGGATGGTGAACAGCCGGGCGTACTCCCCTCCGGCGGCCATCAGCTCGTCATGGCTGCCTTCTTCGGTGATCTGGCCGTCCTGGAGCACCACGATCCGGTCGGCCCGGCGCACCACGCCCAGGCGATGCGAGATGAGGAGGCTGGTCGCGCCGCCCTGATGCTCACGCAGCCGGTCGTGCACGGCCTGCTCGGCGGCGGCGTCCAGCCCGGCGCTCGGCTCGTCCAGGATGAGCAGCTCCCGGTCGGTGCGCATCAGCGCGCGGGCCAGGGCGATCCGCTGCCACTGCCCGCCGGACAGGGTGGTGCCCCGCTCCGGATCGTCGTCGTCGGAGACGAAGATGCGCGACAGCATGGTGGCGTACCCGCGAGGCAGCCGGGTGACGAGGTCGTGGGCGCCGGCCCGATGCGCGGCCGTGTGGATCAGCTCGGAGTCGTTCAGGTGCTCGGGGTCGCCGATGCCGATGTTCTCGGCGGCGGTCAGGTCATAGGACATGTAGTCCTGGAAGACCGCGCTGATGCGGCGGCGCAACTGGGTGATCTCGACCTCGCGGATGTCCACGCCGTCCCAGCGGATGCTGCCCTTGGTCGGGTCGTACATCCGGCACAGCAGCTTGACCAGGGTGCTCTTGCCCGCGCCGTTGAGACCGACGAGCGCCAGCGACCTCCCGAACGGGATGGTCACGGTGACGCCGCGCAGCACCCAGGGGCCGTCGTCGGTGTAGCGGAACCAGACGTCCTCCAGCCGGATCGCGCCGCTCAGCGCGGGCAGGCTGCGAGGGTTCACGGGAACGGGAAGGTCAGGTTGTTCGCGGGTGATGTCGCGGTAGTGGCCGAACATCAGCAGCGCGTGGTAGCCCTCGGTCACATTGGACACGACGCCGCCCAGCGCGGCCTGGATGCCCGCGACCGCGGCGATGAACGCCGAGACGTCGCCGATGCTGAACCCGCCGCGCGCCGTGACGTCGATCATCCAGATCAGACCGCCGGCCGCCACGGCCGCGCCCAGCACCGCCAGCGGCCCCTGCCCGGCAAGGACCTTGCGGTCCAGCCGCTCCTCGGCCCGGTTGATCTTCTGGGTTTCCTCGCGCATGCGGCCCAGCAGGAATCCGCCGGAGCCGAACAGCCGGGTCTCCTTGATCGCGGTCAGGTCCAGCATCAGCGCCTGATAGAACATCCGCCGTCTGGTCCGGGGACTCATCCGCCACATCATGTCGGCCTGCTGGCGGCTGATCGCCAGCTGGACGAACAGCGCGGGGAGCGCGGCCACGATGGTGATCAGGGTGACGGCAGGGCTGATGACCAGCAGCACGCCCAGCAGGCTGCCCACCATCAAGGTGCTTTGGATCATTCCGAACAGGGAGCCGTTCACCTGCTCGGGCGCCGAGGTCGCGGCCTGCTGGGCGAGCCGGAGCCGGTCCAGGAAGGCGGGGTTTTCGAAGCGGGCAAGTCCGGCCAGCCGGTTGACGGCGGAGTAGAGCCTGTCCTGCACCAGCAGGGCCACCCTGCGCTGGAGCCGCGATTTGACGTACTCCGCCCCGTACGGCAGCAGGGCACCGACCACGCCGAGCGCACCGATACCGAGCGCCAGGTACGTCGGTGAGATCGCCGAGTCAGCCCCGGCCGCCCGCCCGCCGAACTGGATGTCATCGATGAGCCACTTGGTCAGCAACGCCACCCCGGCCGGCAGCATGCCCTGGGCCACGATCATCACCAGGTACAGGGTGGCCTCCACCGGGCCGGCCCGCCAAGCCAATCCCAGGGCGTGCGCGGCCCGGCCCGCCAGCTCACGCGGGCCCGGGCGCACGGCGGTGGGGTCCTGCGGGTCGGTCATGCCGGGAGTCCGGCCGCGAGCGTTGTCCCGCCGTGCCCGGAGCGCACGATCACTCCGTCGGCGTCGGCGATCACAAAGGCGGGGAAGCTGTCGAGCGAGAACGCGCGGGCCATGTTCCCCATGGTCTCCTCGACGATCACCGTGGCGGTGTCACCCAGTGCGTCGATGTATTCGGCCGCGTTGCCATCGTTGTCGCCCACCACCGCGATGACCTGGCCGGCCGGCAGCGCGTGCTTTTTGGCGAAGTTGACCAGTTTCGGCACGGCCGGTTTGCATGACGAGCAGCCCGTGTCGAAGAAGGCGAACACCGCCGCCGATCCGGCCGTGGTCTGGGCGGAGACGGTCTGGCCGGAGACCGTCTGGCCCTGGAAGGCCGGCACCGGGCTTCCCGCGGGAAGCTCCGGCAGGTCCGGCGGCGCGGCCCGGCCCGCCCCCGTGGCGGCCGGGTCGCGCAGCCTGCGGATCACCGCCAGTGTCAGCAGCAGGTTCACTATGGAGATCCCGCCGATCAGCACGACGGCGGCGACGAGAAGCGACATGAGGGTGATTACTCCGTTTCCAAGGGGGACCGGTGCCGGGGCGGTTCCAGGGGGCCGGTGTCAGGGCCGTTCGGTGCCGGGTCGGTTCATGCGCCGCCGACCAGGTCGACGATGTCGTCGTAGAAGGCGGTCAGCGAGGTGATCACGACTGCCGCGCCCGCGGCGACGGCGATGCCACCGGCCTCCAGCGGGACATCCACCTGAACCGCCACCCCGGCCACCGCGATACCCAGGAGAACAAGATTTCGCCACACGTGACGCCGGCCCAGCGGGGCGGCCGCACGGCCGAAACAGGCACAGGCCACATTCAGCTTGGCGCGCGCCGCGACCATGGCCAGGGCGCTGAAAATCGATAACAGCACCATGGCCGCCACCAGCGCCGGTGTGCTCAGCGCGCCACCGGCGAGAAGCGCGACGCCGGTGACGGCCTCGACGCCGATCAACGTCCACGACGCCGCTCGGGCCAGGCCCCCGCCGGTCAACCGCACGCTTTTCAACAAGGCCGTCCACATCGCGACGGTGTCGCCGATGGATCGTGCCTTCATGAGAGCGGACACGAGAAAAACACCCGCGAGCGTGAGCCGTAGTGCCAGCGCCACGTAGGGCATCGCCGTATCCTCCATTAACCGCACCTGCCGGCAGCCCGGAATGGTGCCCGCGAATGTCGACACGGCCGCATACCAACCGCGCGCCTGGGGTGTGCGGTTGAATCGGAAAGGGGCGAATTTCCGATTTCTGATATGCGGCCGTGTCTTTAAGGAATTTCTACACCGCTGCTAGGGACTAGCAGCAGCCGATCTTCTCCCAGTCGCCGTAGCTCGGCCCGGAGTTACCGGCGCACACCACGCGCTCGTACTTGTTGCGGTACGCCGTCCGCATGCAGCTCAGCAAACTGAAGGAGCACTTCTGCTCGTAGGTGCAGTCGTCCGCGGCCGCCGTGTCCTGCGGAAGGAGCTGGCCCAGCATCCGGTCGCCGACCGAGTCGAAAATCTTTCCAAGCCTCATTCAACGCCTCCTATTCGGGAAAGCAGTGAGGTCGCCAGTCCTATGACGTGGCGCTTACGAAGAGGAACCTAGTCGGCGTTTCTTATGTCGATCTTTCGGGAAGTCTTACGTGGATCTTGCGGGAGATCGCCGCTCCGGTGGGAGCGGGGGCCGCGAGCGCCGCGAGGGCGGTGATGGCGACGGCCATGGGGACGGCCATGGGGACGGCGAGGAACCGGCAGTCCGGCTCCGGTGGGGACCGGGAAGGCGAGCGCGAGCGAACCGTCGAAGACGCGTCGAAGCAAGTAAGTGACGAAGCCCCGGTAGCCGCAGCGTGACCCGATCCCGGAGAAACCCTGACCGGCGATCACCGGCCAGGGTTCGCTGCCGTCTGCATGGCTGAGGATGATTCACGTGTCAGCGACCAAGGATCCCTAACCCAGCCGCCGTCGGTAGGCACTCATGGCGAGGGGGAAGAACACCGCGACGATGCCCACCATCCACACGACGGCGCCGAGCAGCGGGCCGGCGACCTCGCCGCCGGTCAGCAACCCGCGCATCACGTCCGCCATCAGACTGACCGGGCTGATCTCCGACCAGGTACGCAGCCAGCCGGGCATGGTGTCCGACATGACGTACACGTTGCTGCCAAAGGTCAGTGGCATGGTGAGGGCCATCATCAGGCCTTGAACGGCACCGGTGTTCGTCACCAGCATGCCGACGAACACGGCGATCCAGCAGAAGCACAGGCCGCACACGACGGTCAGCACGATCGCGGCAATCATCGAGATCGGATCGGTGTGCAGCCGGAAGCCCATGATCATCCCGGCGGCGACGAGCACGACCAAGCCGACGATGTAGCGGATCACGTCCGAGAGAACCGCGCCCACCAGGGGCGCCGACCGGGCGATCGGCATGCTGCGGAATCGGTCGAACACGCCCTTGTTCACGTCGGTGTTCATCGAAACCCCGGCCGTCATGCTGGCCATCATGACGTTCTGCACCACGAGGCCGGGCACGACCATCTGCAGGTACGCGTCGACACTGCCGGAGATCGCGCCACCGAAGAGGTAGACGAACATGACCAGGAACATGATCGGCATAACCGTGACGTCGACCAACTGTTCCGGGTTCTTGCGGAGTTTGAGGATTCCCCGCCAGGACAGGGAAAGCCCGTGCCGCATCGCCTTGACAGGGCTGATACGACGCGGGGGAGTGTCTCCGTCGAGGGTGATCATGGTCATGCCAGGATGCCTTTCCGCGCTGTGTCTTCCGCGTCGTTCTCGGAGCGCTTTCCGGTCAGCGCGATGAAAACCTCGTCCAGGCTCGGCAGGCGCAGCGCCAGCTCATCCGCGGTGATGTCCGCGTCGTTCAGTCTTCTGACCAATGTGGAAAGCAGTACCGAATCGGTGACCGGTGTGGTGAGCAGCCCGGTGTCGTCGTCGCGTGCCGGTGTCGTCCCGGTGAGTTCGGTGAGAATCCCGCTCACCGCGTCCAGGTCGGCGAACGAGGTCGGCCGTACCTGGAGGGTCTGTCCGGCGACGCGCCGCTTCAGCTCGTCCGGCCTGCCGTCCGCGACCACCCGGCCGTGGTCGATCACGGTGATCCGGTCCGCGAGTTGGTCGGCCTCCTCCAAGTACTGCGTGGTCAGCAGCACCGTGGCCCCCTCGGCCACCAGCCGCCGGATCACCTGCCACATCTCCTTGCGGGCATGCGGATCGAGCCCGGTCGTCGGCTCGTCCAGGTAGAGCACCCGTGGCCGGCCGACCAGGCTCGCGGCGAGGTCCAGGCGCCGCCGCATACCGCCGGAGTAGGTCTTGATGGACCTGGTCGCGGCCTCGACCAGCCCGAACTGCTCCAGCAACTCGGCGGCGCGTGCCTTCGCCTCCGCCCTCGACAGGTCCAGGAGCCTGCCGATGAGCACCAGGTTCTCGGCACCGGAGAGATCGTCGTCCACCGAAGCGTACTGTCCGGTGAGTCCGATCAGGCTGCGGACCCGGACCGGGTCTCGGACCACGTCGTAGCCGCCGACCGTGGCGCGGCCGGAATCGGGGCGCAGCAGGGTGGCGAGAATGCGAACGGTCGTGGTCTTGCCTGCCCCGTTGGGGCCGAGCACGCCGACCACCTTGCCCGCCGGTACCTCGAGATCGATCCCGTCCAGTGCGACGGTTCCGCCATACCGTTTCATCAAACTCTCGGCCCGGATCGCGTGCGACATCGGGTTCTCCTCATTTTCTGGAAACGCGATCGGCGAACACACAGACGTGCGCGGCTGTGGTCGCGGCGGCAGAGAAACGCCTGTTCGCGAATTTTTTGGTACGGCTCCGCGCTGCGGCACGTTACCCGAGGAATGCGGGATCGCAAGACCCTGGACGTCGGACAGGGGATCCCCTGGGCCTCGCTGTCAGAGTCTGGGGTGGCGATCACATGAGTGACCATCGGTGGTGGCCCGGGGTCTCAACGTGAGAAATCCTCTGGCTGGTTGACCTGGTGACGACCCCTGCGCCTGAAATGTCCTGTAGTCGGGGTGTCTAGGGGGTGGGAAGGCGTAGGGGGGAGGGCAGGGGGTGCGCCCGGTGGCCGGGGTGTGGGCTGGGCGCCGGTGTTTGCCCCGTCGGCGTGCATCACCTAGCTTTTGGCTCCGGCGCGGGGATATTACGCACCAGATGGGTGCGTGATATTGCGTGTCAAATTTCCTGCAGCGAATAGATCCCGGCGGAGTTGAAAATGTCCTCACTGCTCGATGAGCGCATGGAAGAAATGAAGGAACTCATTTCTGAGATCCTTGAATTGGATGAGGATGAGATCACCGAGACCAGCCTCTTCAACGAAGATCACGGTGCCGACTCGATGCGCGCGATCGAGATCCTGGCCGCGCTGGAGAAGAAGTTCAACGTGGTGATCGCCCAGGACAACCTGATGCGGATGACTCACCTCAAGGGTGTCTACGAGGTCGTGGCCGAAGCCGCTGGTTGGTGACGGGCTTCGAGCTATCGCGACTCAACGGGGGAGCCAATGTCTTCAGCTGTGCCCACCGGCCGCCCAAGCAGGCCACACCGGGTGGTGCTCACCGGATTCGGTGTGGTCTCCAGCATCGGGATCGGCGCCACAGAGTTCACCGAGGGCCTGCGGTCCGGCCGCAGCGGGGCCAGTCCGATCACCGTCTTCGATACCGACGGCTTCGAGTACGCCAACGGCTGCGAGGCGGTCGACTTCAAGCCCGAGTTGTGGATCCACAACCTGGCGATGGAGGAACTGGGGCGGGCCGGCAAGTTCTCGGTCGCCGCGGCGCGAATGGCGGTCGAGAACGCCGGGTTGGACGAGGAGTCGTTACGCGCCAAGCGCGGCATGATCTCGATCGGTACCACCGACGGCGAGTCGCACGACCTGGACCGCCTGGTGGAGACCGAGATCAACGCGGGTCCGGAGAAGATGGACCCGGTGATCGCGCGGCGCGCGTCGGCAGGACGACTCTCCTCCGCGATCGTGGAAGAACTCGGACTGTCCGATGTGGAAGCGAGCACGATCGCGACCGCGTGTTCCGCTGGGAACTACGCCATCGGCTACGGCTTCGACGCGGTGAGTTCGGGCGAGGTGGACTTCGCCCTGTGCGGAGGCGCGGACGCCATGTGCCGCAAGACCTTCACCGGCTTCTACCGCCTCGGCACGATCGCCCCGGACGTCTGCCGCCCGTTCGACAAGGATCGCAAGGGAATCCTCACCGGTGAGGGCGCCGGGGTATTGGTGCTGGAAACCCTCGACTCGGCCCTGGCCCGGGGTGCGCACATCTACGCCGAAGTGCTGGGCTACGGCCTGAACTGCGATGCGTACCACCAGGTCGCGCCCAACCAGTCGAGCGTCGCCCGCTGCATGCAGCTGGCTCTGGACAACGCCGGCGTCAGCCCCGACCAGGTCGACCTGATCTCCGCGCACGGTACGGGCACCAAGGCCAACGACGTGACCGAGACCCGGGCCATTCGCGAGGTGTACGGCGACGAGCCGCCGAGGACGATCTCGCTCAAGTCCATGCTCGGCCACACCATGGGGGCAGCCAGTGCACTGGGTGCGATCGCCTGCGCGCTGGCGATCGAGCACGGATTCATCCCACCCACCATCAACCACCGGGAGACCGACCCGGACTGCCAGATCGACTGTGTGCCGAACCAATCGGTAGCGGCCGACCTGCGGATCGTGCAGAACAACGGGCTGGCGTTCGGTGGTAACAACGCGATCGTGGTGCTCGGCAAGTACGACGAGCAGGTTCGACCTGTTCTGACGGGAGTGAGTTCGGCGTGAGCAGCACTGTCGTCCCCATGACAGCTCCGGTGATCTCGGCGTGGTCGGCGGTGTCGCCCTTCGGTATCGGCCGTGAGGTCTTCCGCGCCGGGCTGCTCGAGGGCCGGAACACGGCCGCTGCCGTCGACCACCGGCAATGGCAGGTGCCCGACCAGCAGGCGTGCCTGGTGCCCGGCTTCGACCTCAGGCAGGTGCTGGGCAAGAAGGGAACCCGCTCGATGGACCGGCTGACCGGTCTCGCGGTCAGCGCGGTGGGGCAGTTGCTTCACGACGTCGGCGGACCCGAGGCTGCCGGGACCGGGGAGGACATCGGGCTCGTGCTCGGCACCATGGGCAGCGTACAGAGCATGATGTCCTTCACCCGGACCTCGATGCTCGGGGAGAAGCCGTTCTTCGTCGACCCGTCGCTGATGCCCAATGCGGTGATGAACTGCGCCGCGGGCCAGTCCGCGATCTGGCATCAGCTCAAGGGGCCCAACGCGACCATCGCGGGTTGCCGTCCTGCCGGGCTGTCCGCGCTCAGCTATACGCGACGGTTGCTGTTCTCGGGACGCGCCCAACGGGTGTTGTGCGGCGGGGTCGATGAGTACTCCAACGCGCGGGCGTGGCTGGAACACCACAGCCGGGCCGAGGAGGGTATCGCCTTCCCGCTCGGCGAGGGATGCGCGGTGCTGCTGGTCGAACCGTCCAGCCACGCCGCACTGGGACGGCCACTCGCTGAAATTCTCGCGGTGCAGACTCGTGTCGCTCTGGGAGGCGACGCGGTGTCGGCTCTGGCCGCGTGCGTGCGTGACGCGCTACGGCGTGCCCAGGTGCGTCCGGAGGAGATGTGGGCGGCCTGCACGAGCGAGGTGGACACGGGGCCCGAACATGAGGTCCTGGCGGACCTCAACCCGGAACTGACCTGGATTCCCTGCGCCGGTCTGCTCGGTGACACCGGTGCGGCGTCGGCCACATTCCAGATCGCCTCGGTGCTGAGCACCGCGGAACGGGATCCCGCCGCGGCGAACCAGATCGCCGTGATCACTTCGGTCGACCGGAGCGGTCCGGTCGGTTGCGCGGTGCTGCGCCTGCTGGACATTTCGGGCTGAGGGCGAGGAATGGGGATGGCTGGAATGGCCGCCACGACCAGTGGCCCGGTGTTCGCCGATGTGCGGGTGATCAGCCCGGTCACGGCCGATGCCGATCGGAAGGCCTGGCGCGCGACGACTTCGGTGGGCATCTCGGCCGGCGAACCGGTGTTCGCCGGTCACTACCCGGGGTTTCCGATCTTTCCTGGCATGTGCGTCGTCGAGTGTGTGCACCGCAGTGCTCTGGCGACCGTACCGGCCGGTGCCGAGGGCCTGCTGCTGTCGGCCATGGAGTCCACCAGATTCGTCGGCTCGGTCCATCCCGGTGACGAGCTGACCATCGCACTGAAGTGGAGCGGCGACGGCGACATGTGGCGGTGTGCGGCCGAGGCGCGGACCGAACGCGGGGAAGCGGCCAGGGTCCGGTTGCGCTACCGGGCGGGGGCGGACACATGATCACCTCGAAGGAGATCCAGCGGCTGCTACCGCACCGTCCCCCGATGTTGCTGGTCGACCGCGTGGCCGACGCCGTTCCCGGTGAGCGGATCACCGCGTTCAGCACGATCGCCCGCAGTGAGGTCTGGGATCCGGTCACGGATGCGGACTCGGCGGTCTACCCGCAGACCCTGCTGGTCGAGTCTTGGGCGCAGGCGGCGGCCGTCCTGGTCGGCCTGGACACCTCCGACGCCGAGGTGCCGGGGAACCGGTTGATGCTGCTCGGCGCCGCCTCCGAGATCGAGTTCCACCGCCCGGCCCGGCTCGGTGACGTGGTGGAGCACCGGGTTCGGATCCTCCGTGCGTTGAGCGACACCGTCATGGTCGAGGGCGAGAGCGTGGTCGGGGAGGACACGGTCGTCACCGTGCGACAGATGGTGATGCTGCTCCGCCCCGCCGAGCAACTCCGGGTGCAGGAAGGAAACAGGCAATGACCGAGCATGCGTCTCGGGTGGCGCTGATCAGCGGCGGCTCGCGCGGGATCGGGCGAGCTGTCGTGCTGCGCCTGGCGCGCGACGGGTACGACGTCAGCTTCTGCTACCGGTCCGACGAGACCGCGGCGCGCGCCGTGGAGCAGGAGGCCGCCGAATCCGGTGTCCGGGTGCTCGCGATGCGCGCCGACGTGGCCGACGCGAGCGCGGTGCGGGCGTGGGTGTCGCGAACCGAACAGGAACTGGGCGGTATCGACGTCATGGTGACCGCGGCGGGGATCGTCCGGGACAACCCGCTGGTGCTGATGTCCGATGAGGACTGGCACCAGGTGCTGGACACCAACCTCGACGGGGTGTACCACGTGTGCCGGGCGGCCACGTTCGGCATGATGAAGCGCAAGTCCGGCTGCGTCATCAACCTCTCCTCGGTCTCCGGGATCTACGGCAACCCCACGCAGACCGCCTACTCGGCGTCGAAGGCGGGGATCATCGCCTTCTCCCGCGCGCTGGCCAAGGAAACCGGCCGGTACGGCATTCGGGTCAACGTGGTCGCGCCGGGCTTCATCGAGACCGACATGATCTCCACGCTGAGCGACCAGACCAGGGAGCGTGCCCTGCGGGCGATCCCGCTCAACCGGTTGGGACGCGCCGAGGAGGTGGCCGACCTCGTCGCCTTCCTGGCTTCGGACCGGGCCTCCTACATCACCGGCGCGGTGCTCCAGGTGGACGGCGGGATCACCGTCTGATGGGAACCACCATGGGTAACGGGCACAACGGCGAGTGGGACGCGATCGTCGTCGGTGCAGGCTTCGGCGGTCTTGTGTGCGCCGCCTATCTGGCGGTGGGCGGCCTGCGCGTGCTGGTGCTGGAACAGGGAGACATCGCCGGCGGCAACAGTCATGTCTTCCGGCGCCGCCGATCCTACGAGTTCGACGTGGGCGTGCACTACGTGGGCGACGCGGGCTCCGGCGGCGTGCTGTCCGCGATCCTGTCCGGACTTGGGATCGGTGACCGCGCGGGCTTCGAACAGATGGACCGGAACGGATTCGACCGCATCATCCTGCCCAGTCTGACCGTCGAGGTGCCGGCCGACTGGAGCGCGTACCGGGAACGGCTGAAGCAGGCACTGCCGGAGGAACAGGCCGGGATCGACGCGTTCATCGACGTTCTCGTGGCGGTCAGCTCGGAGCAGCGGTCGATTCTGCTGGCCACGGAGGATCTCTCCCCGGCCACGCTCGCCGCGGGAGCGCAGACGTTGCTGCGCTGGGGAAGCAAGAGTCTCACCGACCTGTTCGATCACTGCGGACTGTCGCCCCGGGCGAGAACGGTGCTCGCCGCGCAGACCCCCAACTACGGGCTGGCGCCGGAGAACGCCTCCGTCACCATCCACTCGTCCATGATCGATCAGTTCATGCGCGGCGCCTACTACCCGCGCGGCGGCAGCCAGGTGCCGGTCGCCTCGATGGTGGAGGTGATCGAGGCGCACGGCGGTGAGTTGCGTACGCGCGCCAGGGTGCGGCGCATCCTCATCGAGGACCGCAGGGTCACCGGCGTCGCGCTCGCCGACGACAGCGTGATCACCGCGCCGCTGGTGGTGTCCAACGCGGACTACCGGCGAACCATCCTGGAGCTGGCCGGCGCGGAGCACTTCAACAAGAGCCTGGTGGCCAAGACCAGGGACGCGGAGATGGCCCGTCCGTTTCCCGCCGTGTACATCGGGCTGGACCGGGAGCTGCCCGAGTGGTCCAACGCCAACGTGTGGTGGTATCGGGACGAGGACATCGAGGAGTCCTACCGGCGGGTGGCCACCGGTGACGTCGACGACGTCCCGTTCCTGTTCGTCTCGGTGGCTTCGACGAAGGATCCCGGCTCGCGCTGGAGCTGTCCTCCCGGGCACACCAACATTCAGTTGCTGACCACCTGCCCGCCCGGTTACGACAGGTGGGGTGTCGACAGCGGCCCCGCGGACGGGGGCGCCTACCGGCGGAATCCTTCGTACCAGGCGGGAAAGGCCCGGCTGACCGAGGCCGTGCTGAGCGTGGCCGAGCGGATCCTGGGCCCGTTGCGTGAGCACATCGTCCACCTGGAAACCGCGACTCCGCTGAGCCAGGAGCGGTACACGCTCTCCAGCGGCGGCACGCCGTACGGCCTGGCCAGGTGGGGTGCGAAGGGATCGCGACCGGACGTCAGGACCAGCGTGGAGGGCCTGTACGTCGTGGGCCAGAACACCCGGTACGGCAGTGGGATCACCGGTGTGTCCCTCGGCGGGATCACCTGTGCCGGGCAGATCCTCGGCCGCCGCCTGCTCGGTGAGGCGCACGCGGGGGCGGTGCTCGGTGACCCGGCCCTGCTGCCGGACCGCCCGGGCGACTGGGACCCGCTGGCCGTGTCGCGCGGTGCGGCCCGAGCGGGAAGGCGTGGACCGGACCGCATCCACGCGTAGCACGAAAACACCCGATCACTAAGGAGAAGCTGTGACCAATCCGTTCGAAGACCCGGACGCGTCCTACTACGTGCTGCGTAACGATGAAGGCCAGCACTCTCTCTGGCCCGTCTTCGCCGAGATCCCGGCAGGCTGGGAAGTGGTGCATGGCGAGGACACCAGGCAGGCCTGTCTCGACTATGTCGAACAGAACTGGACCGACATGCGGCCGAAGAGCCTCATCGAGGCCATGAACGCCGGCTGATTCCCCTATAGCACGACGATTTCCCACTCGGACCTTACGGGGCTGGCGGTCAGCTGCCAGTCCCCGTTCCGTGCCGTGTCAACTCTCCTCCGAGGTGGATGTTCTATGTCTGATCTGCAGGGCACACGCCTGCCGTTGACCGACGGCCAGGCCGGGATCTGGTTCGGCCAGCGGCTCGATCCGGCCAACCCCATCTACAAGGTGGGCGGCTACCTGGAGATCCTCGGCGCGATCGACCCGGCCTTGTTCGACCAGGCGCTGCACCAGGCCGTGTCCGAGGCCGAGAACATGCGCGTGCGCTTCGTGGGCGACCGGGACGAGCCGCGGCAGATCGTGGAGCCCTCGGTGTCCTGGGCGCTGTCCGTGCTGGACATGAGCGCCGAACCGGACCCTATGACCGAGGCCGAGAAATGGATGCGGGATCGCCTCGCCCGGCCCCTGGATCCCATGCGGGACCCGCTGTTCGTGTTCGCCCTGTTCAAGGTGGCGCCCGATCGGTTTCTCTGGTTCCACATCTACCATCACGTGCTGATCGACGCGTTCTCGGTGACGATGCTCATGCGCCGGGTCGCGGAGTTGTACACCGCGCTGGCTGAGGGCGCTCCCTGTCCGGACACCTCGTTCGGGCCGTTGAGCGTGCTCATCGACCGGGACGCCGAGTACCGCGAGTCCGAGCAGTTTGCGGCGGCGCAGCAGTACTGGGCCGAACAGCTCACCGGTTCGCCTGAGCCCGTGAGCCTGTCCGGCAGGCGACCGGCCATGCCCACCGGCCTGATGTGCCGGACCACGTCGCTGTCCCGTTCGGTCGTGGAGAGCCTGCGGGCCAGGGCGTGGGAGATCAGGGCGGCCTGGCCGGTCGTGCTCATCGGGGCGAAAGCCCTGTATGTGCACCGGTTGACCGGCGAGCGGGACGTGGTCATCGGCCTGCCGGTGACCACCCGCCTGGGCCGGGCTGCGCAGAACGCCCCGGGAATGGTGTCGAACCTGCTGCCGCTGCGGCTGACACTCCGCCCGGGGATGACCGTGATGGAGTTGCTGGAGCACACCTCCGCGCGGATGAAGGAGGTCATGCGGCATCAGCGGTACCGGCTGGAGCACCTGTATCGGGACCTCAACCTGGTCGGTGGCGGTCAACGCCTGGTCGGACCGCACGTCAACCTGCTGACCTCCGACCACACCCTGCACTTCGCGGGTCACCCGGCGACCGCGCACTACATGGCCGTCGGGCCGATCGACGATCTGTCGATCACGGTGTACGACCGCAACGACGACGACGAACTGCAGATCGACCTCTACGCCAACCCCGACCTGTACGAGGTCGAGGAGGCCGATGCGCACCTGCGCCGGTTCGTCGGCCTGCTGAACACCATCGCCACCGTCGATCAGACCACCCCGATCGGCCGGCTCGACATGCCATCCCCGTACGAACTGCCGAGGCTGGTGGCGGACTGGCCGGGTTCGTCCGGCGCGGTTGCGGGAGTGAGGGCCTGGCACGAGCGGCACTCCGAGGACGCCTCCGCGCTGGAACACGCTTCGGACGCGCGTGCCTACGTGCTGGACGGGAGTCTGCGGCCGGCACCGGTCGGATTCCCCGGCGAGTTGTACGTGACCGGTGCCGGCATGGAGCGAGCCCGGGCGACAGCCGAGCGGCTCGTGGCCGATCCGTTCGGCAAGCCCGGCTCCCTGATGTACCGCACGGGTGACGTGGTGCGATGGACCGGCTCGGGCACGTTGGAGTTCCTGGGGCGCGCCGCGAACCTGGTGACCGTTCGGGGTGTACGGGTCGATCCGAGCGTGGCCGAGGCGGCGTCGCCCGCGCCGGACGGTCCCGTTGAGGCCGGTGCTCGCGGTCCTCGATCCACGCGTGAGGAGATCCTCTGCGAGTTGTTCGCGGAGGTTCTGGGTGTGTCCGAGGTCGGGATCGACGAGGAGTTCTTCGATCTGGGCGGGCATTCACTGCTGGCGACGCGGCTGATCGGTCGTGTCCGTGCCGTGCTCGGGGCGGAGTTGAGCATCCGCAGCCTGTTCGAGAACCCTACCGTCGCCCAGCTGGCCGGGGTCCTCGACCACGTCGATCCGGCGCGTCCGCCGCTGGTTCCCGTAGAGCGGCCGGACCGGATTCCGCTGTCGTTCGCGCAGCAGCGACTGTGGTTCCTCTACCGGCTGGAAGGCCCCAGCCCGACCTACAACATGCCGTTGGCGGTTCGGCTCTCCGGTGAGCTGGACCGGGAGGCGTTGCGGCAGGCCCTGCACGATGTGATCGACAGGCACGAGACACTCCGCACGATCTTCCCCGACGTGGACGGCGTGCCCTACCAGCAGGTGCTGGAACCCGGACAGGTGAGGCCGCCGCTGTCCACCGTGGACGTCAGCGCGGGCGGCCGGGACAGCGCCGTGGTGGAGGCCGCCACCCACCGCTTTGACCTGGCCCACGAGCCACCGCTGCACGTGCGGCTGCTGGAACTCGGGCAGGACGAGGCGCTGCTCATGCTCGTGCTCCATCACATCGCCGGTGACGGCGCGTCGGTCGAGCCGCTGGGCGCCGACCTCACCGAGGCGTACGCCGCTCGCGTCGCCGGTCGGGCGCCGCAGTGGTCCCCGCTCCCGGTGCAGTACGTGGACTACACGCTGTGGCAGCGGCAGTTGCTCGGGAACGAGGACGATCCGGAAAGCCGCTCCAGCAAGCAGCTTCGCTACTGGCTGGAGACCCTGGCAGATCTGCCGGACCGGCTCGAGCTGCCGGGCAGCAGTGCGCGGCGTGTGAACGCCGACCGGCGTGGTGACGTGCTCGGCTTCCACCTGGAGCCCGAGCTGCAGGAGGCACTTCTCCGGTTGGCCAGGGACAACCAGGCCAGTCTGTTCATGGTCCTGCAGGCCGGGCTGTCCGCCCTGCTGACCCGATCGGGATCCGGGACCGACATTCCGATCGGCATCCCGTCGGCAGGACGGCTGGACGACACGCTCGACGGGCTTGTCGGGTTCTTCGTCAACACCCTGGTGCTGCGCACCGACACCTCGGGCAATCCCACATTCGGTGAGCTGCTCGACCGGGTGCGTGCCGCCAGCCTGGCGGCGTACGCACATCAGGATCTGCCGTTCGAGCGGCTGGTCGAGGTCCTCAACCCGGACCGTTCGACGGCCAGGCAGCCGTTGTTCCAGGTCATGCTCGTGTTGCAGAACGCTCCCGCGAACGACGGGAGTGTGCCCGGCCTGCGGGTGGGCGTGGAACCGGTCGGTGTCGGCCATGCCAAGTTCGAGCTCTCCCTCAGCCTCACCGAACGCTACGACGCGAGCGGCGTGTCTTCGGGAATCGACGGCGTCGCCGAGTACAGCACCGACCTGTTCGATCGCGCGGCCATCGAGCGCCTGCTGGCACAGCTGTCGGAGCTGCTGCGTGCCGTCGTGAGCGAGCCGGACCGGCCGATCAGCGAGATCGACCTGCTCACGGCGGAGGAACGCCACAGGGTGCTGGCCGAGTGGAACGACACCGGCCACGAGGTTCCGCCGGCCACCCTGCCCGAACTGTTCGAGGCGCAGGTCACGCGGACGCCGGAGCACACCGCCGTCTCGTTCGCCGACGCCGCTGTGTCCTATGCCGACCTGAACGCGCGGGCGAACCGGCTGGCGCACCACTTGATCCGGTTCGGCGCCGGGCCGGAACGGCTCGTGGGCCTCGCGTTGCCCCGCTCGGAGGACATGGTCGTCGCCGTGCTCGCCATCGCCAAGACCGGTGCGGCGTTCGTGCCGCTGGACCCGGGCTACCCGGCCGAGCGGCTCGCCTACATGCTGGAGGACGCCGCGCCGGTACTGGTGGTGACCAGCACCGAGGTGGCGCGGAACCTGCCCGAGCAGGCCAGTGGCACGCGAGTGATCATCGACGACGCCGAGACGCTGGCCGAGGTGACCCGATGCCCGGAGGCCGACCCCCGGCCCGAGGACCGCCTGGGCCCGTTGACTCCGGACAGCGCCGCATACGTCATCTACACCTCGGGCTCCACCGGACGCCCCAAGGCCGTGGTCGTCCCGCACACCGGTCTGGGCAACCTCGCCGCCACGCATCCCTCCGCTCCCGGTGACCGGGTGCTCCAGCTGGCCGCGATCAGTTTCGACGTCGCGGTGGCGGAGCTGTGCATGGCGCTGCTGAACGGTGCGACCCTGGTCGTGCCTGCGCCCGGCCCCCTCGCCGGGGACGCCCTGGTCGAGACGTTGCGGCGCGGCGAAATCAGCCACCTGATGGTCACAGCAGCTGTCCTCGGCACCATGCCCTTGGCGCGGCTGCCCCAGCTCCGGACGCTGATCGTCGGTGGTGACGTCTTCAGCCCCAAGCTGGTCGAGCACTGGTCGGACGGCCGGCAGATGATCAACGCCTATGGCCCGACCGAGGCGACCGTGTGCGCCACCATGGGCACGGACCTGCCCACGGACGCGACGGCGCCCATCGGCCGTCCGGTGTGGAACACCAGGGTCTACGTGCTTGACGAGGCGATGCGGCCGGTGCCGGTCGGCGCGGCCGGAGAGCTGTACGTCGCCGGTATCGGCGTGGCCCGTGGGTACCTGAACCGGCCGGGAATGACCGCGGAGCGGTTCGTCGCCGATCCGTTCGGACCGGTGGGTTCCCGCATGTACCGCACCGGTGACCGGGTCCGCTGGAATCTTGGCGGCCAATTGGAGTTCGTCGGCCGGGTCGACGGTCAGGCCAAGATCCGGGGCTTCCGGATCGAGCTCGGCGAGATCGACGCGGTACTCGCCCAGTACCCCGGCGTGACGCAGGCCGCCGCGGTCATCCGTGAGGACCGCACCGGGGACAAGCAGATCGCCGCCTACGTCGTGACCGGCGGGGAAACACGGCAGTCCGACGCGCTGGTCCCCTCGCTCCGTACCTTCCTGCGGGACCGGTTGCCGGAGCACATGGTTCCGGCCGGGTTCGTCGTACTGGACGCGTTGCCGCTGACCGCGAACGGCAAGCTGGACCGCCGGTCCCTGCCCGCACCCGAGTTCGACGTCCGAGGCGGCGGCCGTGCCCCTCGGACCCCGCGTGAGGAGATTCTCTGCGGGCTGTTCGCCGAGGTTCTTGATGTTTCCGGGATCGGGATCGACGACGGGTTCTTCGATCTGGGCGGGCACTCGTTGCTGGCGACCCGGCTGATCAGCAGGGCGCGTTCGGTCCTCGGCGTGGAATTGGCGATCCAGGATCTGTTCGAGACACCGACCGTGGCGGGCCTGGCTGAACGGTTGGACGGGGCGGGCGACGCCCGGCCCGCGCTGCGCCCGGCCTCGCGACCGGAACGGGTTCCGTTGTCGTTCGCCCAGCAGCGGCTGTGGTTCCTCAACCAGTTGGAGGAGACCAGCGCCACCTATAATCTCCCGCTGGCCGTGAGGCTGTCCGGCGAGTTGGACCGGGACGCGCTCCTGCTGGCGCTGGGCGACGTCCTCGAACGCCACGAGTCGCTACGGACCGTGTTCCCGATCTTCGAGGGAACCCCGTACCAGCGGGTGCTGCCCATCGAGCAGGCTCGGCTCGACCTGTCCGTCGTGGACACTTCCGGTGCGGAACTTCCCGGACTGCTGACGGACGCCTCCTACCGCGGTTTCGATCTGGCGGCGGAGCTGCCGGTCCGCGCCCACCTGTTCGCGCTCGGGGCCACCGAGCACGTGCTGCTGTTGGTGGTGCATCACATCGCCGGTGACGGCTGGTCCATGGCCCCGCTCGCCAGGGACGTGACCGTGGCCTACTCGGCGCGGTGCCGGGGCGGTGCCGCAGTCTGGTCGCCGCTGCCGGTCCAGTACGCGGACTACACCCTGTGGCAACGAGAGCTGCTGGGCACCGAGAAGGACGCGGGCAGTTCGATCTCCCGGCAGCTCGACTACTGGGGCGGGCAGCTGGCCGGACTGCCTCAGGAGTCGTCGATCCCGGCCGATCGCCCACGGCCCACGGTGCTCGGCAGCCGCGGCGGCGAGGTCGAACTGCGGATCGACGCGGGCCTGCACCGGCAGTTGACCGAATTCGCCAGGGAATGCCGGTCGAGCGTGTTCATGGTCGTGCACGCGGGTCTCGCCGCGCTGATGGCCCGGTCGGGCGCGGGTGCCGACCTGGTGATCGGCAGCGTGATCGCGGGACGAACCGACCACGCGCTCGATGAGCTGGTCGGGTTCTTCGTCAACACCCTGGTGCTGCGCACCGACACCACCGGTGACCCCAGCTTCCGCGAACTGCTGCGGCGGGTCAGAGAAACCGACCTGATGGCCTTCGCCAACCAGGACGTGCCCTTCGAGCGACTCGTCGAGGTGGTGAACCCGGCTCGCTCGCTGTCGCGGCATCCGCTGTTCCAGGTGATGCTGGCGTTCCAGAACAACCGTGACGCGGTGCTGGAGCTCCCCGGGATCCTGGCCTCTCCCGAACCGGTCGAGCTGGGCGTCGCCAAGTTCGACCTGTCTTTCAACATCGGTGAGCGATTCGATTCCCATGGCAGTCCGGATGGGATCAGCGGGGCCATCGAGTATTCCCTGGACCTGTTCGACCGGGGCAGTGTCGAGGCGATCGCCGAGTGGTTGGTGCGGTTGCTCGGGGAGGTCATGGCCGAGCCGGATCGGCCGGTGGTGCGAACGTATGTGCTGGATGAGGGTTTGCGGCCGGTTCCGGACGGGGTCACCGGTGAGTTGTACGTTTCCGGTGCGGGGCTGAGGGCCGAGCGGTTCGTGGCCGATCCGTTCGGTGAGCCGGGTTCCCTGATGTACGCCACCGGCGATGTGGTGCGGCGTACCGCGTCGGGTGTCCTGGAGTTCGTGGAACGTGTCCAGGACCGTACGAGGCCGGCGGAGCCGGACGGTGCCGTGGGTGTTCGCGGTCCGCGAAGCCCGCGTGAGGAGATCCTCTGCGAGTTGTTCGCGGAGGTTCTGGGTGTGTCCGAGGTCGGGATCGACGAGGAGTTCTTCGATCTGGGCGGGCACTCCCTGCTGGCCACCCGGCTGGTCAGCCGGATCCGGGCCGTGCTCGGGGTGGAGCTGAGCGTCCGCAGCCTGTTCGAGTATCCGACTGTCGCGCAGCTGGCCGAGGCGCTCGCCCCGACGGACAGTGCTCGTCCGCCGCTGGTTCCCGTAGAGCGGCCGGATCGGATCCCGTTGTCGTTCGCGCAGCAGCGGTTGTGGTTCCTGCACCGCCTGGAGGGGCCGAGCCCGACCTACAACATGCCGTTGGCATTGCGGCTGTCCGGCGAATTGGATCGGGAGGCGTTGCGGCAGGCCCTGCACGATGTGATCGACAGGCACGAGACACTCCGCACGGTCTTCCCCGACGTGGCGGACGAGCCTCAGCAGGTCGTACTGGACCCCGAGCTGGTCAGGCCGGAGCTGACGGCGATCGACATCGCCGGGGCGGATCTCGAAGAGGTACTGGAATCCGCAGCTCGACGCTCCTTCGACCTGGCGGAGGAACCGCCCTTCCGCGCCGAGCTTTTCAGGCTGGGGCCGACCGAGCACGTGGTGATGCTCGTGCTGCACCACATCGCCGGTGACGGCTGGTCCATGGCGCCGTTGTCCTCGGATCTCACCGAGGCGTACGCCGCTCGCGTCGCCGGTCGGGCGCCGCAGTGGTCCCCGCTGCCGGTGCAGTACGTGGACTACACCCTGTGGCAGCGGCGGTTGCTCGGCCGCGAGGACGACGCCGAGAGCCTGTTCGCCCAGCAGGTGCGGTACTGGTCGGACACCCTGGCGGAGCTGCCGGAACAACTGGTGCTGCCCACGGACCGCCCGCGCCCCGCCGTCGCCTCCCACCGCGGTGACGTCGTGGCGTTCACGATGGACGCGGAGCTGCACGCCCGGTTGGTGGAGCTGGCCCGTACGGAGAACGCGACCCTGTTCATGGTGCTGCAGGCCGGACTGTCGGCGCTGCTGACCCGATTGGGAGCGGGAACCGACATCCCGATCGGCAGTCCCATCGCCGGACGGCTGGACGACGCACTCGACGAGCTGGTCGGGTTCTTCGTCAACACCCTGGTGTTGCGCACCGACACCTCGGGCGATCCCACTTTCCGGCAACTCGTGGAACGGGCGCGGGGCACCGCACTCGCCGCCTACGCACACCAGGACGTGCCGTTCGAGTACCTGGTCGAGGTGCTCAACCCGACGCGGTCCCTGGCCCATCACCCCCTGTTCCAGGTGATGCTCGCGCTGCAGAACGCGCCACGCGGGCAGTTCGGCCTGCCGGGGATGACCGCGACCGTCGAGCCCACGCGAACCGGCAGCTCCCGGGTCGACCTGTTCTTCAACCTGACCGAGCACCACGCGGAGGACGGCAGCGCGCAGGGCGTGGAGTGCTACGCCGAGTTCAGCACCGATCTGTTCGACCGGGACTCCGTGCAGCGGGTGATCGACCGCTGGCTGCGGCTGCTGACCGCCATGGTGGTCGAGCCCGTACAGCCGCTCAGCGCCGTCGACCTGCTGACCGAGGACGAGCGGAAGCTGACGCTGGCCGAGTGGAACGCCACCACCCTGGACCGGCCGGACACCTCGATCCCCGAGCTGTTCGAGGCGCAGGCGGCCGAGACGCCGGACGCTCCGGCACTGTCATTCGAGAACGAAAGGCTCAGCTACGCCGAGCTGAACCTGCGGGCCAACCGGCTCGCCTGGCACCTGATCGGCCAGGGGGTGGGACCCGACACGATCGTCGCCATCTCCCTGCCCCGGTCGGTGGACTTCGTGGTGTCCCTGCTCGCGGTGTACAAGGCAGGAGCGGCCTACTCGCCGATCAGCCCCGAGTACCCGGCGGAACGGGTCGCCCTCCTGCTGGAGGACGTCAAACCGGCCTGCGTGGTGACCACCGCCGCGTTGCGGTCCGAACTGCCCGGCCACAGCGACACCGTCTGTGTGGTGCTGGACGACCCGGACACTGTCGCCGAGCTCGGCACACAGTCCTTCGCCAATCCGGTGGACACCGACCGCACCGCCCCACTTCACCCGCTGCACCCCGCCTACGTGATCCACACCTCCGGCTCCACCGGGGAACCCAAGGGCGTGGTGATGCTCGCCGGAGCGATGATCAACCTGCTGCTCTGGCACGGCACCGTGCTCCCCGGGGGCGCCGGGGTGCGCACGGCGCAGTTCACCGCGCTGAGCTTCGACGTGGCCGCGCAGGAGATCCTGGCGGCCCTCACGCTCGGCAAGGAGCTGGTGATCCCCGGCGAGGAGACCCGCCGCAGCGCCGAGTTGTTCGCGCGATGGCTGGACCAGCATGAGGTGACCGAGCTGTTCGCGCCCAACATCATGATCGAGGCGCTCGCCGAGGCCGCGATCGAGCACGGATGCGAGGTGCGTGGCCTCACCGAGATCGCACAGGCCGGTGAGGCTCTGACCCTGAGCACCAGGGTGCGGGAATTCCACCGGGTACGGCCGGGCCGACGCCTGCACAACCACTACGGCCCGACCGAGACGCAGGTCGTGACCTCGTACCTGCTGCCGGCCGACGTGGCCGAGTGGGAGACACCCGCGCCGATCGGCAGGCCGCTGCCCAACGTCCGGCTCTACGTGCTGGACGACCGGCTGAGGCCCGTACCACCCGGTGTAGCCGGAGAGCTGTACGTCGCGGGCGTCGCACTGGCCCGCGGCTACCTGAACCGGCCCGGGATGACCTCCGAGCGGTTCCTCGCCGACCCGTTCGGCCCCGCCGGTTCGCGTATGTACCGGGTCGGAGACATAGTGCGGTGGCGGCGGGACGGCAACCTTGTCTTCGTCGGTCGTGTCGACGACCAGGTGAAGATCCGGGGCTTCCGGATCGAGCTCGGTGAGATCGAGGCGGCACTCCGCCGGCATGCCGGAATCGGTCAGGTCGCGGTGCTCGCGCACGAGCACCGTCCCGGTGACCGGCGCCTGGTGGGCTACGTCGTCCCCGCGGCCGGTACCCCGCTCGATCCGGCCGGCCTGCGAGCCCATGCCGCCTCGCTGCTGCCGGACTACATGGTGCCGAGCGTGTTCGTGGTGCTGGACGCGCTTCCGTTGACACCGAACGGAAAGCTGAACCGCCGCGCCCTGCCCACGCCCGACTTCGGTGCCGCGGCGTCCAGCCGGGAGCCGCGCAACGCGCGGGAGGAGGCCCTGTGCGGCCTGTACGCCGAGGTCCTCGGTCTGCCCCGGGTCGGAATCGACAGCAGCTTCTTCGACCTGGGCGGGCATTCCCTGCTGGCCACCCGGTTGGTGAGCCGTATCCGCTCGGCCCTCGGTGTCGAGCTGACGATTCGAGTGCTGTTCGAGTCGCCGACCGTGGCGGGCCTTGCCGAGCAGCTCGATGGCGCCCGCAAGGCGCGGCCGGCACTACGGCCGATGCGCCGAGAGCCTGAGGAGGTCTCGTGATTCCGTTGTCGTTCGCTCAGCGCCGGTTGTGGTTCGTCAACCAGATGGAGGGGCCGCGCTCCACCTACAACATCCCGTTCGCCATGCGGCTGGCCGGAAGGCTGGATCGGGCCGCGTTGGAGGCGGCGCTGGGTGATGTGGTCGAGCGGCATGAGTCGCTGCGCACGGTCTTCCCGGACGTGGACGGCACGCCGAGGCAACGGATTCTTCCCGCGGACAAGGCACGGCCCACGCTGTCCTTGACGGAGGTCGGCGAACACGAGCTGGACAGCGCGGTGGCTGAGGCGGCGCGGTACGCGTTCGATCTGGCCGCCGAGCCCCCGTTGCATGTGCGGCTGTTCGCGCTGGGCGCCGAGCTGCACATTCTCGTCGTGGTCGTGCACCACATCGCCGGCGACGGATGGTCGTTGACCCCGCTGGCGCGGGATGTGGCCACGGCGTACGCGGCCCGGCGTGCCGGGCGTGAACCGAAGTGGTCGCCGTTGCCGGTGCAGTACGCGGACTACACGCTGTGGCAACGGGAGTTGCTCGGCGACGAGAACGACCCGGACAGCCTGTACACCGAGCAGGTCGAGTACTGGCGGCGGAACCTCGCCGGGCTTCCGGACGAACTGAGCCTGCCCGTCGACCGGCTCCGTCCCGCGGTGGCCAGTCACCGAGGCGCGCTGGTCGAGTTCACCCTCGATGCCGAGCTGCACCGCGGCCTCACCCGGCTGGCAAAGGACTGCGGCGCCACCATGTTCATGGTCGTGCAGGCGGGTCTTGCCGCGTTGCTGACCCGGATGGGTGCCGGTACCGACATCCCGCTGGGCACGCCCATCGCCGGGCGTACCGACGACGCGTTGCACGACCTGGTGGGATTCTTCGTCAACACTCTGGTGCTGCGCACCGACACCTCGGGCAACCCGGACTTCCGCGAGCTGGTACGCCGTGTCCGCCTGGTGAACCTGGCTGCGCACGAACACCAGGACCTGCCGTTCGAGCGCCTGGTGGAGGTCCTGCGGCCGGCACGATCCCTGTCGCGGCACCCGTTGTTCCAGGTGATGCTGTCCTTCCACAACAACGCCGGGTTCTCCGCGGAGCTTTCCGGGCTGACGGTCACCCCCGAGCCGCTGGACTCCGAGGCCGCGAAGTTCGATCTGTCGTTCAACTTCGTCGAGCAGTTCGCCCAGGACGGCGCACCGGCCGGACTGCGCGGCGCCATCGAGTACGCCACCGACCTGTTCGACCGCGACACGGTACAAGCGCTGGTGGAGCGGATGGTGCGGCTTTTCGGCGTCGTGACCGCCGATCCGGACCGGCCTGTCGGCGTGATCGACATCCTGCCGCCGGATGAGCGTCGGCGGCTGCTGGTGGAGTGGAACGACACCGCCGCCGAGATCCCCGGAACGTGCCTGCCCGAGCTGTTCCAGGCGCGGGTGCGGAGCACCCCGGAGGCCGTCGCCGTGGTGTGCGAGGACGACTCACTGTCTTATGCGGACCTGAACGCGCGGGCGAACCGGTTGGCGCATCACCTGATCCGCCGGGGCGTCGGACCCGAGCGGGTGGTGGCGTTGGTGCTGCCCAGGTCGGTGGACCTGGTGGTCGCGGTGCTGGCGGTGCTCAAGGCGGGCGGGGTCTACGTACCGATCGATCCGGACTACCCGGCCGAGCGCATCGGGTTCATGCTGGAGGACGCACGCCCGGTCTGCGTGGTGACCAACGCCGGGGTCGCGGCCGGACTGCCGGTCACGACGGGATCGACGGTGGTGACGGACGCACCCGAGACCGTTGCGGCGCTGGTCGACTGCCCGGGCACCGACCCGTCCGACGAGGACCGCATCGCGCCGTTGACGCCGGCCAATCCGGCATACGTGATCTACACGTCGGGGTCGACCGGGCGCCCCAAGGGCGTGGTCGTCGAGCACCGTTCGCTGACCCAGTACGTGTCGTGGGCTGGTCGTGCCTACCCGGGTGCGGGCGGTGTCGCCCTGCTGCATTCACCGGTGTCGTTCGACCTCACCGTGACCACCCTGTTCGTACCGCTGACCGTGGGCGGCGGGGTGGTCGTCACGGAGCTGGACGACAAGGCCGTACCCGAGCTGACCGGGTGCACGTTCCTCAAGGCCACACCGAGCCACGCCGTGCTGCTCGAGGCGTTGCCGGACCGGTTCTCCCCGTCCGGGGATCTCGTCCTGGGCGGTGAGCAGCTCCTGGGGGAGACACTGCGAGGGTGGCGCCGGCGGCACCCGGGCACCACCGTGATCAACGAGTACGGTCCCACCGAGGCCACCGTTGGTTGCGTGGAGTATCGCATCCGGCCCGGTGAGGACCTGCCGTCGGATGTGGTGCCGATCGGCCGCCCGATCGACAACGCCCGGGTCTACGTGCTGGACGACCGGCTGTGGCCGGTACCACCTGGTGTGGCGGGCGAGCTGTATGTGGCCGGTGCCGGGCTGGCCCGCGGCTACCTTGACCGGCTTGGCCTGACCGCGGAGCGGTTCGTGGCGTGCCCGTTCGGCGGGCCGGGTGAGCGCATGTATCGCACCGGTGACGTGGTGCGGTGGAAGACCTCCGGTGAGCTGGAGTATCTGGGGCGTGCCGATGACCAGGTGAAGATCCGGGGTTTCCGGATCGAGCTCGGCGAGGTCGAGGCCGTGCTGGCCGCGCACGAGGCCGTCTCGCACGTCGCGGTGGTGGTGCGCGAGGACGGGCCGGGGGACAAGCGGCTGGTGGCCTATGCGGTGCCCTGCGGTGACGTCCAGCCGGGCGCGCTGCGCGACTACCTGCGCGACCGCCTGCCCGGCCATCTGGTGCCCAGCGCGTTCGTTCTTCTTGACGCGTTGCCGTTGACGCCGAACGGCAAGGTGGACCGGGGTGCGCTGCCCGCGCCTGATGCGGCGGTGCCGGGTCAGGGGCGTGAGCCGAGGAGCCCGCAGGAGGAGGTTTTGTGCGGGCTGTTCGCCGAGGTGCTGGGTGTGCCCTCGGTGGGGGTGGAGGACGACTTCTTCGAGCGGGGCGGGCATTCGCTGCTGGCGACCCGGCTGGTGAGCCGGATTCGGACGGTGTTCGACGCCGAGCTGCCCATCCGGGCCCTGTTCGAGTCGCCGAGCGTGGCCGAACTCGCGCAACGGCTCGGGCAGGCCGGAGGCGCCCGGTCGGCGCTGCGTCCGGTGGCGCGGCCGGACGTGGTGCCGTTGTCGTTCGCGCAGCGGCGGTTGTGGTTTCTCAACCGCTTCGAGGGGCCCAGCGCCACCTACAACGTGCCGATGGCGTTGCGGTTGCGTGGTCCGCTGGATCGGGACGCGCTCCAGGTGGCGTTGGGTGATGTGGTGGAGCGGCACGAGTCGCTGCGCACGGTGTTCCCGGATGTCGACGGCACGCCGTACCAGCGGGTGCTCCCGGCCGAGGAGGCGCGGCCGCGACTGTCCGTGGTGGACGTCGCGGAGCCTGAGCTGCGCGAGCGGATCGCCGAGGTGTCCGGTCACGGGTTCGACCTGGGCAGTGAGCTTCCGGTGCGGGTGTGGCTGTTCGCGCTGGGAGCCGAGGAGCACGTGCTGGTCGTGGTGGTGCATCACATCGCCAGTGACGGGTGGTCCTTGTCTCCGCTGGCGCGTGATCTGTCGATCGCCTACGCCGCCCGGTGTGCCGGTGCCGCTCCGCAATGGTCGCCGTTGCCGGTGCAGTACGCCGACTATGTGCTGTGGCAGCGGGAGGTTCTCGGTGACGAGGACGACGCGGACAGTCTGATCTCCCAGCAGGTGGACCACTGGCGACGCGCCCTGGCCGGGCTGCCGGAGGAGCTGACGCTTCCGGTCGACCGGCAGCGTCAGGCGGAGGCCTCCTACCGGGGTGACACGGTTCCCTTCGGGATGGACGCCGAGTTGCACGCCGGGCTGGTGGAGCTGGCCCGTGCGTCGGGTTCGACCGTGTTCATGGTCGTGCAGGCGGGTCTTGCCGCGTTGCTGACGCGGTTGGGTGCGGGTACGGACATCCCGATCGGCACGCCGATCGCCGGGCGCACCGACGACGCGTTGGACGAGCTGGTCGGGTTCTTCGTCAACAGCCTGGTGTTGCGTACCGACACCTCGGGCGATCCGAGTTTCCGGGAGCTGCTCGGGCGGGTACGGGAGACCGGCCTGGCCGCGTACGCCAACCAGGACGTGCCGTTCGAACGCCTGGTGGAGATCCTGAACCCCGAGCGCTCGCTGGCGCGGCATCCGCTGTTCCAGGTGATGCTGTCCTTGCAGAACGTTCCGCAGGCCAGTCCTGGATTGTCCGGTATCGAGGTCACACCCGAATCGGCCGATGCCACGACCGCCAAATTCGACCTGCTGGTCAACCTGATCGAACGGCACACCGAAGACGGATCTCCCTCCGGGATCGACGGACTCATCGAATACAGCACCGACCTGTTCGAACGAGCCACCATCGAGCAGCTGGGCGCGCGGCTGGTGCGGCTGCTGCGATCGGCTGTGACCGACCCGGACCTGCCGATCCGCCGCATCGAGATCCTCGGCTCCGAGGAACGACGCGCATTGCTCGCCGGCGGCGTCACCGCTCCCGCGCGTGACGCGGCATGCCTGCCGGAACTGTTCGAGCGGCAGGTCGCGGTCGCGCCGGATGCGACGGCCGTGGTGTGCGAGGGCGACTCACTGTCCTATGCGGACCTGAACGCGCGGGCGAACCGGCTGGCGCACCACCTGATCTCCCAGGGGGTCGGCCCGGAGCGGATCGTCGCCCTGGTCGTGCCCAGATCGGTGGAGCTGGTGGTCGCGGTGCTGGCCGTGCTCAAGGCGGGCGCGGCCTATCTGCCGATCGATCCGAGCTTCCCGGCCGAGCGTGTCGAGTTCATGCTCGACGACACCCGGCCGGCGTTGCTGCTGACCACTTCCGAGTTCGCGGGTGCGGTGGTTTCCCCGGCCGTGCCACGGCTTGTGCTGGACACACCGGACACCCTCGCGATGCTGGCCGCCCAGCCCGCTGGTGATCCTGGTGACGCCGACCGGCTCGGCCGGTTGGCGCCGGCGCATCCGGCGTACGTGATCTACACCTCGGGCTCGACGGGAACGCCCAAGGGCGTGGTGGTCACCCATCGGAACGTGGTGCGATTGTTCGACGCGACCACCCGCGAGTTCGGCTTCGGCGCAGACGACGTGTGGGCTCTGTTCCACTCGTACACCTTCGACTTCTCCGTCTGGGAGCTGTGGGGCCCGCTGCTGTACGGCGGCAGGCTTGCGGTGGTGCCGCACGCGGTCAGCCGCTCTCCGGAGGAGTTCAGGGAGCTGCTGGTCCGGGAGGGTGTCACGGTCCTCAACCAGACCCCGTCGGCGTTCTATCAGTTGATGCAGGCCGATCGGGACAGCGGCGCCACGGGACGGGATCTCGCCCTGCGGTACGTGGTGTTCGGCGGCGAGGCGCTGGACCTGACCCGGTTGGGCGCCTGGTACGACCGGCACGCGGACGACGCTCCGGTGCTGGTGAACATGTACGGGATCACCGAGACCACCGTGCACGTCACCTACTACCCGGTGGACAGGCGGGTCGCCGAGGCCGGGGCGGGGAGCGTCATCGGTCGTGCCATCGCGGACCTGGGCACCTATGTGCTGGACGAGTATCTCCAGCCGGTTCCCCCCGGCGTGGCCGGTGAACTGTACGTGGCCGGTGCCGGGTTGGCGCGTGGCTACCTCGGCCGCACCGCGCTGACCTCCGGCCGGTTCGTCGCCGATCCGTTCGGCGGGCCGGGTGAGCGCATGTACCGCACCGGTGACGTGGTGCGGTGGAAGGCCTCCGGTGAGCTGGAGTACCTGGGCCGTGCCGATGACCAGGTGAAGATCCGGGGTTTCCGGATCGAGCTCGGCGAGGTCGAGGCGGCCCTGGCCCGCTGTGACGCCGTGGCCCAGGTGGCCGTGATCGTGCGGGAGGACCAGCCCGGGATCAAACGATTGGTCGCCTATGTCGTTCCCAGCGACGGTGCCGCGGATTCCGGGGTTCTCCGGGCGCACCTGGCCGGGTTGTTGCCGGATTACATGGTGCCCGCCGCGTTCGTGTCTCTTGACGCGCTTCCGCTGACGGTCAACGGAAAGCTGGACCGAAGGGCACTGCCCGCGCCCACTGTCGTCTCCGGTTCACCGGTGCGCGCTCCGCGTGGTCGGCGCGAGGAGATCCTGTTCGGGTTGTTCGCCGAGCTCCTGGGCGCGTCCGAGGTCGGCGCGGACGACAGTTTCTTCGAGCTGGGCGGGGACAGCATCGTGTCCATCCAGCTGGTCAGCCGGGCACGTAAGGCCGGCCTGGTGTTCACACCCAAGGACGTCTTCCGTTGCAGGACGGTGGCGGCGCTGGCGGCCGTCGCCACCTGGGCCGAGGACACGTCGGTGCGGATCGCCGACGACGGGGTCGGCGAGCTGCCGCTGACGCCGATCATCCACTGGCTGCGGGAACGCGGCGGACCGATCGACCAGTTCAACCAGGCGATGCCGGTGCCGGTTCCCCCGGGTCTGGGGGAGAAGGAGCTGATCGCCGCGGTGCAGGCGGTGCTGGACCACCACGACGCGTTGCGGATGCGGCTGGTGCGGGACGACGCCTGGTCCCTGCGGGTGGAGCCACGCGGATCCGTGCGCGCCGAGGACCTGTTCCACGTGGTGGACGTGTCCGGAATGGACGGTGTGGCCCAGGCCGCGGTGTTCGATGAGCAACTCCTCGCCGCGCAACGACAGCTGGCCCCCGAGACCGGGGTGATGGTGCGGTGCGTGTGGTTCGACACCGGCCAGGACCGGGTCGGCCAGCTGCTGTTCCTGGCGCACCACCTGGTGGTCGACGGTGTGTCATGGCGGATCCTGCTCCCGGACCTGCAGGCCGCGTTCGACGCCGTCGGCCGGGGCCGGGATCCCGTGCTGGATCCGGTGGGCACCTCGTTCCGGAGTTGGGCACGGCAGCTCACAGCGATCGCCGACGAGCCGCAGCGGACCGCCGAGCTTGAGCTGTGGTCGGAGATGCTGCGGGAGCCGGATCCGTTGCTCGCCGACCGTCCCCTGGATCCGGTCAGGGACGTGCAGGGTTCCGCTCGTCACCTGAGCCTGAGCCTGCCCACGGCCATCACCGAGCACCTACTGAGTACGGCTCCAGCCGTGTACCACGCTGCCGTCAACGACGTGCTGCTGACCGGGCTGGCCCTCGCGGTGGCCGACTGGCGCCGGGGCAGGGGGACCGGCGGCGGCAGCGGCGTGCTGATCAGCCTGGAGGGACACGGCCGTGAGGAGATCGTCGGCGGGGTCGATCTCTCCCGCACGGTCGGCTGGTTCACCAGCCTGTTCCCGGTGCGGCTCGACCCGGGGGAGGTGGACCGGAGTGAGGTCTGGGCGGGTGGCCCGGCGGCGGGCACCGCGCTGAAGCGGGTGAAGGAACAGCTGCGCGCGGTGCCGGACAACGGCATCGGCTTCGGCATGCTGCGGTACCTGAACCCACGCACCGCCGGGGTGCTGGCCGCGTTGCCGAGACCGCAGATCGGTTTCAACTACCTCGGCCGGTTCGCCGTGTCCTCGGCGGAGGCCGAGGGGGGCGGTGGCCTCGGTGGCGGGGCGGACGCGGACATGCCCGTGGCGCACAGCCTTGAGGTCAACGCGCTGACCGAGGATCACGCCGACGGCCCAAGGCTGGCGGCGACCTGGTCATGGCCTGCGGACCTGTTCACGGAAACGGATGTTCGTGAGCTGGCCGAGAAGTGGTTCCGGGCGCTGGAGGCGTTGGTCACCCACGCCAACCAGCCCGGTGCAGGCGGTCACACGCCTTCGGATCTGTCGTTGGTCTCCCTGAGCCAGGAGGAGATCGACGAGTTCGAGGACGAGATCGACGGGGATGAGCTCGACACGGAATGGGGTATCGCACGGTGAGCCGATCGCGGATTGAGGACATTCTCCCTCTGTCACCGCTGCAGGAGGGCCTGCTGTTCCACGCCCTCTATGACAAGCAGACCACGGACGTGTACACGGCACAGCTCGTGTTCGACATCGAGGGCGCCGTGGACGTAGAGGCGCTGCGGGCCGCCGCCAGGACGCTGCTGCGCAGGCACGCGAATCTGCGGGCCGGGTTCTCCCAGCGAAAGTCGGGCGAGTCGGTGCAGATCATTCATCGCGAGGTTCCGCTGCCGTGGCAGGAGTTCGACCTTTCCGGGCTCGACGAGGCCATCAGGAACGGCGAGCTGACGCGACTGCTGGCCGAGGATCGGTTCCGCCGGTTCGATGTGGCCAGGCCGCCGCTGGTGCGGTTCACATTGATCCGGTGTGCCGCCGACCGGTGGCGTTTCGCGCTGACCAACCATCACATCCTGTGGGACGGCTGGTCCACGCCAGTGCTCGTGAGCGAGCTGTTCCAGCTCTACGCCCAGGGCGGCGACGACACCGGTATGCCCAGGGTGACCCCGTACCGCGACTACCTGGCCTGGTTGTCCAGGCAGGACCGGTCGGCGGCCGAGCGGGCCTGGCGTGAGGCCCTCGCGGGCGTCACCGAGCCGACCTTCCTCGCCTCCCCCGGGGCGCGTCGTGAGCCGGTCGTGCCCGAAGACGTCACCGTCGTGGTGCCGGAGGAACTGACCCACCGGCTCGGTGAGGTGGCCCGTCGGCACGAGCTGACCCTGAACACCGTCGTCCAGGGCATGTGGGCGATCCTGCTCGGCAGGTTGACCGGGCGGGACGATGTGGTGTTCGGCGCCACGGTGTCCGGCAGGCCGCCGGAGCTGCCGGGCGTCGAGACCATGGTGGGGCTGCTCATCAACACCTTGCCGGTACGGGTGCGGTTGCGTCCCGGCCTGTCACTGGCGGAACTGCTGACGGGATTGCAGGAGCAGCAGTCCGGGCTGACCGATCACCAGCATGTGGGGCTGGGGGACATCCAGCGGTGGATCGGTGTCGGTGAGCTGTTCGACACGCTGACGGTCTTCGAGAACTATCCGATCGACCCCGCTTTCCTCGGCGCTTCGGACGGCTCGGCCGCCTCCGGTGACGTTCGCGTTCTCGGCATGTCCGGGCAGGACGCCATCCACTACCCGCTCGGCCTCGCCGCCGCCCTCGGCTCCAGCCTGGAGCTCCGGTTGAGCTACCGGCCAGACCTGTTCGACGAGGAGACGGCGCGGGCCATCGCGGCGCGGTTGGTGCGGTTGCTGGAGGCGCTGGTCGCCAACCCGGACCAGCTGGTCGGGGAGACGACCGTGCTGTCCGCCGGTGAGCGGGATCGGCTGCTGACGGAGTGGAACGACACCGCGTGTTCTCTGCCGGAGGCCGATCTGGTCTCGCTGCTGGAGGCAGTGGCGGCCCGTACTCCGGAGCGTGTCGCGGTGGCCTGCGAGGACGTCGAGCTGTCGTATGCGAAGCTGAATGAGCGGGCCAACCGGTTGGCGCGTCTGCTGGTTGAGCGGGGTGCGGGCCCGGAGCGGTTTGTCGGGGTTGTCGTGCCGCGTTCGGTTGAGATGGTCGTGGCATTGCTCGCGGTGCTCAAGACCGGTGCGGCGTATGTGCCCATTGATCCGAGTTACCCGGCCGATCGGATCGGTTACATGCTGGCCGATGCGGATCCGGCATGTGTGATCGTCACCACCGTCACCGCGGCGGGTCTTCCGGAGACAAGGACTCCCCGGATTCTGCTCGATCAGCCGGGGGTGCTTGACCGTTACCCGGATGGTAACCCGGTCGACGCCGGCCGGCTGGGGCCGGTGCGGCCGGAGCATCCCGCGTACATGATCTACACCTCGGGGTCCACCGGGCGCCCCAAGGGGGTGGTGGTCTCCAGGCGGAACCTGCTCAACCTGGTGACCGTCATGCGGGAGGTGCTGCCGCTCACGCGGGATGACCGGTTGCTCGCGGTGACCACGGTCGCGTTCGACATCGCGGCGGTGGACGTCTATCTGCCGTTGCTCGCCGGTGCCGGTGTGGTGATCGCGGTGGAGGACACGGTGCGTGATCCGGCGGCGCTGGCTGGGTTGCTGGTCGACAGCGGGGCGACGGTGTTGCAGGCCACCCCGTCGTTGTGGCAGGAGCTGGTGCCCCAGTTGGAGGGCGCGCGGGGGTTGCGTGCGTTGCTGGGTGGTGAGGCGTTGTCGGCCGCTTTGGCGGGCCGGCTGCGTGAGCTGGGTTGTGAGGTGGTCAACGGGTACGGGCCGACCGAGGCGACGGTGTATTCGGTGACGGCGGCGGTGGGTGAGCTGGGCGGCGGTGGTGCGCCGATCGGGCGTCCGGTGGGCAATACCCGGCTGTATGTGCTTGATCCGGCGTTGCGGCTGGTGCCGGTGGGCACGGTGGGTGAGTTGTACATCGCCGGTGCCGGTGTGGCTCGGGGGTATCACGGCAGGCCCGGCCTGAGCGCGGAGCGGTTCGTGGCCGATCCGTTCGGTGGGCCGGGTGAGCGGATGTATCGCACGGGTGATCTGGTGCGGTGGAAGGCCTCCGGTGAGCTGGAGTATCTGGGCCGGGTCGATGACCAGGTCAAGGTGCGGGGTTTCCGGATCGAGCTGGGGGAGATCGAGGCGGTGCTCGCCGGGCATGCCGGGGTCGCGCAGGTCGCCGTGGTGGTGCGCGAGGATCGGCCGGGCGATCGGCGGCTGGTGGCCTATGTGGTGCCGGGCGGGCCGGTGGTGGATGCGGCGGTGTTGCGGGCGCATGTGGCGGCGAGTCTGCCCGATTACATGGTGCCTGCGGTGTTCGTGGCGATGGATGGGTTGCCGTTGACGCCGAACAGGAAGCTGGATCGTCAGGCGTTGCCCGCTCCGGCTTTCACCGTGTCCGAGGCGGGCCGGGCGCCGCGGAGCCCGCAGGAGGAGCTGTTGTGCGGGGTGTTCGCCGAGGTGCTGGGTGTGGCCTCGGTGGGGGTGGAGGACGACTTCTTCGTGCTGGGTGGGCATTCGTTGCTGGCGACTCGGTTGGTCAGCCGGGTCCGGTCGGTGCTTGGTGTGGAGTTGGCGGTGCGTGCGGTGTTCGAGGCGCCGTCGGTGGCGGGTCTTGCCGGGCGGCTGGGTACGGCGGCGGGGGCTCGGCTCGCGGTGCGGCCGATGGCGCGGCCCGAGCGGGTGCCGTTGTCGTTCGCGCAGCGCAGGTTGTGGTTTTTGAACAAGTTGGAGGGCCCGAGCGCGACCTACAACATTCCGATGGCTGTTCGGCTGTCCGGCCCGCTCGACCGCGACGCGCTGCGGGCGGCGTTGGGTGATGTCGTGGAGCGGCACGAGTCGCTGCGCACCGTGTTCCCGGAGGTCGACGGTACGCCGCGGCAGGTGATCCTCGACGCCGCGCTCGCCCGCCCTGAACTGCCCATCGTGGACGTCGCCGAGTCCGGGCTGCGCGAGCGGATCGCCGAGGTGTCCGGTCACGGGTTCGACCTGGAGAGCGAGCTTCCGGCGCGGGCGTGGCTGTTCGCGCTGGGTGTCGACGAGCACGTGCTGGTCGTGGTGATCCACCACATCGCCACCGACGGGGCGTCTCAGACACCGCTGGCGCGTGATCTGTCGATCGCCTACGCCGCCCGGTGCGCCGGTGCCGCTCCGCAATGGTCGCCGTTGCCGGTGCAGTACGCCGACTACACGCTGTGGCAGCACGAGGTGCTGGGCAGCGAGAGCGACGCCGACAGCGTGATCTCCGCTCAGGTGGACCACTGGCGGCGGAACCTGGCCGGGCTGCCGGAGGAGCTGACCCTTCCGACCGACCACCCGCGTCCAGCGCGCCCCTCCTACCGGGGGGACACGGTGCCGTTCGCGGTGGACGCCGAGTTGCACGCCGGGCTGGTGGAGCTGGCCCGTGCGTCGGGTTCGACCGTGTTCATGGTGGTGCAGGCCGCACTCGCGGCGTTGCTGACGCGGTTGGGTGCGGGTACGGACATCCCGATCGGCACGCCGATCGCCGGGCGCACCGACGACGCGCTGGACGAGCTGGTCGGGTTCTTCGTCAACACCCTGGTACTGCGCACCGACACCTCGGGCGACCCGAGTTTCCGGGAGCTGCTCGGACGGGTACGGGAGACCGACCTGGCCGCCTACGCCAACCAGGACCTGCCCTTCGAGCGGCTCGTCGAGGTGCTGAACCCGGCTCGCTCGCTGTCGCGGCACCCGCTGTTCCAGGTGATGCTGTCCTTCCAGAACGTCGCACCGGACGACCCCGGACTGGCGGGAGTGTCGGTCACCCCCGAGACGGCCGGCACCGCGGCGGCCAAGTTCGACCTGTCTTTCAACATCGGTGAGCGATTCGATTCCCATGGCAGTCCGGATGGGATCAGCGGGGCCATCGAGTACTCTCTGGACCTGTTCGACCGGGGCAGTGTCGAGGCGATCGCCGAGTGGTTGGTGCGGTTGCTCGGGGAGGTCATGGCCGAGCCGGATCGGCCGGTGGTGCGAACGTATGTGCTGGATGAGGGTTTGCGGCCGGTTCCGGACGGGGTCACCGGTGCGTTGTACGTTTCCGGTGCGGGGCTGAGGGCCGAGCGGTTCGTGGCCGATCCGTTCGGTGAGCCGGGTTCCCTGATGTACGCCACCGGCGATGTGGTGCGGCGTACCGCGTCGGGTGTCCTGGAGTTCGTGGAACGTGTCCAGGACCGTACGAGGTCGGCGGAGCCGGACGGTGCCGTGGGTGTTCGCGGTCCGCGAAGCCCGCGTGAGGAGATCCTCTGCGAGTTGTTCGCGGAGGTTCTGGGTGTGTCCGAGGTCGGGATCGACGAGGAGTTCTTCGATCTGGGCGGGCACTCCCTGCTGGCCACCCGGCTGGTCAGCCGGATCCGGGCCGTGCTCGGGGTGGAGCTGGCCGTTCGCGATCTGTTCGAAGCGCCGACCGTGGCCGGTCTCGCCGGGTTGCTGGGCACGGCGGCGGGGGCGCGTCCGCCGGTGCGACGGGCGGCGCGACCCGAGCGGATCCCGCTGTCGTTCGCGCAGCGCAGGTTGTGGTTCATCCACCAGATGGAGGGTCCCAGCGCGACCTACAACACCCCGATGGCGTTGCGGTTGCGTGGCCCGCTGGATCGGGACGCGCTCCAGGCGGCGTTGGGTGATGTGGTGGAGCGGCACGAGTCGCTGCGCACGGTGTTCCCGGATGTCGACGGCACGCCGTACCAGCGGGTGCTCCCGGTCGAGGAGGCGCGGCCGCGACTGTCCGTGGTGAACGTCGCGGAGTCTGAGCTGCGCGAGCGGATCGCCGAGGTGTCCGGTCACGGGTTCGACCTGGGCAGTGAGCTTCCGGTGCGGGCGTGGCTGTTCGCGCTGGGAGCCGAGGAGCACGTGCTGGCCGTGGTGGTGCATCACATCGCCACCGACGGGGCGTCTCAGACACCGCTGGCGCGTGATCTGTCGATCGCCTACGCCGCCCGGTGTGCCGGTGCCGCCCCGCAATGGTCGCCGTTGCCGGTGCAGTACGCCGACTACACGCTGTGGCAGCGGGAGGTCCTCGGTGACGAGGACGACGCGGACAGTCTGATCTCCCAGCAGGTGGACCACTGGCGACGCGCCCTGGCCGGTCTGCCGGAGGAGCTGGTGCTGCCGACGGACAGGCCACGTCCGGCGGAGATCTCGTATCGCGGCGGCACGCTGACGTTCCAGCTCGATCGGGAGCTGCACGCCGGGCTGGTGGAGCTGGCCCGTGCGTCGGGTTCGACCGTGTTCATGGTCGTGCAGGCGGGTCTTGCCGCGTTGCTGACGCGGTTGGGTGCGGGTACGGACATCCCGATCGGCACGCCGATCGCCGGGCGCACCGACGACGCGTTGGACGAGCTGGTCGGGTTCTTCGTCAACAGCCTGGTGCTGCGCACCGACACCTCGGGCGACCCGAGTTTCCGGGAGCTGCTCGGGCGGGTACGGGAGACCGGCCTGGCCGCGTACGCCAACCAGGACGTGCCGTTCGAACGCCTGGTGGAGATCCTGAACCCCGAGCGTTCGCTGGCACGGCATCCGCTGTTCCAGGTGATGCTCACCTTCCAGAACCACACCGAGGTGACGCTCGAACTCCCGGGCCTCGACGCCGGTTCGGAGCAGATGGGGCTCGGCATCGCCAAGTTCGACCTGTCGTTCAACCTCGGTGAACGTCGCACCGCCGACGGTGAGCTCGACGGTATCGAGGGCGGCATCGAATACAGCGCCGACCTGTTCGACCCAGCCAGTGTGCGGGCGATCGCGGACCGGTTCATACGGCTGCTCACCGCCGTGGTCGCGGCACCCGACCAACCGATCAGCCACATCGATGTGCTGTCCGCCGACGAGCGCCGACGGGTGCTGGTGGAGTGGAACGACACTGCGCGTGAGGTGGACGCGGTGTGCCTGCCGGAGCTGTTCGAGCGGCAGGTTGCCGCCGCCCCGGACAACGCCGCCGTGATGTTCGAAGGCGGGACTCTGTCTTATGCGGAGCTGAATGCTCGGGCGAACCGGTTGGCGCACCACCTGATCGCACGGGGCATCGGTCCCGAGCGGATCGTGGCGCTGGCCATGCCGAGGTCGGTCGACCTGATAGTCGCGGCGCTGGCGGTCGGCAAGGCCGGGGGCGCTTATCTGCCGATCGATCCGAACTACCCGGATGAGCGTGTCGCGTTCATGCTCGCCGACGCCGATCCGGCGCTGGTGCTCACCACCATCGAGGCATCGGACGGCCTGCCTGGTCAGCGGGGCGGCACCGATTCCTGGGTGGTGATCGACGACGCCGGCACGGTGAGCGAGCTGGAGGGCCGGTCGACTCGCAACCCCACTGACCTGGACCGTCTGGCGCCGCTGCGCCCGGCGCATCCGGCCTATGTCATCTACACGTCCGGCTCGACCGGCAGGCCCAAGGGCGTGGTGGTGTCGCATCAGGGCATCGCGAGCTTCGCGGCCGCATTGGTCGACCGGTTCGCCGTACGGCCGGACAGCCGGGTTCTCCAGTTCTCCTCACCCAGCTTCGACGCCGCCGTGCTGGAGCTGTGCGCGGCCTTCGGGGCGGGAGCATGCCTGGTCGTTCCGGAGGAGGGACCGCTGGCGGGGGAGGCCCTCGCCGAGGTGCTGGCGGACAGGGCGATCACCCACGCGCTCATCCCGCCGGCCGCGCTGGCCAGTGTGCCCTCGATCGATCTGCCGGAGTTCCGCACCTTGGTCGTCGGTGGGGACGCGTGCACGGCGGAGCTGGTCGCGAAGTGGGCGCCGGGCCGTAGGATGATCAATGCTTACGGGCCCACCGAATCGACGGTGGCCGCCACGCTCAGTGAACCGCTGACCGCCGGGGTCCCGCCGATCGGCCGGCCGCTGTGGAACAGCCGGGTCTATGTGCTCGATGAGCACCTTCGTCTCGTGCCGCCGGGCCAGTCCGGTGAGCTGTATATCGCCGGTGCGGGCTTGGCGCGTGGTTACCTCGGTCGTTCCGGGCTGACGGCCGAGCGGTTCGTGGCCGATCCGTTCGGTGGGCCGGGTGAGCGGATGTATCGCACGGGTGACGTGGTGCGGTGGAACGCCTCCGGTGAGCTGGAGTTCGTGGGGCGTGCCGACGATCAGGTGAAGGTCCGGGGTTTCCGGATCGAGCTCGGCGAGGTCGAGGCCGTGCTCGCCGGGCACGCCGCGGTCGCGCAGGTCGCCGTGGTGGTGCGTGAGGACCGGCCGGGCGGCAGGCGGCTGGTGGCCTATGTGGTGCCGGACAGCGGGGCCGTCGATGCCGCAGAACTCCGGACACACCTGAGCCGGGCGCTGCCTGACTACATGGTGCCTGCGGCGTTCGTGGCCCTGGACGCGTTGCCGTTGACCCCGAACGGGAAGCTCGACCGCAAGGCACTGCCCGCTCCCGGTTTTGCCACGAGCACATCCGGACGGGCGCCCCGCACTCCGCGGGAGGAGCTGCTGTGCGGGTTGTTCGCGGAGGTGCTGGGCCTGCCCGCCGTGGGCGCCGGGGACAGCTTCTTCGAGCTGGGCGGGGACAGCATCATGTCCATTCAGCTGGTGAGCAGGGCCCGTAAGGCCGGGCTGGTGTTCACGCCCAAGGACGTCTTCCGTTGCAAGACAGTGGAGGCGCTCGCGGCCGTCGCCCGGTCGACGGGCGAACCGTCGCCGGAGATCGTGGCCGACGGGGTCGGCGAGCTGCCGCTGACGCCGATCATCCACTGGCTGCGGGAACGCGGCGGACCGATCGACCGCTTCAACCAGTCCACGCTGCTGCAGGTTCCCGCCGGGCTGACCATCGAGCGGCTGACCGAGGTCGTGCGCGCGGTGCTGGACCACCATGACGCGCTGAGGATGCGGCTGACCAGAGTCCCCGACACCGGGGAATGGCGGCTGGACATCCAGGAGAAGGGTGCGGTCGACGCGGGGCGGTGCGTGCGGCGGGTGGACGTCGCCGGACTGACCGAGGAAGCGCTGCGCGCCACGGTGAGCGAGCAGGTGGACGCCGCCCAGGAATCGCTGTCCCCAGAATCAGGCGACGTGGTGCGGATCGTGTGGTTCGACGCGGGCCCCGACCGGTCGGGATGGCTGATGCTGGTGCTGCACCACCTGGTGGTGGACGGGGTTTCCTGGCGTGTTCTGCTGCCGGATCTGATGGTGGCCTACCAGGCCGTGGCCGCGGGCCGCTCGCCCGAGCTGGAGCCGGTAAGCATGTCGTTCCGCGGCTGGTCGCTGTTGCTGGCCGAGCAGGCGACCAAACCGGAACGAGTGGCCGAGCTCTCGCTGTGGACCGAGATGCTGGATGTTTCCGAGCCGCTTCTCGGCGCCAGGCCGGTGGACCCGGCGCGGGATGTCATGGGCACCGCGGGGCATGTGAGGCTGAGCCTGTCCGCAGAGCGGACCACGCCCCTGCTCACCGTCGTTCCCTCGGCGTTCCACGCCGGGGTCAACGACGTGTTGCTGACCGCGCTCTCTCTCGCCGTCGGCCAGTGGCGCTCCCGGCGTGGCAGCGCCGAGAGCGCCGTGCTGGTCAGCCTGGAGGCGCATGGTCGTGAGGAGATCGTCGACGGGATCGACCTGTCCCGTACGGTCGGCTGGTTCACCAGCCTGTTCCCGGTGCGGCTCGACCCGGATGAACTGGACTGGGCCGAGGTCGCCGCGGGCGGCGCGGCCACGGGTACCGCGCTGAAGCGGGTGAAGGAGCAGCTGCGCGCGGTGCCGGACAACGGCATCGGATACGGGCTGCTGCGCTACCAGAACCCGGAAACCAGCCAGGCGCTGGCGAAGCTGCCGAGTCCGCAGATCATGTTCAACTACCTGGGCCGGATGGCGGCGACCGACGAGTCCACCGCCGAGGACTGGGCGCCGGCACCCGAGGTGGGCGGACTCGGCGGCGCGACCGACGCGGACATGCCGCTCGCGCACGCGTTGGAGATCAACGCGGTCACCGAGGACCACGCCGACGGCCCGAGGCTCGCGGTGAACCTCACCTTCCCCCCGGGCGTGCTGTCCGAGCACGATGTCCGGGAACTGGCCGAGCTGTGGTTCACCGCTCTCGGCGCGCTCGCCACGCACACCCTGGAGCAGGGCTCCGGCGGCCTTACTCCGTCGGACCTGCCGTTGGTTCGGCTCGGGCAGCACGACATCGACCGGCTGGAGGCGGAGCACCCACGGCTGCTCGACGTTCTTCCCCTGTCGCCTCTGCAAGAAGGGTTGCTGTTCCACGCCGGCTACGACGAGCAGGCCACCGACGTCTACACCGTGCAGTTGGTGTTCGAGCTGGAGGGAGCCGTCAAGGTCGAGGTCATGCAGGCGGCCGTGGGGGCGTTGCTGCGGCGGCACGCGAACCTGCGGGCCGGGTTCTGGGCAGAGGAGCTGGACCGGCCGGTGCAGTTCATACCCGCCGAGGTCACCCTGCCCTGGCAGGAATTCGACCTGACCGAGCTGTCCGAGGAGCAGGCCGAGGCCGAGGTCGCACGGCTGATCGCGGAGGACCGGTTCCGCCGGTTCGACATGGCCAGGCCTCCGCTGATGCGGTTCACACTGATCCGGTGCGCGGGGGAGCGCTACCGCTTCGTGGTGTCCAGTCACCACATCCTGCTGGACGGCTGGTCCACTCCGTTGATGGTCGCTGAACTGTTCCGGCTCTACGCCACCGGCTGCGACGAGACGGATCTACCCCGAGTCACGCCTTACCGGGACTACCTGGAGTGGCTGGACCGGCAGGACCGGGCCGCCGCGGAGCAGGCGTGGCGCGAAGCTCTGTCCGGCCTGACCGAACCCACCCTGCTGACCTCCGCCGGGCGGGCGCACGAGCCGGTGATCCCGGGACAGTATGTGGTCGAGTTGTCGGAGGAGTCGACCTCGACGCTGCACTCACTGGCCAGGCGGCATGAGCTGACCCTGAACACCGTCATCCAGGGTGCGTGGGCGATCCTGCTCGGCGGGCTCACCGGGCGGGACGACGTGGTGTTCGGCGCGACCGTGTCCGGCAGGCCCGCGGAGGTACCGGGCATCGAGACCATGGTGGGCCTGTTCATCAACACCCTGCCGACGCGGGCGCGGTTGCGGCCCGGCATGTCCGGGCTCGAACTGCTCACCGAGATTCAGGACCGGCAGTCCAGGCTGACCGACCACCAGCATCTCGGCCTCACCGACATCCAGCGACTGGCCGGTGTCGGGGAGCTGTTCGACACCCTGCTGGTGTTCGAGAACTACCCGGTCGACACCGACAGGCTGACCTCGTCGGACGCCCATGATGACGAGGAGGATGTGCGGATCACCGGCATGAGCGCCGACGACTCCGTGCACTATCCGCTCGGTCTCTCCGTCTTCCCCGGCTCCCGCTTCCACTTGAGGTTCATCTACCGGCCCGACCTGTTCGGCCACGATGACGTCGCGGAACTCGGCGCGCGGCTCGTGCGCCTGCTGGAGGCCATGGCGGCCGAGCCCGACCGGCCGATCGGGCGGCTCGACCTGCTGTCGTCGGCCGAACACGAGCGGCTTCTGGTGGCGTGGAACGACACGGCGCGTCCGCTGCCCTCGTCGACGCTGCCGGAGTTGCTCCAGGAACAGGCGGAACGGGACCCCGAGCGCATCGCGGTGGTGTTCGAGGAGACACAGCTGTCCTATGCGGACCTGAACGCGCGGGCGAACCGGTTGGCACACCACCTGATCGGCCAGGGCATCGGCCCTGAGCAGGTGGTGGCGGTGGCCGTGCCGCGCTCGGCCGAGATGGTCGTGGCGGCGCTGGCAGTGCTCAAGGCGGGCGCGGCCTACCTGCCGATCGACCCGGACTACCCGGCCGAGCGGATCGCTTACATGCTCGCGGACGCCGAGCCCGTGTTGGTGCTGACCACATCCGCCCTCGCGTCCGACGTGCCCGCGGGACAACACGTATTCGTCCTCGATGAGCCCGGCAGCCTCGCGGTGCTGGACGGTTACACCGGCACGGACCCGGCCGACGCGGATCGGGTCGCCGTACCGGGCCCGCAGAGTCCGGCCTACGTGCTCTACACGTCGGGCTCGACCGGACGTCCCAAGGGTGTGGTGGTCCCCATCGCGTCCCTGCTGAACCTGTTGCTGGACATGGCGGAGCGTTTGTCCGTCGAGCCGGGCGACCGGTTCCTCGCGGTGACCACGTTCGGGTTCGACATCGCGAATCTGGAGCTGTTCGTTCCGCTGCTCAGCGGAGCACGACTCGTCATCGCGAGCCGGGACGTCGTCCGTGACCCGGCCGCGCTGGCCGAGCTGATCACCGAGTCCGGCGCGACGCTCATGCAGGCGACGCCGTCGCTGTGGCACGGAATGGTCACCGAGCACGCCCACAGCCTGACGGGGCTGAGGGTGCTGGTGGGTGGTGAGGCGGTGAGTGAGTCGCTGGCCGCGGCGTTGTGTTCTGTCGCGGGCGGCGTGGTGAATGTTTATGGGCCGACGGAGACGACGATCTGGTCGACCTCGGCGGTGTTGGACGGGGCGGCCGGCGGTGTGCCGCCGATCGGCAGGCCGTTGGCGAACACCCGGGTGTATGTGCTGGATTCGGCGGTGCGGCCGGTGCCCGTCGGGACGGCCGGTGAGTTGTATGTCGCGGGTGACGGTGTCGCTCGTGGGTATCTGGGGCGGCCGGGGTTGACCGCGGAGCGTTTTGTCGCCGATCCGTTTGATGGGTCCGGTGGGCGGATGTATCGCACCGGTGACGTGGTGCGGTGGAACGCCTCCGGTGAGCTGGAGTATCTGGGCCGTGCCGACGACCAGGTGAAGATCCGGGGCCACAGGGTCGAGCTCGGCGAGATCGAGGCCGTGCTGGCCGCGCACGAGGCCGTCTCGCACGTCGCGGTGGTGGTGCGCGAGGACGGGCCGGGGGACAAGCGGCTGGTGGCCTATGCGGTGCCGGACAGCGGGGCCGTCGATGCCGCAGATCTCCGGACACACCTGAGCCGGGCGCTGCCCGACTACATGGTGCCTGCGGCGTTCGTGGCCCTGGACGCGTTGCCGTTGACCCCGAACGGGAAGCTCGACCGCAAGGCACTGCCCGCTCCCGAGCTGGACTCGGAGATCGGACGCGGTCCGCGAACCCCGCGGGAGGAGATCCTGTGTGGCCTGTTCGCCGAGGTTCTGGGGCTGCCGATGGTGGGGGCCGAGGACGACTTCTTCGACCTGGGCGGGCACTCGCTGCTGGCCACCCGGCTGGTCAGCCGGATCCGGGCGAGCCTGGACGTGGAGCTGCCGATCCGCGCGGTGTTCGAGACACCGACCGTGGCCGGGCTCGCCGAGCTGCTCGACGGCGGACGTGACGCGCGACGGGCGCTGGCGCCCATGGCGCGGCCGGGACTGATTCCGTTGTCGTTCGCGCAGCGCCGGCTGTGGTTCCTCGACCGGCTGGAGGACGACAGCGCCACCTACAACATCCCGCTGGCCCTGCGGTTGTCCGGATCGCTGGACCGTCAGGCGCTGCACGCAGCCCTGCACGACGTGGTCGCCAGGCACGAAAGCCTCCGCACGGTGTTCCCGGAGACCGGCGGCGAACCTCGGCAGGTCATCCTCGATCCGGCCGAGATCACAATGGAGCTCACGGCCACCGAGATCGACGAGTCCGAGCTCGCCGCCGCGCTGGAGTCCGTGGCGGGCAAGGGGTTCGACCTCGCCGCCGAACTGCCGGTGCGTGCCGAGCTGTTCGTGCTCGCGCCACAGGAGCACGTACTGGTGCTCGTGCTGCACCACATCGCGAGTGACGGATGGTCACAGGCCCCATTGGGTCGCGACCTGTCCACGGCCTACACGGCTCGGTGCCTGGGCCGGGCACCCGACTGGACGCCGCTTCCGGTGCAGTACGCGGACTATGCGCTCTGGCAGCAGGAGGTGCTCGGCAGCGAGCACGACGCGGACAGCGTGATCGCCAGGCAGGCACACTTCTGGACCGAGACCCTTGCCGGTGCGCCGGAACAACTACAGTTGCCGACCGATCGGATGCGGCCCGCGGTGGCCAGCTACCGAGGCGACCGGATCGAGTACCGGCTGGACGCGCAGCTGCATCATGGTCTTGCCGCGTTGGCGCGGCAGAGCCAGACCAGCCTGTTCATGGTCGTGCAGGCCGCGCTCGCCGCGCTGCTGACCAGGTTGGGCGCCGGTACCGACATCCCGGTGGGCACGCCGATCGCCGGGCGCACCGACGACGCGCTGGACGAGCTGGTCGGGTTCTTCGTCAACACCCTGGTGCTGCGCACCGACACCTCCGGTGACCCCAGTTTCCGGGAGCTGCTCGGACGGGTACGGGAGACCGACCTGGCCGCCTACGCCAACCAGGACGTGCCCTTCGAGCGGCTCGTGGAGATCCTGAACCCGGCTCGCTCCCTGGCCCATCACCCGCTGTTCCAGGTGATGCTGTCCTTCCACAACAACAACGCCGGCGGCGATGCTCCGATGCCGGGCCTGGAGGTCCGTGCCGAGCACATCGGTACGGCCGTGGCCAAGTTCGACCTTTCCTTCGAACTGGGCGAGCTGCCCGCCGAGCACGGCGCGCTCGGGGGCCTGTGGGGATCTGTCGAGTTCGCGACCGACCTGTTCGACCGAGCCACGGTCGAGACGATCGCGGAACGATTCACGCGGCTGCTCCACGCCATGGTCGATGCCCCAGAGCGCACGCTGTCCGAAGTGGACATCCTGGAGCCGGGGGAGCGCCACCGGTTGCTGGTGGAGTGGAACGACACCGTGCGGGCCCTGCCGGAGGCCGACGTGCCCGCACTGTTCGAAGCTCAGGCGGCCAGAAGCCCAAGCCATATCGCGGTGTCGTGCGAGGGTGCTGATCTGTCCTACGCGGAGCTGAACGCGCGGGCCAACCAACTGGCACACCTGCTCATCGAAGAGGGGGCGGGCCCGGAACGTTTCGTTGCTCTCGTCCTGCCGCGTTCGGTGGAACTGGTCGTTGCGCTACTGGCGGTGCTCAAGACCGGTGCGGCGTACCTGCCGATCGACCCGGGCTATCCTGCCGACCGGATCGGTTACATGCTTGCCGACGCGGACCCGGCCTGCGTGATCGCCACCGCCGAGACGGCAGCCGCCCTGCCAGGCACACAGAGCGGCACGATCCTGCTCGATCAGGCGGCGGACGTGGGCCGTTACCCGGTCACCGATCCGGTCGACGCCGACCGGCTGGGGCCGGTGCGGGAGGCGCATCCCGCGTACATGATCTACACCTCCGGCTCCACCGGGCGCCCCAAGGGGGTGGTGGTGTCCAGGAAGAACCTGGTGAACTTCCTGACCGCCATACAGAGCGTGGTTCCGCTCGATCCGCACGACCGGTTGCTCGCGGTGACCACGATCGCGTTCGACATCGCGGCGGTGGACGTCTATCTGCCGTTGCTCGCCGGTGCCGGTGTGGTGATCGCGGTGGAGGACACGGTTCGTGATCCGGCGGCGCTGGCTGGGTTGCTGGTCGACAGCGGGGCGACGGTGTTGCAGGCCACCCCGTCGTTGTGGCAGGAGCTGGTGCCCGAGCTGGAGGGCGCGCGGGGGTTGCGTGCGTTGCTGGGTGGTGAGGCGTTGCCGGCCGCTTTGGCGGGCCGGCTGCGTGAGCTGGGTTGTGAGGTGGTCAACGGGTACGGGCCGACCGAGGCGACGGTGTATTCGGTGACGGCGGCGGTGGGTGAGCTGGACGGCGGTGGTGCGCCGATCGGGCGTCCGGTGGGCAATACCCGGCTGTATGTGCTTGATCCGGCGTTGCGGCTGGTGCCTGTCGGCACGGTGGGTGAGTTGTACATCGCCGGTGCCGGTGTCGCTCGGGGGTATCACGGCAGGCCCGGCCTGAGCGCGGAGCGGTTCGTGGCCGATCCGTTCGGCGGGCCGGGTGAGCGGATGTATCGCACGGGTGACCTGGTGCGGTGGAGCGCCGAGGGGGACATGGAGTATCTGGGCCGGGTCGATGACCAGGTCAAGGTGCGGGGTTTCCGGATCGAGCTGGGGGAGATCGAGGCGGTGCTCGCCGGGCATGCCGGGGTCGCGCAGGTCGCCGTGGTGGTGCGGGAGGATCGGCCGGGCGATCGGCGGCTGGTGGCCTATGTGGTGCCGGGCGGGTCGGTGGTGGATGCGGCGGTGTTGCGGGCGCATGTGGCGGCGAGTCTGCCCGATTACATGGTGCCTGCGGTGTTCGTGGCGATGGATGGGTTGCCGTTGACGCCGAACAGGAAGCTGGACCGTCAGGCGTTGCCCGCTCCGGCTTTCACCGTGTCGGAGGGGGGCCGGGCGCCGCGGGGTCCGCAGGAGGAGCTGTTGTGCGGGGTGTTCGCCGAGGTGCTGGGTGTGGCTTCGGTGGGGGTGGATGACGACTTCTTCGTGCTGGGTGGGCATTCGTTGCTGGCGACTCGGTTGGTCAGTCGGGTCCGGTCGGTGCTTGGTGTGGAGTTGGCGGTGCGTGCGGTGTTCGAGGCGCCGTCGGTGGCGGGTCTTGCCGGGCGGTTGGGCACGGCGGCGGGGGCTCGGCTCGCGGTGCGGCCGATGGTGCGGCCTGAGCGGGTGCCGTTGTCGTTCGCGCAGCGCAGGTTGTGGTTTTTGAACAAGTTGGAGGGCCCGAGCGCGACCTACAACATTCCGATGGCTGTTCGGCTGTCCGGCCCACTCGATCGCGACGCGCTGCGAGACGCGATCGTGGACGTGCTGGCCAGGCACGAGTCGCTGCGCACCGTGTTCCCCGACGTCGGAGGCGTGCCGTACCAGCTGGTGCTCCCCGAGAGCCACGCGGCCGACCTGCTGTCCATTGTGGACAGCTCCGAGGACACGGTGGTGGACGCGGTGGCCGAGGAGTCCCGGCGCCCGTTCGCCCTTGCGGACGGCCTGCCCATGCGCGCGACGCTGTTCGTCCTCGGGCCTGAGGAGTATGTGCTGTGCGTGGTGGTGCACCACATCGCGGGTGACGGATGGTCGCTGACACCACTGTCCCGTGACCTCGCCGCAGCGTACGCCGCCCGTGTTCGCGGCGCGTCACCGCAGTGGTCTTCGCTGCCGGTGCAGTACGCGGACTACACGCTGTGGCAGTTGGATCTGCTGGGTGATGAGGCGGATCCGGACAGCGCGCTGGCCCGGCAGGTCACGCACTGGCGGCGGCAGCTGGAGGGCCTCCCTGAGGAACTGGCCCTGCCGTTCGACCGGCCTCGGCCGTCGATGTCCAGCTACGGCGGTGATTCGGTGCCGTTCACCCTGGACGCTCAGGTGCATGGACGGTTGGCCGAGCTTGCGCGGGAGTGCAATGTCAGCGTGTTCATGGTCGTGCAGGCCGCGCTCGCCGCGCTGCTGACCAGGTTGGGCGCCGGTACCGACATCCCGGTGGGCACGCCGATCGCCGGGCGCACCGACGAGGCGTTGGACGAGTTGGTCGGGTTCTTCGTCAACACCCTGGTGCTGCGCACCGACACCTCGGGCGACCCGAGTTTCCGGGAGCTGCTCGGGCGGGTACGGGAGACCGACCTGGCCGCCTACGCCAACCAGGACGTGCCCTTCGAGCGCCTGGTGGAGATGGTGAACCCGGTGCGGTCCCTGGGGAGGCACCCGCTGTTCCAGACCGTGCTGTCCTTCCAGAACGCGGCTGAGATCGACTTCGAGTTGCCGGAGTTGAGAGTGGCGCCCGTGATGACGGCGGCGGGGGCGGCCAAGTTCGACCTGTCGTTCAACCTCGGTGAACGGCACACGGCCGACGCCGGGCAGGACGGGATCGGCGGCAACGTCGAGTACAGCACCGATCTGTTCGATCGGGACACCGTCAGGGCGATCGCGGAGAGTTTCGTGCGGCTGCTCGCCGAGGTGGCGGCGGACCCGGATCGGCCGATCAGCCGGTTCGACCTGTCCTCCCCGGCGGAACGGCAACGGGTCCTGTCGGAGTGGACGGCACCGGAGCTGCCCCTGCCCCCGTCGCTCGGCGCGCAGGCGCAGCCGGATGGCCAGGTCAGGCCGTACGTGCTGGACGCCGCGCTGCGACTGTCGCCTCCTGGGCTTCCGGGACGGCTGTACGTGGGCGGTCCTGGCCTGGGCGCGCGGCTGGACACCGCGATCCTGACTGCGGAGCGGCTGGTCGCCGATCCGTTCGGTGGCCCCGGCACCAGGATGTACCGCACCGGGGAACTGGCTCGCTGGGACGATTCCGGCACCCTGCGACTGCTGAGCGACGGCAAGCCGGACCACGGTGAGTTCGGGGAGGAGGCCGGGCCGAGAGCGTCGGGTGGTCGGTACGAGGCGATGCTGTGTGAGATCTTCGCCGAGGTCCTTGGCCTGGACGAGGTGGAGGCCGACGAGAACTTCTTCGACCTGGGCGGGCACTCCCTGCTGGCCATGCGGCTGATCAGCCGGGTGCGTAGCGCCCTCGGGGTGGAGCTGAACATCCAGACCCTGTTCGAGGCCCCCACGGTGGCCGCGCTGGCGTCGCGACTGGCCGAGCACAGTGCCGGCGATTTCTGGGGGTCACCGCTTTCCCTGCGCGGTACGGGGGAAAGGGCTCCGCTGTTCTGCGTCCACCCTGGTGCCGGACTCAGCCTGGTTTACTCCGTGCTGATCAGGCACATCGGGGCGGAACACCCGATCTACGGCCTTCAGGCGCGCGGACTATCCAAACCGCACGAACTCCCGGCGACGGTCGAGGAGATGGCAGAGGACTATGTCGAGCAGATCAGGACGATCCAGCCGCACGGTCCTTACCACCTGCTCGGCTGGTCCTTCGGTGGCGCGGTGGTACACGCCATGGCGGTCCGGTTGCAGGAGGAGGGAGAACAGGTCGGCACACTCGCGCTGCTCGACGCCTACCCGGTCGAGCAACCCGTCGAACCGGCAGAACTGGACGGGGCCGAGATCGACGAGCAGGACGTACTCCGCACGATCCTCGACTTCGTCGGCTATGACGTGGCGAGCCTCGGTGACCGGCGGCTGGGATACGAGCAGGTGCAGGAAATGCTGCGGCAGACCGACACCGGCTTGCCGGACCTGGAAGAACACCATCTGAGGGCGCTCGCGCAGGTGCAGTCGAACAACGGCGACCTGCTGGCGAAGTACGTGCCGAGGATGTTCCACGGTGACGTGCTGTTCTTTACCGCACTCGGTGACGACATCGGCACGGTGCGGGACTGGGAGCCGTACGTGTCAGGGCAGTTGCACAACCACGAGATTGCATGTGCGCACAAGGACATGATGCAGCCCGAACCGGCCGAGGCCATCGGGCGAGTGGTGGCCGAATGGCTCGGATCACGCATGGGCTCGACCTCATGACCGGTCGTTGGGGGATTGGACATCGAATGAATGGGAATTCGCTGGCGATGGTCGACAGCGCCGGCCACGTCGAACGCGGGCCGGGCAGTGCGTGGGTGGCCGCGCACCACGGTGAACTGCTGCAGGGGGTGTTCGCCGACGGGGGAAAGCTGCGGCGTGGGTTGGTCACGATCCCGTGCGGCCTCTACTCCACGGAGGCGATCTTCGAGCCGTCCGATGCGGACTCCGTCACGGTGACACCGGCGTGGAAAAGCAAGGCACACCGGGCGGCCCGCCTGACACTGGCCGAACTCGGCTGGCCCTCGACGGGTGGCCGCCTGACCATACACGCGAACATTCCGCCTTCGCGAGGTTTCGGCTCGTCCACCAGCGATGTGGTCGCCGCGATCTGGGCGGTGCAGAACGCCTTCCATCGCCCTCTGGCCACCTCGGCGGTGGCCAGACTGGCGGTGCGCGCGGAGACGGCATCGGACTCGCTGATGTTCTCCGACCAGACCGTCCTGTTCGCACACAGGGAGGGCGAGGTCATCGAGGGTTTCGCCGGCAGGCTCATGCCGCTGGGCGTGGTCGGGTTCGGCACCAGTCACGACGGGTCTGGTGTGGACACCCTGTCCCTGCCTCGGGCCAGGTACTCCACCTGGGAGGTCGAGGCGTTCCAAGTGTTGCGTGCGATGCTGCGCAACGCCATCGAGACCGGGGATGTCGAGCTGCTGGGCAGGGTCGCCACCGGCAGCGCCCGGATCAACCAGCGGCACCTCGCCGTCAGGGACTTCGAGCGCCTCGAAGCACTGGCAGGCGAGGCCGGCGCGATCGGGGTTCAGGTAGCGCACAGCGGGGACATCGCCGGGCTCCTCTTCGACGCGGCAGATCCGGAGATGGAGGCGCGGATGGAGGCGGCCGGCGAACTGTTGACCCGCGCCGGAATGACGAATCAGTGGCACTTCAGGACGGACAAGTGATGACAACGGCGCGACGAGCCGTGATGCCCTATCAGTCGATCGTGGAAGCCACTGAGCTACCCAGGATCGTCCAGCTCGAGCACAACCTCTACGCCGCGACCTTCAGCCTGATGAAGCTGTTGCCGGCCCGCTTCATGATCGACCGTGCGGAGAGCAACGGCGCGATCGACCGGGAGACCACGGTCATCGAAACCTCCTCGGGCACGTTCGCCTTGGGTCTGGCCATGGTGTGCCGGTTGCGGGGTCACCGGCTGCGGATCGTCGGTGACCCGGCGATCGACCAGCATCTCCGTCGGCGGCTGCGTCGCCTCGGCGCGCAGGTTGACATCGTCGAGGCGGCCAGTGCCGAGGGCGGCTACCAGCGCGCGCGACTGGACCGGGTCGCCGAACTGCGCGAGCGGTATCCCAACCACTTCGTGCCGGGGCAGTACGACAATCGCGACAACCCCACCGCCTACGGCCGGGCCGCCGAGTTGGTCAGTGACATGCTTGGCCGTGTCGACTGTCTCGTCGGGCCGGTCGGCTCCGGCGGCTCCACCGGAGGCATGGCGTCCTTCCTGCGGCTCGCCGAACCGGACATGCGGCTGATCGGCGTGGACACCCACGGCAGCGTGATCTTCGGGATGCCGGACCGGCCGCGACTGGTACGCGGCCTCGGCAACAGTCTGCTGCCCGCCAATGTCCAGCACACCGCCTACGACGAGGTGCACTGGGTGAACGCGGGCGAGACCTTCCACGCCACCCGCCGGCTGCTCGCCGAAAAATGCCTTTTCATGGGGCCGACCAGCGGCGCGGCCTACCTGGTCGCGAAGTCGTGGGCCGCCGAGCATCCCGACGCCAAGGTGGTCGTCATGCTGCCGGATGAGGGCAACAGGTACCAGGAGAACGTCTACTCCGACGAATGGTTGCGGGACAACGGGATCAACCTGGCCGTGCCCGCCGAACCGGTGCCGGTCAACCACCCGAGGGATGTCGGGACGACCTGGTCGCGAATGGCGTGGCAACGAAGGGAACTCCACGAGGTGCTGCACGGGGAGTTGGTCCCGTGACCGGCATCCTGCTGCTGATCGAGAGCAACACCACCGGCACCGGCAGGCATTTCGCCAGGCAGGCGGCCGCGCTGGGGACAGAGCCGGTGCTCATCACCGCCGATCCCGGTCGCTACTCCTACGTCCAGGAGGACCAGGTCGGACACGTGGTGACCGACACCTCGGATCCCGCCGAGGTGTTGCGGGTCGCCGTCGAACAGCAACGCGAAGGCGCGGTGGTCGGAGTGACCACCAGCTCCGAGTACTACGTGCCGATCGCGGCGCTCGTGGGCCGCTCGCTGGGATTGCCGGGACCGTCACCGGAGATGGCCGCCCAGTGCCGGAACAAGGCCGAACAGCGCGCGAGGCTGCGCGAGGCCGGTGTGGCGGTGCCGGGTTTCCGGCTCGTGACCACCGAGGCCGAGGCGGTGGCCGCGGCTGATCAGCTCGGCTACCCCGTTGTCGTCAAGCCCGTTCTCGGCTCCGGAAGCATCGGTGTTCAGCTGTGTGCGGACGAACGGGAAGTGGCCAAACACGCCGTCGAGTTGCTGGCGCGGACCGCGAGCGAACGGGGCATGACCACCCCGGGGGAGGTGCTCGTGGAGTCCTTCCTGACCGGAGAGGAATTCTCCGTGGAGACCTTCGGCACACGCGTGGTTTCCGTGGTGCGTAAGCACATGGGGCCGCTCCCACAGTTCGTGGAGACCGGGCACGACGTTCCCGCCGATCTCGACCCGGTGGAACGTGAACTGCTCGCGGACCTCGCGGTGCGCGCACTGGACGCCCTCGGCCTGGGCTGGGGCGCCGCGCACACCGAGATCCGGATGGACTCCGGCCGCGGCCACGTGGTCGAGGTCAATCCGCGCCTGGCCGGCGGCCGTATTCCCGATCTGGTCGAACTGGCGACGGGAGTCAACCTGGTGCGTGCCCAGGTCACCGCCGCCATGGGTCGTGAGGTCGCGCTCGACCACGATCGGGAGCGTTACGCCGCCATCCGGTTCCTCACCGCCGACCGTATGGGTGCGATAGAGGATCCGGCCGAGGCCGTACGGCAGGCCCTGCGGGTTCCGGGAGTCACCGACGCCGCCGTCTACCGGGAGCCGGGTGATCTGGTGGTGCCCGCCGTGGACTTCCGGGGTCGCCTGGGGCATGTCATCGCGGCCGGGGACAGCCTCGGGCAGGCGCGGGACGCGGCGGAGGAGGGGCTGGCGCTGCTGCGGGGTTCCCTGCGCCATGACGAGATCAGGGGTGTGGAGTGAGCGCGGCCGACACCACAGGTGTGGACACCGGCAGGCTGGGCACGGCCCTGTCCGAGACCGCGCGGCGGATTCTCTTCGGTGACGGTACGGCCGAGCACGAGGACGAGCTGAGCGCCGAGCTGCGGGACATCACCGAGGTGGACCGCGCACACCTGGTCATGCTGACCGAGCAGGGGATCGTGGCCTCGGGAAAGGCCCAGCTGCTGCTTCACGAGATACAGGTGTTGCGTGCCACGGATTTCGCCGAACTGCGGGGCAGGCCCGCACCACGCGGCCGTTATCTCAGCTACGAGTCCTATCTCATCGAGAAACTGGGCGTCGAGGTCGGTGGCGTGCTGCACACCGGGCGTTCCCGCAACGATCTCAACGCCACCACCATTCGGCTGCGAGTGCGTAAGCCCTATGCCGAGCTGTTGACCGAGGCGCTGCGGCTCGGGGCCGTGCTGCACGCGCGGGCCACCGAGCACCAGCGGGTCGTCATGCCCGCCTACACTCACCGGCAACCGGCCGTTCCCATCACCTACGGGCACTACCTCGCCGGACTCGGCAATGCCGTGCTCAGAGGTGTCGACGGGCTCCTGCACGCGGGCAAGGAGATCGACGTCAACCCGCTCGGCGCCGGAGCGGTCGGCGGGACCTCGGTCGGGGTCGACCGGCGGCACACCGCCCGGTTGCTTGGATTCGAGGCTGTGGCGGCCAGCTCGCTGGACGCGGTGGCCTCGCGTGACTTCGTGTTGCGGCTGCTGGCGGCCTCGGCTGTGCTCGGAGTGGCCATCGCCAGGTCGGCGCAGGACTTCTCCCTGTGGTCCACCGAGGAGTTCGGCCTGCTGCACGTGCCTGACGATCTGGTCGGATCCAGCTCGATGATGCCGCAGAAGCGCAACCCCTTTGTGCTGGAACACATCCAGGGCAAGGCGGCCGCGCCCGTGGGCGCGTTCGTCTCCTCGGCCTCCTCGATGCTGACCGCGGGTTACACCAACGCGATCGCCGTGGGCACGGAGGCCGCGACGCACCTGTGGCCCGCTCTGCGCAACAGCACGGAGGCGGTGGTGCTGATGCGCCTGTTCGCCGACGGGGCACGGCCCGTGGCGGAGCGGATGATGGAGCGCGCCTCGAACGGCTTCACCACCGCTACATATCTCGCGGAACGCCTGGTGGCCGACGGGATGCCGTTCCGCGCCGCACACCATGAGGTGGGCAGGTTGGTTCTGCGCGGACTGGAGCACGGCCAGACGCTGGACGTGGTCGCGCGAGACCACTTCGCCGAGAACGGCGGAAATCCGGTGGGAGCACTCGATCCGGAAACCGTGGCGGCGGCGGGCGAGTTCGGCGGCGGGCCTGGTCCTCGATCGCTCGGCGACTCGCTGTCGGCACTGGACGCCGAACTGACCAGGCTGAACGAGATCGCGACCGCCCGCGGGCGGCGATGGGAAACGGCAGCCCAGGATCTGGAACAGACGGTCCAGCGACTGTTGCGGCAGTCGTAGGGACCGAGGAGGACACATGACGCACGTAGTTGACGAGGCACCCGGCCACCTGCTCACCTGGGCCCAGCAGGACATTCGTTCCCAGGTCCGCGAGGACCCGAGCCGGTACCTGCGGCAGGATCGATACCTGCTCGAAGGCACGATGGACGCGGAGGCGTTCGACGGGGAATGGTCGCGGATCACCACGCGGCACGAAGCTCTGCGCACCTCGGGCGGGATTCCGGTGCGATGGCTGGATCTGCGCGACACCGCTGAGGACGAACGCGACCGGCTCCTCGGCGAGGTGCTCGCTGAGCAGCGTTCCGCCGCCACGAACCTCACCGACGGCCCGGCGATGACCGTGGCGATCGCCAGGCTGGGGGAGCGGGTTCACCAGCTCTGCCTGACCTACCACCAGATGCGAGTGGACGCGTGGAGCGCGGATCTCGTGCTTCATGAGGTCCTCGCCTCACACGCCGGCCTGGCCTTGCCGGAGCCGGTGTCTCCCCGTGCTTTCCTGGAGTGGGCGAAACAGGTCGATCTCGACGAGGCTGGGCGATACTGGCGTGATCGTCTTGCCGGATTCGACACACCCACCGAGCCGAGGCTGATCACCACCCGGGTTCCCGGGAACGGTACGGGCACCGTGAGCTGTGCCGTGCCCGCCGCGCTGTCGGCGCGGCTGCGTGAGCTGCCGCCGGAAGACCGGTCGGTCCTGGTGGAGGCGGCGTGGGCGCTGCTGCTCGGGCTGTACGCGGGCAGCCGGGACGTGGTCTTCGGTGCCGCCCGCAGCCTGCGCGACGTCGGGGAGCCCGGTGCTTTCGCGACGGTGGGCTCACTGGCGAGCACGGTGCCGGTGCGTACGAACCTTGACCAGGACCGCTGTCTCGGCGACTGGTTGGGTGACCTGAGCAAGCAGCGAGTGGCGGAGCTCCCGGCACCGCTTGACCATATTCACCGGTGCGGCGAAGTCGCGCCGCCTCGGCGGTTGTTCGACTCGGTGGTGGAGTTCGTCGATGCGCCCGCCAGCGAGTTCTCCGCCGCCGAGCTGGGGTTCGACGTATCCCGCCTTGGGTCGACGGTGTCCACCGAGTACCCGCTGGGCCTGTGTCTGCGGGGCGGTTCAAACCTGCTCGGCGAGCTGCGATACCAGCGCGAGTTCGTCGCCGAGGAGGCCGCGGAGCAACTCGCACGCCTGTTCGTTCACCTGCTCGACGTGCTGGCCGACAAGAACAACCACAGCCGTCCGCTCGGTTCTCTCGACCTGCTCGACGAGAATGAACGCCGCATGCTCGTCGAACGGTACAACGACACGGCCGCCGACTACGATCGTGGTCGCACGGTCGTGCACGCGTTCGCCGACCAGGTGGCCGCTCAGCCGGACGCCGTGGCCGTTCGGGACGGAAAGCTGACGCTGACCTACGCCGAACTGGACCGCAAGGCCTCGGGTCTGGCCGCCCTGCTCGTCGAGCGGGGCGTCGGACCGGAGCAGCGCGTGGGGATCTGCCTGGACCGGTCAGCGGCGCTGGTCGTCGCCATGCTTGCGGTGCTCAAGGCAGGCGGGTGCTACCTGCCGCTGGACCCGGCCTACCCTGCCGCCAGGCTGCGTCTGATGCTCGGTGACGCGCAGGCGCGCGTGGTGCTGACCGACCGGGGAGCCGCCGCGCAGCTGAGGTCGGCGCTCGAACAGCCCGTCATGGCTCTTGCCGAGGACGGGACAGCCGAGGCGCAGCCGGAGACCTCGCGGGTGAACACAGAGGTGCACCGGGAGACCACCGCGTATGTGATCTACACCTCCGGATCGACCGGTAACCCGAAGGGGGTCGTCGTCCAGCACTCGGCGCTGAGCTGGTTCGTCGGCAACGCCGACTACCTCGCGCTCGGCCCGGACGACGTGGTGGCGCTCGCGTCGAGCCCTTCCTTCGACGCGATGATCTTCGAGTGCTGGATGGCGCTGACCTACGGTGCGCAGCTGACCGTGGTGCCCAAGGACACCCTGCTGTCTCCAGGGCAGCTCGGCGGTGTGCTCAGGGACGGTGGCGTCACCGTGATGTACGTGACGGCACCGCTGTTCGAGCAGCTCTCCGCCGAGGCACCGGGCTTCGCCAGGGGACTGCGGGTGCTGTTCTTCGGTGGCCAGCAAGTGGACCCGGCAGCGGTGTCCCGCGTGCGGGAACATTGCCCCGAGGTCCGGCTCGTTCAGGAGTACGGTCCCACCGAGACCACCGTGTGGAACTCCCTCCAGCCAATATCCGAGTTGTCTACTTTGGACATGATCCCGCTTGGGCCTCCGGTCGAGAGCTCCACCGAGTACCTGCTCGATGCCCGGCTGCGCCCGGTTCCGCGTGGGGTGCCCGGCGAGATCTACATCGGTGGGGACGGAGTCACCAGGGGTTATCTGAACCGGCCCGCGCTGACGGCGGAGCGCTTCCTGGCCAACCCTTTCGGTCCCGGTCGCCTGTACCGGACCGGAGACGTGGCGCGATTCCGGGCGGACGGCGCTCTCGAGTTCCTCGGCAGGGTCGACGACCAGGTGAAGATCCGTGGCGTCCGTATCGAGACGGGCGAGATCGAGGCCGCGTTGCGTGAACATCGCGACATCAGGACCGCACTCGTCATGGCACGGGAGATCGCTGACGACACCCTGCTGGTCGCGTACTTCGTGCCCGAACCCGGTGCCGGGGTGCCCGCACCCGGCGACCTGCGCAGGTACCTGACCGACCGGCTGCCGGGGTACATGATCCCTGCCGTCCTCATCCCACTGGGGCGCATTCCGCTCGCGCCCAACGGAAAACTGGATCGCAAGGCGCTTCCCCTGCCGCTGACCCCGGAGGGCCGCCTCGACAGGCGGAAGCTGGCGCTCATGGCCAAGGGCTCACGTGGATAGGGATCGCGTGAACAGCAGGGGTCGCCGGACAAGCCCTGAGGGGCCGTGACAACGTGGCCGATGTGCGGTGGCTGGGATGCCCGCTCTGGGTATCCCAGCCACCGGATCACGCGCTGTCGGCGATGCCGTCGCGAGGGAACCTCGTGCTGAGGGCGGCGCGGTGCGTCACGTTCAGCTTGCGGTACACCTTGGTCAGGTGTTGTTCCACAGTGCTGACGGTGATGTAGAGCTTGTCAGCGATCTGCCGATTGGTGTGTCCGGAGGCGGCGAGTTCGGCGACCCGTCGTTCACCGTCGGTCAACGTGCCGTCCTCGACGTGCACGGCGACCTCCGCCTTGGCGTTCACATGATTCGACAACTCCATGACCAGTGGCTCGGCACGGCACTCCACGGCCAGGTGCTGAGCTTGTCGCGCGGCCATCTGCGCCTGGCTTGTCTCGCCGAGTTCGCGATGGGCCCGGCTTAGATCAGCGAGTGTGTGCGCGAGTTCCAGGCGGTCCCCGCATTCCTGGAACTCACTCGCGGCCTGCTTGAGAAGCGGCGGCCGTTTCCCCGTCTCACTGACCGCGGCAAGTGCACGCAGGGTGATGCCGTGGGCACGTGAGCGAACGGTACCCAGTCGGACCAGGACCAGCCGGAGCTGGTCGTTCACGAGTTCCCTGGCCTGATAGGTCTGGCCCAGGTGCAGGCAGGCCAGGGCGGCGCCGGTCCGCCATGGGATCAGCGAAGGGAGATCCATCCCCCAGTCGGTCATCAGGTCGCCACATACGGTGAAGTCTTCGAGCGCGGCGTCGAAACGGTTCTGCGTGAGGTGGTAATGACCACGTGCGTGCAGATAGTGCAGTCCGAATCGGCTCTGGAACGCACCGTCCGGGACCGGCTGATTGAGTACCGATGCGGCTTCCTTGTACTTGCCCATTGCGGTGGTGGCCCACAGCAGACTGCTCAGGGGTCCCACGTTGGCCACTCCGGTGCTTCGCCACGGCATGTTCGCAAGAGCCGAGCGGGAGTGTTTTTCGGCGGCGGGAAGATCGCCTTGGCGGATGGCGATCTCCGCGCGAACGATGGCGAACATCGTCTGCCAGCCTGAGGAACGGCGAGCGGAGGCCTCCTTCAGCAGCCGATTGCACCATTGGACCGCTAAATCCATCCGATCCGAGTAAATCAATGCGATCAGTGCGCTTACTGTGTCCTCGATGCACTCGTCCTCGGCCTGGAATTCCTTCAGGACATGTTCGGCCTCCGCGATGATGGCCTCATCGACTCCCTGAGTGAGGACGCTGCGCAGCACGGTGGCCGCCCGTAGCAGCTTGTCGCCCGTTGCCGGTGTGGTGTCGGCGAGGGGTGAGGTGGTCATCGTTTCAGGTATGTGCACCTGTAAGGGGGGAAACCAGGAAGCCAGCCTCGCTCGGGCGGCACGCAGCTCGGCTGCGGTGCCCGCGTCGGACGGAACGGCGGATTCCTTCAGCTGTTCGAGCGCACTCACACCTTCGTCGAAGCGGCCGAACCAGAGCTGGTGGCTGATGATCAGCGCCGCGTCGCGAATTTCCAGGCGACCCGCCCGCTGGATGTCGGCCAGATCAAGGAACTGCCTGGCCGCGCTCACCGGACTGATCCGCGACGTGGCGCGGGCGAGTAGCACCAGAATCGCGGCCCGCTGCTGTTCGTCGGTGGCGGCCTGACTCGCGAGTTCGAGACATTCGATTGCCAGCTCCGACTGATCGTTGGCCGAGGCATCCTTCGCCGCGTCCAGCAAAACAGTCAGCGCCCAGGGGACCTGGATGTGCTCCGCCGCGATGAGATGCTTGGCGATCACCGTGGCTTGCGCTTCGCCGTGGTACAGCAGGCGCGCCGCACGGCGGTGTGTGTCCGCCAGTGCCTGCGGGCTCATGTCGTCGAGCACCACCGACCGGATCGCCGGGTGCCGGAACCGCTCGCCTTGCAGCAATCCGGCCATGTCCAAGCTGAGCATCGTCTGGACGGCCGATTCGATCGGGGCATTGAGCAACTGGCCGATCAAGGTGGCGGTGCTCGACTCGCCGAGCACCGCGATACCCCGAGCGGCTTCGAGAGCAGTGGGCGTGCTGCGGTGCAGGCAAGCCAGTAATGCCTGTTTGAAGTTCGTGCCCACGACCAGTTCGGCGGCACCGGCCATGGCCGACATCTGATAGTCCTCCAGCAGGGCTCGCAGCAGCAGCGGGTTCCCGCCGCTGATCTGATGACAGGCCTTCACGAGTCGTCGCGCGGTCGGCGCGTCCATCTGCTGCTCGAGGATCTGAAAAACGGCGCGCTGGGACAGCGGGACCAGCTGGATGCGCCGGCAATGGGGCTGACGCAGCAGCTCCGCGTGAAACAGCGGGTGCACTGGTTGCGGGCCCTCACACTCGGCGAACATCACTGTCACCCTTGATGACCGCAGCTGGTGGATCAGACGCAGCAGGCACTGAATCGAGGAGATGTCCGCGTGGTGGGCGTCGTCGACGACGATCAGAAGTGGACAGTCACCGGCCAGTTCAAATATCTCCGCGCATAATCCGTGCGTTATCTGGGCGTCAACTTGTTCGATGGTCTCCTGCTCAGGACCGCGTGCCATCGCGGTGCGCGCACCGCTGTGGAGCAGCTGCTCTACGATTTCGGTTCTTCCTGGCGGGAGCGACGTGCTGTGAAACAACTGCCTGAGTATGCCGAGTGGCGTGTCATGTTCTGTTCGTGATCCTCTGGCTGCCAACACCAGAACGTCGGCGGCTGTGGCATGGTCGGTGATCTGGCGCAGCAGCTCGGTCTTCCCGCTGCCCACTGGGCCGCTCAATAGAGCCACGCCACCTTTGCCTTGGATACCGTCGGCGAGACATTTCCTCAGTAGCAGTAGATTTTCATCCCGTTCGACCACTACCACGGTAGTCATTCCTCTCGGAGTTCCCCCATAGTCTCTGCGTCCCACCGGGTAAGTCACTAAGAGTAGTTGTCACCCTCTAGCGTGACGATACGGACAGGACTTATTGACTCTAGCAGGCGACAAGAATCACGTATCGGATAATAAGAATTATTTCGATCTTGTAACGATAAGTGAGATGAAGTCGTTCTCCACTCTTGTGGCTCGGCAATCGGGGTCAGCTCTGCGAGCTGCGCTGTCGCCGTACGGTCCGGCAGGTCGGCAAGGCCTGGAATGTCGGCGGCGACTGTTGCGGTAAGCCTGGTCGGCGGCAGGCGCCACCGCCGTCATTCGCCTGCGCGATGGCCTTCACCCCTGGTAAGCCATCGCCGTGGCGCGTGGCAACCTCACCGACGACGAATGGTCCTTGATCGATCCTCATCTGCCCCTGAGCGGCGAGGCCGCGGCAGCAGTTCAACGCGGTGATGTGGCGGTTCCGCACCGGCGGCCCGTGGCGGGATCTGCCCGCCGGGTGTGGGCCGTGGTCCACGGTCTACGACGGGTTCCGATCATAGGCGATGACGGGCGTCCTGCGGCACCTGATGCAGGTCATGATCGCCGAGGCCGCGGCCCGCCCGGACACGGTGGCCGCCGACAAGGCGTACTCCTCCCGCGGCAACCGCGCCTATCTACGGCAACGCCGCATCAAAGCCGTCATTCCCGAGAAGAGGTGGACCAGGCCGCCAACCGCAAGAAGCGCGGCTCGCGTGGCGGCCGCCCGGTCAGGATCTATACGAGGAGTGCAACACGGCGGAACGCTGCATTAATAGGATCAGAAAAATGGCGTGGCCCGGCCTTTCGTTTCGACAAGACTCCCGAGAGCCACCTCGCAGGCCTTCATCTACGCGGAGCCATCTTGTGGATCCGATTCAGTGCGATCGTCCGCGTCCGCCGTGTCCTGTGGCGCCAACCGGATCGGCATTCGGTCGCCGGCTGATTCGAATAGCTTTCCAATGTCCATTCAACGCCTCCTGCCGGGGAAACAATAAGATCGCCAGTCCTGTGACGTGGCGCTTAATACTCCAGTGACATTTCGCGATCATGGTTAGATTTGCGCTGTTTCGCAGCGCCTCGATGCGGACTGCGCATCGCCCGGCGCAGCGCCGTCGACCAGCGGCCGTCCCCGGCCCTCGGCAGCCGGCCGCCGCCGTGCAGCCTTGAGCACTCTCGCATTGCGGATATCTGCCACGCTTTCGCCATGCCAATCGACCAGCACCTGCTTATGCTTTTCACCATGACCACGGTCATCGCCATGATCACTCCAGGACCGGACATGCTGTTCGTCCTGGGGTGTGGGATGCGCGGTGGTCCGCGCGCCGGTCTGCTCGCCACGGCCGGTGTGGCCACGAGCGAGGCCGTCCATGTCGCCGTAGCGGCCGCCGGACTGGCTGCTCTCTTTGAGGCGGTTCACTGTGGTGCGGGTCGTTGGAGCCGCTTATTTGATCTATCTCGGCGTGCAGATGATCCGCAACCGCAAGGGGCTCGAAAGTGACGTGCCTGTGGCCGACGGAGGAGCGATGTCGAATCGGCGAGCGTTCACCAGCGGCTTGCTGACGAATCTGCTGAACCCGAAGATGGTTACCTTCACCATCGCCTTCCTCCCGCAGTTCATCAACCCGCAACTGGGTCAGGTCTGGTTGCAGTTCGCGATCCTCGGCACCATCCTGATCGTGCTGGAGTTCATGGTGGATGGCACGGTTGGAGTGCTGGCGGGGCGTATCGGTGGATGGCTGCGGCGCAGGCATGCCGCTCGTCGCCGCATCGACGTCGCAACGGGAGGGATCTTCATCGGTCTCGGAGTCCGACTGGCAGTCGAGCGATGATCGGGCGGAACGCAGGTTCCTGAGAATGCGCCTACACGCCGGAGGCGATCCGCTCCCACAGCCGGTCCGCCAGCTGCGTATAGACGCGGCCGCCCGTCAGCCAGGCCTGCTCTTCCGCCATCGAAGGTCAGGCACGGTAGGCATCGACGATACGGCTCAGGTCCATCCCGGGTTCGCCCTGCTCACCCTCGTGCCAGCCATCCTGCGCGGCCCGCTCGAAACGCGGCGTCGTCGGGCACCCCGGCCGCACGGCAGCGAGCAGGATCGGCCAGCCATGTGTGCTGGGGCAGATAGAGCCGCCGGTCCACCAGCGCCCGCCCTCGTGGTGTCGCGTAGGCCAGGAACACGCCGACCTGGCTGTTCTCGATCCGTCCGGCAGCGCCGGTGTATTGGCGCTGCACGCCGGCCGAGCCGGCGCCCTTCTTGACAAAACCCGTCTCATCGACGATCAGCACGCCGTTCTGGCCGAGCTGCTCAGTGACGTAACCGCGCAGATCATCGCGCACGGCGTCGGCGTCCCAGCGAGCGGTGCGCAGCAGCCGTTGCATGGCCTGCGGGCCGGTCAACCCGGCGTGCTCGGCAAGGTTCCAGCAGTTCTTGCGCTCAATGCCGGACAGCAGCCCGCGCACATACGCGGTGGCGGCGCGTCGTGGCTCGACGCGGCCGAAGCGAGCGGCGATTCGGCCCATCAACTCGTTGAAGGTGACCAGCCAGCAGGCAGGGTCTACAGTGTCGGCCACGGCCGTCACGCGATCTTCAGATGTCTTCACAAACTCCGAATGATCACGTGATGGCCGTCTTCATGTGGCCCGAATCGCCAAGATCGCGAAGCGTCACTGGAGTATTAAGGGAGGAATCTGATGGGCATTTATTGCGCGGATCTCACGGGAAGTATTAGGGCCTGTACGGAGTTGAGATCAGGAGATTCGCCTGCGCTGCAGTTTCCGGTCCTGGTAGGCCATCGCCATGGCGCGCGGAGACCTCACTGACGAGGAATGGTCCTTGATCGAGCCTCACCTGCCCCTGGGTGAGCGGGGCCCGATCCCGGATCTGCGGCAGCAGTTCAACGCGGTGATGTGGCGGTTTCGAACCGGCAGCCCGTGGCGGGATCTGCCCGCCGAGTATGGGCCGTGGTCCACCGTCTACGACCGGTTCCGGTCGTGGGCGATGGCGGGTGTCTTCGAGCAGCCGATGCAGATGATGATCGCTGAGGCCGCGGCCCGCGGGCAGGTCGACCTTGGCCTGGTCAGCGTGGACTCCACCACGGCCCGCGCCCATCACCATGCCGCCGGGATGGTGTCGAGGGACTGCTGTCGGGTCTGGCGCGCAAGAACGGCTGGACGCTGAGTACGCCGGTGACCGCACGCCGGATGGGATGCAGCGGCTGTTCAACGCCGCGATATGGGACGAGCGCGGGGTCCGTGCTACAGGGGGAACCTCAGTCACCGACAAACCCGCGAGGTCGGACACACGTACGCGACACCCTTGAGGACGGGGTGGTGAAGACACATGGTGCGCGGGTCACGTTCGGGCCGGGTTGGGGTCGGGGCACAGCGGCAGGGTGACGGTGACCGTCATGCCGCCGTCCTGGCGCGGGCGGGCGGTGACGTCGCCGCCGTGGGCGTGGGCGATGGAGCGGACGATGGACAGACCGAGGCCCGCGCCCTTGGCGGTGACCAGGCGGTCGCCACCGAGGCGGCGGAACGGTTCGAACAGCGACGCGATCTCGTACGGCGGCACGACCGGCCCGGTGTTGCTCACCTCGACTTCCGCGTGTCCTCCGGGCACGGTTCGGCTGGTCACCTGCACCCAGGCGGCATCCCCGCCCGTGTTGTGCCGGATGCCGTTCTCCACCAGGTTGTGCACCAGCCGTTCCAGCAGGAGGCCGTCGCCGGTGGTGGGCGCCGGGTCTGCCTCCTCCCGCAGCGTCACCCCGGCCTCCCAGGCCTGCGGCGCGTTCTGCGTGACCACGTGGCCCACCACGTCCGCGAGGTCCACCGGGGACCTGTCCGTGATCTCGTGCTCGGAGCGGGCCAGCAGCAACAGCCCTGAGATGAGCCGCTCGTGGCGGGAGTTGATCTCCAGGAGGCTCTCGCCGAGCTGCTTGACGTCCTCGGACGCCGTCTTGCGGTGCATGGCCAGCTCGACCAGGGCGCAGCCCAGCGTCAGCGGCGTACGCAGTTCGTGCGAGGCGTTGGCGACGAAGAGGCGCTGCCCGTCGAAGGACCGGTCGAGCCGTTCGACCATGATGTCGAAGGTGTCGGCGAGATCCTTGACCTCGCCGTCCGGCCCCTGCAGGGCGATGCGCTCGTGCAGGCTGCGGCCGGCGGCGGACGCGTCGGCGATGCGGCGGGCGGTCTCGGTGACCCGGTGCAGCGGTGCCAGCACCCGGCCGGCGACCAGCCAGCCGAAGCCCGCGGCGGTGCCGCCGACGACGAGGAGCGCTATCCCACCCTGGGTGATGAGAGATGTGACGGCGGCGTCGCGCAGCGTGTTCCGCTGGTCGTCCAGCCATTTCTCGGCGGTGCCGCCGGTGAGCCTGTCGCCGTTCTCGGTGACCACGGCAATGTCCTTCGCCAGGGGAGGTCCGGTCTGCGAGGCGGGCGGGAGGCTTTGGCTGTCGAGCTTCGGTCCTGAGCCGTTGAGCTGCTGGTTGAACAGCGCGTAGGTGACACCGAGCAGCACCACTCCGGCGGCGAGGAACAGGCCGCCGTAGATCAGGGTGAGCCGGGCGCGCAGGGTGATGCGGTGCGGTAGCAGTCTGCGGAGCTTCACGGGATGCGGTACCCCACTCCGGTGACGGTCTCGACGATGGGCGGGTCGCCGAGCTTGCGTCGCAGCTTGAGGACTGTGAGCCGGACGGCCCCCGTGAACGGGTCGGCGTGCTCGTCCCAGGCCTTCTCCAGCAGGTGTTCGGCGGAGACCGTGCCCCCGTCGGCGCGCAGCAGCTCGGCCAGGACGGCGAACTCCTTCTTGGCCAGCGGCACGTAGCGGCTGTCGCGGAACACCTCGTGGCGCGCCGGGTCCAGGGTGATGCCCGCGCGGCGCAGCACCGGCGGGGCGGCCGGGCGGGAGCGCCGTCCCAGTGCCAGGACGCGGGCGGCGAGTTCGGGGAAGGCGAAGGGCTTGGTGAGGTAGTCGTCGGCGCCGAGACCGAGACCGGCGACGCGGTCGGTGATCTCGGCGGCGGCGGTGAGCATCAGCACGCGCGCCGCCGACCCCGCCGCGACCAGTTCGCGGCAGACGTCGTCGCCGTGGACGGCGGGCAGGTCGCGGTCCAGGACGATCACGTCGTAGTCGTTGACGGCGGCGCGTTCCAGCGCGGCTGCGCCGTCGTGGGCGATGTCGACGGCGTGGGTCTCCTCGCGCAGCCACTCCGCGATCGCGTCGGCGAGCATTGCCTCATCCTCCACCACCAGCACCCGCATCCTTCGCATTCCTCCCAAGGCGCCGCCCTGCACGTGACGCGGGGCTTTCCACAGGTCATGGTCGCCGATGCCACGTTTCCTTTTCGTTAGTGGGTGTTCGCATGGATATCCAGGAAACACGTGGAACCCAGGAAGCATGTGGAAACGCCAGGGAAACAACGCGTCGCGTTGCATGGCCTGCCGAGTGGCCGGACTTCCCGGCCACTCGGCAGGAGGAGACGACACGATGCGAATGCGAACCCGCCGTGCGCTGGCGGCCCTACCACTGGCGCTGGCACTGGCCGCGTGCGCCGCGCCCGCCGAGAACACCGGCGTGGCGAGCACGAGCAGCGGCAAACCCTCGGCCTCGGCACCCACCGACCGGCGGGACGCGCAGCTCAAGTTCGCCCAGTGCATGCGCGAGCACGGCGTCACCATGAAGGACCCCGAGCCCAACGGCGCGATCAGCATCGAGACGCGCCAGGGGGAGGAGCAGAAGGTCAACAAGGCGCAGCAGGCGTGCAAGGGCTTCATGGACGCCGCCGTCGGCGACAGCAAGGGCAAACCCGACCAGAAGATGCTGGACCAGCTGCTCAAGTTCGCCCAGTGCATGCGCGAGCACGGCATCGACATGAAGGACCCCTCCCCCGACGGAAGAGTCGACATCGACATCCCCCGGGGAACGCCGGAGCAGAAGGTCCATGAAGTCCAGCAGGCGTGCAAGAAGTTCGCGCCTGACGGATTCCCGACATGAGAAAGGTCCTCACCCTCGCCGGTGGCGGCCTGCTCGCGGTCGCCGTCGCCTGGACGGCGGTGGCCCTGGTCAGCGGCGGCGGCACCGGCGCGGCGGCGCCCGCCACGGCACCCGTCCCGGCCACCGCGACGATCACCCGGCAGGACCTGGTCGACACCAAGACCGTCGACGGCTCGCTCACCTACTCCGGTGAACGCCGGCTGAGCACCGACGCGTCCGGCACGGTGACCTGGGTGGCCACCGAGGGCGCGGTGGTCCGCCGCGGCCGCCCACTGCTCGAGGTCGACCGCAAGCCGGTCGTGCTCATGTACGGCAAGCTGCCGCTCTACCGGGAGCTGCGGCAGGGCATCCCGGACGGTCCGGACGTGGAGCAGCTGGAACGCAACCTCAAGGCGCTCGGCTACGGCGATTACCTGACCGTGGACGACCACTTCAGCTACTCCACCTCCCTGGTCGTCAAGAAGTGGCAGGACGACCAGGGGCTGCCGGAGACCGGCCGGGTGGACGCCGCGCAGGTGGTGTTCCTGCCCGCGGCGGCGCGCGTCACCGAAGCCGGCGCCCAGGTGGGCGCGAAGACCGGACCCGGTCGGCAGGTCCTGACGGTCAGCGGCGTCCGGAGGCTGGTGCACGTGGACCTCGACACGGACGACCAGGCGCTGGCCAGGAAGGGCGCCAAGGTCAGCGTGGAGCTGCCCGGTGGCGAGCGCTCCGCGGGGAGGATCACCTCGGTGGGCACCGTGGCCAAGCGCAGCGGCTCGGGCCAGGGGCAGGACGGCAGCACCACCATCGACGTCGACATCACGCTGAACAGGGCGCCCAAAAGCAGGCTCGACCAAGCTCCCGTCGAGGTGGAGCTGGACGGCGAGCCCCGCAGGGACGTGCTGGCCGTGCCGGTGGAGGCGCTGCTGGCGCTGCGCGAGGGCGGGTTCGGCGTCGAGGTCGTCGAGGGGAACGCCACGCGGATCGTGGTGGTGGAGACCGGCGCCTTTGGCAGCGGCCTCGTCGAGGTCAAGGGGGACGGGCTCAGCGAGGGTATGAAGGTCGGGGTGCCCGCGTCATGATCGTGGACCTGCGGCAGGTGACCAAGACCTACGCCGACCAGGTGCAGGCGCTGCGCGGGGTGGACCTGGCGGTCGAGGGCGGCGAGCTGCTGGCCATCGTCGGCCCGTCCGGTTCGGGCAAGTCGACCATGCTCCACCTGATCGGCACCCTGGACCGGCCCACCACCGGCACCGTGCGCATCGCCGGGTACGACGTCGCCGAGCTGTCCGACCGCGAGCTGTCGGCGTTGCGGGGCCGCACTTTGGGCTTCGTCTTCCAGCAGTTCCACCTGGCGCCCGGGGTGAGCGCGCTGGACAACGTGGCCGACGGCCTGCTGTACACGGGCACTCCGTTGCGGGTCAGGCGCGAGCGGGCCGCCGCCGCGCTGGAGCGGGTCGGGCTCGGCCACCGGCTCGCGCACCGGCCGAACCAGCTGTCGGGCGGCGAGCAGCAGCGCGTCGCGGTGGCGCGCGCGGTGGCTGGCGACCCGCCGCTGCTGCTCGCCGACGAGCCCACCGGCAACCTGGACTCCAGCGCGGGGGCCGAGGTGCTGGGAGTGCTGCGCGACCTGCACGCCGCCGGAACGACGATCGCGATCATCACTCACGATGCGGAGATCGCCGAATGGTGCCCGCGCCAGGTGCGGGTCCGCGACGGCCAGATCGTCGACGACCACGGCGACGGCACCAGCGCCCCGGCGGAGATCACCAAGGGAGCGCGGACATGACGCGTGACCGGCGGCTGCGTCCCTCCCGGCTCAGCCCTTCCGACGTGTTGCGCGTCGGGGCGGCGGGGCTGCGCGCCCGCCCGACCCGGGTGGTCCTGTCGGCGCTCGGGATCGCCATCGGCATCGCCACCATGATCGCCGTGATCGGCATCTCGTCCTCGTCGGGCGCGCAGTTGCTGCGCCAGCTCGACCGGCTCGGCACCAACCTGCTCACCGTCTCGCCGGGCCAGACCCTGTTCGGGAAGAAGGCCGAACTGCCCACCACCGCACTGGGGATGGTCAAGCGGATCGGCTCCGTCCGCACGGCCTCGGCCACCGGCGCCATCGACACCAGCGTGCGGCGCACCGACCGCGTCCCCGGCGCCGTGACCGGCGGCATCGCCGTCCAGGCCGCGACCACCGAGCTGCTGACCACCCTGGAAGGCGGCGTGTCGAAGGGAACCTGGCTGAACGCCGCCACCGAACGGCAGCCCGCCGTCGTGCTCGGCGCCGAGGCCGCCAAGCGGCTCGGCCTCACCAAGACGGGCGTGCGGGTCTGGATGGGCAACCGATGGTTCATCGTCATCGGCATCCTGGGGCCGATGCCGCTGGCTCCGGAGATCGAACGATCGGCCCTCGTCGGGGTCCCGGTCGCCGAGGAGCTCCTGGGCTTCAACGGGCATCCGACGACGATCTACGAGCGTTCGGCCGACGAAGCGGTGGAGGCCGTGCGGGCGGTGCTGCCCCGCACGGTCAACCCGGAGAACCCGAACGAGGTCGAGGTCAGCAGGCCGTCGGACGCACTGGCCGCCAAGGCCGCCGCCGCGGGCGCCTTCACCAACCTGCTGCTCGGCCTGGGCGCGGTGGCGCTGGTGGTCGGAGGCGTCGGCGTGGCGAACACGATGGTGATCTCGGTGCTGGAGCGGCGCCGGGAGATCGGCCTGCGCCGCTCCTTGGGCGCCACCCGAGGGCAGGTGCGCGTCCAGTTCCTGGCCGAGTCGCTGCTGCTGTCGGTGCTGGGCGGCGTCATCGGCTCGGTGGTGGGCGCGCTGGCCGCATCGGGCTACGCACTGTCGCGGGGCTGGCCGCCCGTCGTGCCGCCCTGGGCGATCGGCGGGGCGATCGCGGCCGCGCTCGTCATCGGCACCGTCGCCGGGCTCTACCCGGCCATGCGCGCCGCCCGCCTGTCGCCGACCGTCGCCCTCGCCACGACCTAGGGACGTACGTGCACATCAACCACAAGATCGCGAGGTAATCACATGCGTCACATCTCTGACCGGATCGGTCAGAATGCAGCTAACCCGACCGCCCACCTCGTCCTGAACTATCAGCGAAGCCAGCCGCACGGCTGGCCCGGAACGCCGGGGCAGACGGCCGGTGCGACAATCGGCGGGCACGTCGCGGCCAAGGACTTCACCCACAACGGAAAGTCCTACCGGATCAGCCTGCTGCCGTTCGACCAGCCGGGCGACTCCCCGCACCCCCTCTACGAGGACATTCCAGCCGATCCCGACATCAACTTCAGGCAGACCCTCGCCGGGGCGTTCGGCGCCTACTACTCGTTCCGCTATGTGGGCGGTTTCCGCGGACGACACGAGTTCGACGTCCAGTCGTACAGCGTGTTCGCCGACCAGGCCACGGAGGACTCTCCTGGCCTGAGCTACGGGGCCGATCTGTACGTCGTCTACGACCCGGACCTTCGCCGTGGCGACCCCGCCGTGCACGACACGCTGCGCTGGATTCAGGTCGTCAGGCGGTTCGGGCCCGCCGGCTTACCGGAGAGTTACGTCGACAACGCCGGTCGCCCCAACCCGTTCTACGTCTACGGCGGACGCACGTCGGTCTACGGCCAGCGGGTGTTCAACTTCGACTACGCGAACACACCCGACAGGCTGCAGGGACCGCCCGGAGACGACTCCGCCCTCGCGGGTGTTCGGTTCATGGCCGAGGCGTTCCTCGCGCAGGACACCGGGGTCAAGAACGCCGCCGGCAAGGACGTCGTCAACATCTTCGGCGGGGTCAAATACGGCTGGCAGGTGCATGCCCGACAGCCGTGACGCCGTTCCAGCGCAGCGCTTTCCCATCAGTCACCACGATTGCGAGATATTCCCATGCGTCTCATCCCTGTCGCCAGTTCCGCGCAACCGACTCGCGCGCCCATTTCGCGTAGATCTCTGCTGCGCGGTGGAAGCGTCCTCGGCCTGTCGGCGCTCACCTCGGCCGGGCTCGCCGCCGCACCGGCGTTCGCCAGCGCCCGGACGCAGCCGAAGCCGGGCGCGCACCTCGTCCCGAACTACCGGCCCAGCCAGCCGCACGGCTGGTACCAGGAGCCAACGGTCGGCGGGCACGTCGCGTCCAAGGACTTCACCCACAACGGAAAGTCCTACCGGATCAGCTTGCTGCCGTTCGACCAGGCGGGCGATTCTCCGCACCCGGTCTACGAGGACGTTCCAGCCGACCCTGCCATCGGTTTCCAACAGAATCTCGCCGAGGCGTTCGGCGCCCACTACTCGTTCCGCTATGCGGGCGGTTTCCGCGGGCGGAACGAGTTCGACGTCCAGTCGTACAGCGTCTTCGTCAGGAAGCCGACGGAGAACTCGCCCGACCTGATGTGCGGGGCCGATCTGTATGTCGTCTACCGGCCGGACCGTCGGCGCGGCGACCCCGGCATCCACGACAATCTGCAGTGGATCCAGGTCGTCAAGTCGTTGGGCCCCGCTCTCGACAACGTCTGGCGGGCGAATCCTTTCTATCCGTATGGCGGGCTCACCTCGATCCACGGCGACAGGGTCGCCAATTTCTACGACGCTCCCAGGGTCGGGGTCGACGCAGGGCCGGACCCGAATGTTCAGTTCATGGCCGAGGCGTTCCTCGTGCAGGACACCGGCGTCAAGGATGCGGCCGGCAAGGGCGTCGTCAACATCTTCGGGGGGATCAAGTGGGGCTGGCGCCTGCACGAGGTGCAGCAGTGACTCCGTCCGCACGCGAACGCAAGGAGCTACGCGCCGTGAAGCGCTTCTCACAGACCAGACGATGGCTCAAGGCCGGTGGGTCCGTGTCCTCCGGGCGGGGGCCGCGAGCGCCGCGCCCGCCGCGAGGGCGGTGATGACGACGGCCATGGGGACGGCGGTGTGCGTGCCGAAGGCGCCGACCAGCGGGGCGGCCGCTCCTCCGATGACGAACTGGGCCAGGCCGAGCAGCGCGGAGGCGGTGCCGGCCCGCTCCGGCGGCTGCCCGGACAGAGCCAGCGCCGCGCCGTTGGGCATGGTCAGCCCGATTCCGGAGACGACGAGGAACATGCCCGCGAGAGGAACCGGCAGCCCGGCTCCGGTGAGGACGGCGGCGAGCAGGATGAGCGCGCCCCCCAGGGAGGTCGCGAGGCCCGAGGCCAGGAGGATGGTGGCCGGGAACCGCGCGGACAGCCGGCCGCTCACCTGCCCGGCGGCGACGATCCCGGCCCCGTTGAGGGCGAAGATCAGGCTGAAGGCCTGGGGTGAGAGGCCGTAGACGTCTTGGATGACGAAGGGTGAGCCGGAGATGTAGGCGAACATCGCGGCGAACGCGAGCCCGCTCGACAGCGCGTATCCGGCGAAGGCGCGGTCGGCGACCAGTTGCCGGAAGGTGCGCAGGGTCGTGCCGAGCCCGCCGGGCCGCCGCCGTTCTCGCCCGAGCGTTTCCGGCAGCGCCGTCAGGACGGCGACGACCAGGGCCACCCCCAGGATCGCGATCAGCGCGAACACTCCCCGCCAGGAGGTGACGCGCAGGATCTCGCCGCCGATGAGGGGCGCCAGGATGGGGGCGACCCCGCTGATCTGCATGAGCAGGGCGAAGAGCCGGGCGGCGGCGGCCCCTTCGCAACGGTCGCGGACGATCGCCCTGGCGATCACGATCGCGGCGCCGCCGGCCGCGCCCTGCACCAGCCGCAGCAGGATCAGCGTCTGCACCGTCGGGGCGATGACGCACAGCGCGGAGGACACCGCGTACACCGCCCCGCCGGCCAGCAGCGGGCGCCGCCGCCCGACCGCGTCGCTCAGCGGCCCGGCCACGGCCTGGCCGAGCGCCAGCCCGACCAGGCAAGCGGTCAGGGTGAGCTGGATCAGCGAGGGGCCGGCCGCCAGATCCCGGGCCAGAGCCGGCAGCGCGGGCAGATACATGTCGATCGACAGCGGGCCGAGTGCGGTCAGCGCGCCGAGGATCAGTGCCAGGCCGGCACGTTCGGAGCCCATGATGATCAGCGATCCCATCTTGTGTTCGTGTTCACGCGGGGGTCCGTGGACTCCGAACGCGCTGCCGGTCAGTAGGCGGTGGTGAAGCGCTCGCGGACGAAGGAGGCGTTCTCCAGGGCGTCGACGATGGCGCTGGCGTAGTCGCCGACGGAGACGCGGCTCTCCCCGTTCTCGTCGGTGATGGGGGTGTCGCGGGCCTCGGCCCGGTAGGTGCCGGTCTTCTCACCCGGCACCAGGTGCACCGGCGGCGGGCTGACGTAGGACCACTCGACCGGGGTCTGCGCGGAGCGGAGGATTCCCAGTGCCTCGGCCTGGTCGCGGGCGGTCTCCAGATACTGCGGCGGGAAGTTCGGGGAGTCCACGAAGCGCTGCCCGGGGGCGTATTCCAGGCTCCCGCCGCCGCCGAGGAACACCAGACGGTTCACCTCGGCGAGCGGGAGCGCCTCGAGCAGCGCCAGGGCGCCCCGGGGCACGAGCCGGTCCGGGCCCTTGATCCCGGCCACAACGGCGTCGTGTCCCGCGACCGCCTCCTTGATCGAGGCGGGGTCGGTGACGTCCATGTTCTCCCTGCCCAGCGCGGTGACCTGGTGGCCCCGGGCGGCGGCTTCACGGGCGACGGCGCCGGCGAGGTTTCCGGTGGCGCCGATGACTGCGATCTTCATGGGTGTGTCCTTCTTCAGGTTGTCGACGAAGTCGGCGATGAGGGGAGCGATCTCGGGGAGGTTCTCCTCCAGAGCGAAGTGGCCGGTGTCGAAGAGGTGGAGCTTCGCCTCCGGCAGGTCCCGGAGGTAGGCGCGGGCGCCGGCCTCCGGGAAGAAGACGTCGCCCCGGCCCCACACGATGAGGGCGGGCGGCCGGTGGTCGCGCAGCCACTGCTGCCACTCGGGGTAGAGGGCGACGTTGGAGTGGTAGTCGAGGGCCAGGTCGACCTGGGCTTCCTTGCGGCCCGGGAGGTCCAGGAAGTGCTGGTCGAGGATCCAGCCGTCGGGGGCGATGAGCTCGACGTCGGTGGTGCCGCCCTCGTACTGGCCGCGGGTGACGGGCAGTTCGAGGATCTGCCTGACGTTGGCCTCGGCCCCCTCGACCCCGGGCCGGTTGGCGATCATGCCCCGGGCGAGGTCCGACAGGCCCTCCTCATAGAGGTTGGAGTTCTGGACGATCAGCCCGGCGATCCACTCGGGATGCCTGGTGGCCAGCCGGAAGCCGACGGGGCCGCCGAAGTCGAAGGTGTACATCACGAACCTGTCCAGCCCCAGCGTCGTCACGAAACCCTCGACGACGTCGGCCAGCCGGTCGAAGGAGTAGGTGAAGTCCTCCGGGGCCTCGGTGAGCCCGAAGCCGGGGTAGTCGGGGGCGATCAGCCGGTACCGGTCGCCGAGGGCGTCCATCAGCCGCCGGAACTGGTACGACGCCGTGGGGAAGCCGTGCAGGAGGAGCAGCGTGGGCGCGTCCGCCGGGCCGGTCTCCCGATAGAAGACCCGGACTCCGTCGATGTCCACAAACCGGTGTGCCACACGTGGGATGTTCATTTCACATGCCTCCAAGCCGTGATGATGCATTAGTTATAGCGGCGAGAGATCTAATGGGTCAAGTTGGGTAAGTAGCATTAGGGATGGTTCGTCGGGTTGCCGACGAGGGCTTGGCTGGCATCCGGGCGTGCGACGTCGCGATGTGCCCGGGATTCCGAGTTAGTGCAAACGGCTTTGCATTAATCTGGATGATGACAGGAGGAGGGTGCTTAATGCAAGACGATTCCCATTTGGAGTCCAAGCGACGTCCGGGTGGCCGTACGGCACGCAACCGCGCCGCCGTACTGGAGGCCGCGATGGCCGAGCTGGTCGAGCGCGGCTACGCCGAGACGAGCATGGAGAAGATCGCGGCGCGGGCGGGGGTGGCGACCTCCACCGTCTACCGGCGGTGGGCCAACCTGGAAGGCCTGATCCAGGATCTGGCGTACAACTTCGCCGACGAGGCGGGCGTGCCCGCGGGGGGAGAGGCCTTCCCCGATTCGGGTGATCTCGAAATCGATCTGCGGGCGCTGGCCAGGGTGATCGTGACCCTCTACCAGCACGTGGCCCAGCGTGCCTGGCTCGACGTCATGGTGGCGGCCTCGGTCCGCGACCCGGCCGCTCGCGAAACCCTGTCGTCGGTCCTGGGGTACCGGATCAAAACGACCTCGCTCCTGGTCCAGCGGGCCATCGACCGAGGGGAGGTGCCCGCCGACACCGACCCCGAGGAGGTGATCCGGATGGTGGGCGCCCCGTTCTACTACCGGATGCTCGTCACCGACGAGCCGATCGACTTCCCCCTCGCCGACCGGGTGTCCGCGATGGTCGCGCACGCGGCCCGCGCCGGAATCCTCGTGCGCCAGGGCCCGCCTTCGAAGTGATTCATGCTCGCCGGCGGACGCGCACCACCGGTTGCCGCGTCGACACGCAGGTCGGGTCGGAGTGCTCTCATGTCCCTCATGCGAGTGGGAACTCGCCTGACCGGGCATGCGTGCCGGCTCGGTTGGCGGCGGTCATGAAAAGCTGAATGGCCGTTGACGGTCGGTCCCTGTGTCGCTGCTAGGGTTGATGATCTCAGATCCGCACCCTTCTCCGGGTGGCCGTGAGCGCGGCCATGGTCGAGCCGCCGTGTGCCAGCATGATCACGGCGTCGCCGAACGGGGTGAGCGAGGCCACCACCAGCGCCCAGCCGAGTGCCCTGTGCTGGCCGGTGACCAGCAGCATCAGCGGGATCAGGCCGGAGACCAGGTCTCTGATGCCTTTGACGTTCGAGAACCCGGCGGCCTGAGCGTCCGGCCAGGCGGGCAGGCCGAAGGTCGGCGCCGCGGCGAGCGGGTCGATGAGGTATCTGAGCCCGACGTAGCGATGCCCAGGGCGAGGAGGACGGTCAGAACGTTGGCGAGGGTCTTCACGCGGTTCTTCTGATCTTGCGGACGTGACGGGTGTAACGGGCGGATCCGGCCAGGTGCCAGAGCCAGCGGACGGGGCGGGGCAGCACGCCAAGGATCTCGGACCGCTCGGCGGGGGTGGCCTCCTCCAGCACGGCTCCGAGGAAGATCAGCTGCTTGGGCTTGGGTGTGGTGGCCTGAAAGTGCTCGGCCATCCGGTTCCACTCCTGCGCGCTCACGTGGCGCTCGGCAACGGGCAGCAGTTCCTTCTCCTCGTCGTCGAGGTGCTCCAACAGGACGGCGCGGTGGTCCCAGAGCGCGGCCACCAGCTCATCGCGCTCGGCTTCGCCGGCCGCCGACGCCCACCGGGGCAGCGCCGTCTCGACCTTGGCCAAGGTGGCGGCGACCCGCTCGTGCTGCTCCTCCATGCGCAGCACCAGATCGGCTTCCAGATCGACCCTGGTCAGCAGCAGTGGCCACAGGTTCTCGTCCTCGCCGGTGTGGTGGTTATGCAGGCCCAGGCGGTAGTCGGCCAGGTGGGCCGCCAGCACCGCCGCTCTAGCCGTGTCGCCGGGCCGTACCTGGGCTATCAGCTCGGCCAGCAGTCGCGACTCGCGGCGGAAGACGCGGTGTGCGACCACCATCTCGTGGATGTTCGGTTTCGTCATGGGCACAGCCTCCGGCGCACCGCTTGGAAGGCGGTTGGAGCCGAGCTTGGAATCCGTACGATGTGGGGCGATGGTGTGGATTCAGGTACTCGGCTCCTTCGCGGCCGAGGTCGACGGGGGGCCGGTGCCGCTCGGCGGCCCGCTGCAGCGTGCCGTGCTGGCCGTGCTGGTGGCCGCACGCGGGCAGGTCGTCTCCGCCGACCGGCTGATCGACGCCCTATGGCACGACCACCCGCCCGCGCAGGCGCTGACCTCGCTCCAGGCCTACGTCTCCAACCTCCGCAAACTCCTCGAACCGGGCCGGCCGCCGCGCACCCCCGCCAGGCTGCTGGTCAGCATGCCGCCCGGGTACGCGCTGCGGCTGCCCGATGACGCCGTGGACGCATGGCTGTTCGAACGGCTGGTCCGCGAGGCAGGAGAGTCCGACTCCAGGAGCGCCTTGGAACGGGCCCTCGGCCTGTGGCGCGGGCCCGCGTTCGCCGAGGTGGCCGACGCGCCGTGGGCGCAGGCCGAGGCGGCCAGGTTGGAGGAGTTGCGGCTGACTGCCGGCGAGATGCGCGTCGCGGCGGCGCTGCGCGCGGGCGACGCGGCGGCCGCCGTACCCGAGGCCGAGCTGCTCACCCGCGAGGCACCGCTGCGTGAGGAGGGCTGGCGGCTACATGCGCTGGCGCTCTGGCGGACCGGCCGCCAAGCCGACGCCCTGGCCAGCCTGCGCCGTGCCCGCGGACTCCTGGCCGACGAGCTCGGCCTGGATCCCGGGCCCGCGCTGGCCGAGCTGGAGTCGGCCATCCTTCACCAGCGCAGCGACCTGCTTCCCCCGCCGGAGCCGCCTCCGCCCGCCGCCAAGCGGGACCTGTTCGTCGGGCGGGACGGTGAGCTGGCCGCGCTGCGCGACCTCGCCGCCACCCGCACGCCCGCCGTCGCGCTGGTCACCGGCGAGGCGGGGATGGGCAAGACGGCCCTGCTCACCCGGTTCGGCCGGGAGCTGGAGGACGCCGGATGGCTGGTGGCCACCGGACGCTGCCCGCAAGCCGAAGGCGCGCCACCCGCCTGGGCGTGGGCTGAGGCGCTGCGCGTAGTCGCGGCCGCCGCGCCGCCGCCCGGCACGCTCGCGCCCGTGCTCGGGCCGTTCCTGACCGATGCGGCCACGACCACGCGCGCCGACGCCGCCGCCGGCCGCTTTCTCCTGCACCAGGCGGTCTGGTCATGGCTCGGTACGGCGGCGCGGGACCAGCCGCTGGCCGTCATCCTGGACGACCTCCACTGGGCCGACGCCGAGACCCTGGCGCTGCTGTCCGGGGTCACGAGCAGGCTGCTGCTGGTCGCCGCCTACCGGGCCGACGAGATCGGCGGGCGTTTCACCGAGACGCTGGCCGTCCTCGCCAGGCACGAGCCGCTGCGGCTCCCGCTCGCCGGGCTGGCCGAGCAGGCGGTGGCGGGGCTGGTGGCCGGGGTGTGTGATGAGCCCGTCGACGCTTCCACCGTGGCGGAGCTGGCAGAACGCACCGGCGGCAACCCGTTCTTCGTCCGCGAGAGCGCCAGGCTGCTCGGCAGCATGGGCCTGCGCGCGCTGCCCGACGGCGTGCGCGACGTGCTGCGGCGCAGGCTGGCCAGGCTGCCGGAGCCCGCGGTGGCCCTGCTCAGGCTGGCCGCGCTCGCCGGGCCGGAGGTTTCGGTCGACGTGCTGGTCAGGGCGGCCGACCAGGACGAGGACGGCGTGCTCCTCGGGCTGGAGTCCGCCGTCGTCGCCGGGCTGCTCACCGAGCCGGAGCCCGGCCGGGTACGGTTCGCGCACGCGCTGGTGCGGGAGAGCGCGATCGCCGACCTGTCGCGGCTGCGCGCCACCCGCATGCATGCCCGCCTCGCCGACGCGATCGCGGCCGTCTCGCCCGGTGACGTCTCTGTCCTCGCCTACCACTACACCCGCGCCACCTCGCCCAAGGCCGTGGACTACTGCGTCGCCGCCGCCGAGCTCGCCGAGGCGCGCTTCGCCTACGACAGTGCCGTCACTCTCCTCACCGACGCGGTGTCCTGCATCGAGCGCGTGCCAGGCGGCAACCCGGCGCGGCGGGCCGACCTGCTCGGCCGCCTGCTGCGCGCCCAGGTGCGGGCGGGCGACGTCAGCGCCGCCAGGGCCACCAGGCAGCGTGCCGTCGAGCTGGCCGGTGACGACGTGGCGCTGCTGATCGCCGCCTTCACCGCCTGGACCGAGCAGACACCCTGGCAGACGCGCGCGTACGGCACGCTCGACCGCCAAACCGTCGCCCTGCTGGAGCGGCTGCTCGCCGAGCCGGATCTCGAGGCGGCGGCCCGGTGCATGCTGCTGGACGCCTACGCCTGCGAGCTGGCCGCGGCGGGGTTGCCCGCGGCGCGGGCGGCCGCCGAAGAGGCCGTGGCGCTGGCCACCGCGCTCGACGACCCCGCGTTGCTCTGGCGGACGCTGTCCACGCTCTCCTACGACCTCGATCCGGCGCTCGACTGGCGCCGGCGGCAGGAGCTGGGAGAGCGCATCGCGACCGCGGACTCGCCGGGCTACCAGTGGTACGGGCTGTTCGTCCAGGCCTCCGCCGCGGCCGGCGCGGGGGAGCCGGAGCGAGTGAAGGCGCTCGTCGCGCAGTCGCTGGAGCTGGCCAGAAAGTACCGGATGGCCGAGCCGGCCAGCGTCGCCGAGTACGCCCTCGCCACGCTCCTGCACATCTCGGGCCGCTCGGACGAGGCGCGCCGCCTGTACGCCGAGGCGACCGCGCGGATGGCCGCCCACGGCTCGCTGCACGCCACCGGCTACGGCCTGCTGGCCGAACTGTCCACCTACGCCGACATCCCGGCCGGGGGCGTCGCCGGCGAGGAGTTCATGGCGTTGGCGGCCGCCCTGCTTGACGGCTACGGTGCGCTCGGCGCCGACGCGGCCGCCATCGCGCTGGCCGCGCAGGGGAGGCTGGAGGAGGCGCGCGAAGCCCGAGCCAAGGCTGGGCCGATCCCGCCCGACTACTTCTTCCCGGTCTTCGCCACCTTCCGGGCCATGGCCGTGATCGCGCTCGCCGAGGTCTCCGCGGCCGAGGAGGTGTATGAGGCGTTGCTGCCATATGAGGACGGGCCGCCCGCGGGACCGCCAGCCTGTCGATCGCGCTGCGGCCGGTGGCCCACACGCTCGGCGAGCTGGCCCGGCTGCTCGGCCGCGAGGATGCTGCCCGTCGCCACTTCACCCGCGCGGCCGCCATCGCCTTCCGCTGGGGCGCCGACCGCTGGGCCGCGGAGTCCCACGCCGCCGGCCGCCTCTCATAGCGCGTCAGGCGAGGATGGCGTAGACGGTGGTGGCGCATACGTACATGAATGTATGCGAGGTGGTGTGATGGCGACGACAGGCCGACCTCGACCTGGTCAGCGTGGACTCCACCGAGGATGTCTTGCCGTTCCAGCGAGGGTCCGATCAGCCGGTCAGTCCGTCGAGGTGAGCCTGGAGGACCTCGACGCAGCCCTGTGGACCGAGGATGCCCGGGTGCAACACCGCGTTGAGGCTGAGCCCGTCCAGCAATGAGCTCAACCGCTCGGTTTCGGTGTCGATGTGCAGGCCGGGCCGAAGCGTTCCCATGTCTCTCATGCGGATGAGAACCCGCCTGACCAGGGCCCTGGTGCCGGCTGCGGTTTTGTGTGCGAGCTCGGCGTCGATCGCGGGATGGGTTCTGGCCGCCGTGACGAAGTCGATGAAGACCGCGGCCTCGGTGCGGCGGTTTTCGTCGAGGGGGAGCAGTTCGGAGAGCAGGTCCATGGGCAGGCGCCGTCGCTGCTCCGAGGTGAGGGCGTTCATGTCCCCTATGTCGTCGATGCGGCGGAGTAGCCGGTCGCCGACCCGGTCCAGCATCGCCTGCATCGCGAACCGCATGAGTTCCTGCTGGTTGGCGAAGTAGTGCCGGAGAGAGCCGATGTTGAGGCCGGCTTCGTCCGCGACGGCACGCAGCGACGCCCGCTGCAAACCGTCGCGGAAGACGACCCTGAACAGCGCGTCGACCACGTCGTTGCGACGGGCGACTGGATCCACCTGCTTGGGCACGGTCCCTTTGTATCACGACCGTGATACTTGCGTTTTATCACGGTCGTGATACAAAGGATTTATCACAACCGTGATACAAAGGGATGTGGAGGAAGATCCGTGGAAACGGTGCTCAACCTGCTGCTCATCAGGTTCGGCGTGATCGTGGGCGGTCTTGTGCTGATCGCCCTGATCGCGTTCGCCGTCGCCGTGGCGCTCAAGCGCCGGGGCAAGCTCGACCAGACCCGTCGATACGCCGCACCTGTGGCCCGCGCCGTCGCCCAGCACCTGGACCGCGACACCTCGCGCTCCCGGAGCGGCGCATCCCGCGGGAGCCTGGCCGGTGACGCGGCCAGGATCGCCGCCCGCTACCTCGAAGAGAACCGGCGCCGGAGTGGTGACCGATGACCGGCGGTCCGCTCCGCGCGCTGTCGGCGGGAGACGACGGTTCCAAGATCCTTGAGCACCTGCTGTCCGATTTCCTGATCAAGGGGGTCATCGTGGTCATCGCCCTGCTCGTCCTCGCGCTGGGCATGGTGGTCATCTGGAGGAAAGTCGGGAAGGGCGACGCCCGCGGTCATGACCGGTGAGGCGTCGTGACCGGGCGCGGGCGCCCTGATCACGCCACCGGCCGCCCTGGCCACCGCGGTACGGCACGACCGGCTGGTGGTGGGCTTCGGCCGCGAGGTCGCGGTGCCGGCTCGCCGCTGACCGCGCTCCGCACCAGCGTGCCAGGATGGCGACCACCTGGAGTGGCCGGCGGACGCGAGGGACTGTGAGGCCGGTGCCGCCCATGCGGATGATCCACGCCGGGCGGCCATCAAGAGCCACGGGGTGTGCCCTTGGATGTGCCCGAAGGGCTCGGGATTCGCGTGGAGCGAGAGCCCGGAGCCCTTCGGATCGATTACCGGCGGTCGAATTCGGAGGCCTTGACGCCGTCGAGGAACGCGGCCCACTCGCCGTCGCTGAAGAACAGCACCGGGCCGGAGGGGTCTTTGCTGTCTCTCAGCGCGAGGACGGCGTCAGGCTTGTGGGCGGGTTTCTGCGAGGCGGTTTCGAGCTCGGCGACCTCCACGCAGTCGCCGCCGTTGTTTCCGCTGAAGCTCGACTTCCGCCATTTGAGTGTGCTCAGGTCCATCGCTCTTTTACCGTCCTCCTGATGAGGTCTATCGACATGCTCTGAGGCAGCGCCTCGGTGCGAATTGCCTCGAATAGGTGCACGGCCTCCGCCACCTCCGACCGGTCGCCGGTCGTCAGGCCGCGAATCGCCGTTTCGAAATGCGCCACATCCGTTCCGCCCTCCGACGTGGCGATGGCGAACCCCGCCAGCAGCCCGAAGCGCACGACGGACATCGGCACCACATGGATGCTAATCGCGGAATCGGCCAGTGACACTAGTTTTTCCAGCTGGTCATGCATGACCTTCTTGCCGCCGACCGGCCGGTGCAGGACCGCCTCGTCGATCAGGCAGCGCAGCGTCGGGGGAGGCGGATCCTCGCGGGTGAGAATGGCTTGCCGTTCCAGCCGCGCGGCCACGGCCGGTTCGTCGTCTCCCAGCAGGGCGCGGGCGTAGTCGCCGGTCTGGAGCAGGCCGGGGACGACCAAGGGCTGATAGGAGCGCAGGGACACGGCCGCCTGCTCCTTCTCGTGCCAGGTGCCGAACCATGAGGGGAACACCTGGCCCTTGCGCCAGTCGAGCAGCCGCAGGAGCAGCCCGCCGGTGCCGAGAAGGTCGTCGGCGGCGCGGGCGAAGTCGGGGCTCGCGGGCAGCTGACCCGTCTCTATCCCGCTCACCAGGCTCTCGCTGAAATGGATCCTTTCGGCGAGCCGGGCCTGCGTGAGCCCGGCCGCCTGCCGCTGGTGGCGCAGTTCCCTGCCCCATATGGCCTGTGGCGTGTGGGAATCTCCCATCTTTTCCTCTCCTGCCGGAATTCAATTCGGGGGGCCGGTCTTCAAGTTTTCACTTGGTAACCGTTCACCTACTGAGCGTGGTCATTTCTTGTCATGCTGGACGGACATCGAACGAAAAAGGCGGGAGCGGCTCGTGCCAATCGATATGGAGCTGAGGGCGGCGCTCACGGTGAGACAATTACTCGCCGGGGAAAGATTTCTGGCGGTGCTGGGCGAGAAAACGATTCCGGGTAAGCCGGAATGCGTCGCGAGCACGCGCAGATTCGTGCGCGACATCGCCCGGGACTGGGGGGCGTCCGAGGAAATCTGTGAAGTGGCGGAATTGCTCACCTCGGAAGTCGTCACGAACGCGCTCGTCCACGGTCGGGGTTGTCACGACGAACTCACCGTCCACGTCGTCGTGCACCGTGAGGGTCAGATCATGATCGTCGAGGTCTATGACGGCAACAGAAACGCCCCCGTCGTGCTGGCCTCGGACGACTGTGAGGAGTCCGGGCGCGGTATGGCCCTGGTCGGCAGGCTGGCCCGGAGCTGGGGCTACCGCGACACCCGCCTCGGCAAGGCCGTCTTCTTCGACCTGCTCGCCTGGCCATGAGGCCGGGCGAGGTTCCCTTCCAGCCGAGTTCTGCCGTGGATCTCTCCGTACGATGCCCTGAGGCGACGACCGACGTCGCGGTACGGCCGTGCGCGATCATGGAAGGATGAACGACTGCGTCTTCTGCGAGATCAGCTCAGGGCGGGCGCCCGCCTACCGTGTCCTGGAGGACGAGCACACGGTGGCGTTTCTTGACATCGCCCCGGCCACTCCGGGGCACACGCTGATCGTGCCCCGTGAGCACGCGCGGGATCTCTGGGAGATCTCCGAGGACGCCTGCGCGCATGTCACTCGGATGGTGCATCGGGTCGCCGCACTGCTCAGAACGGCGCTCGCTCCCGACGGCATGAGCGTCACCCACGCCACCGGCGAGGCCGCCGGGCAGGAGGTCTTTCACTTCCACGCCCATGTCGTTCCACGCTGGAACGGGGATGACCTGCGCGTCATGTGGAATTCCCGGCAGGCTCCGGGTCACGAGCTCGAAAAGATCCTGGAGCGGGTCATCGCGCTTCGGTGAGCTTGGGCGTAAGGCTTGGAATCCCTGCCGCTTCTGTGAGCGTCGTGTACCTGGTCTTCCTCCCGCAGTTCGTCGATCCCTCGATCGGCCACGTACCTGCGCAGCTGTTCGCGTCGGGTCTGGTGCTCCTACTGATCGGTCTTTGCGGTGACCTCGTCATCGGCGCGGCGGCCGGGCACGTGGGGCTCCTGCTCAGGCGCCATTCTGGGATGGGGCGGCTCATCAACAGAATTGCGGGAACGGTTTACGGCGCCCTCGCCGTCCACCTCGCCATCAGGGAATAGCACCGCGACAGTACGTAGTAGGGGACGTCGGGCTGACGGTGCCGGGCCGGCTAGTGAGAGGTCATCAGCCTCAGCACGGGAACGACGGCCATTTCACCATGATCAGGCAAGGGTTGCCCGGCCACAGGTCTGCCGTATGCCAGAGCCCGCTTGTTGATCCCTACGCCACTCCAAGAGACGCCACCTCGAACTCGTGCGGGGAAGCGATGCTCGGCCATAGACCGGATGGCACCCGCACGCCCGTCGCCTGATGCTCCGATGTCGTGAGGCCGACGAAGGAGGCCCTGCGGCTCCGATCGCCCCAGCCCTCGGCGGCGGCCCGCTGTCGCCTGTGATCGTTACGGTCTTGGCGGAACTCCTCCTGAGGGTGGCTCCGCTCAGGCTCGGTGGCCGTGGGACTTCGTAAGCCTTGGCCGCTCAGCAGGATTTCTGCTGACCATGTGCCTAGACATGCGTGGCCGCCCATCAGGAGGAACTCCTGTCCGTCCACAGCGGCGGACGGCGCGAACACCTACCGGCATCGAGGGGGTCAGCCCGGCGTCGTCCAGACGGTGTCGCCTGCGACGCCCCAGGTCCTTGTGGACCCTGGCCGGCGCGCGATGGCTGTCAGCGACTCCGGCCTGGCCAGAGTCGTCCGCCGCCACCCGGTCAGGTGCGTGAGGCGTTCGCCCTGCCCGCCGTTCAGCCACAGTCCGCCCCTGCCGTCGGGCAGCAGCTGGTGGCCACCGGGCAGGTCCTTTTTCGCGCCGAGGCGCCACGACCAGCGGAACCCGTCCCAGCGCATCAGGATCGGAATGACGGCGAAGTCGTCGCAGTCCTCGCCGCACCAGGTGAACTGTCCCGCCATCCACACCTCGCGCGGGCCCAGTGCCGCGACGCCGGTTATGCCGAATTCCGGCTTCGACTCGTACCAGCCGGGGTCGGGGTTGCGCGGCACGGGGATTCCGGGAGAGGGAAGGTCGTGCCAGCGCGTGCCGTCCCAGTGGGCGAGCATCGCGGTCCGCTCCCGGGCTCCGGTGCCGTTGCCCGCCACCCACAGCCCGCCGTCGCCGTCGGCGGTGATGGCTGACGGCAGCATCGGGAGCTTCCACGGGCGCGGGCCCGACGCGGTCCACCGCGCAAGAGTCGGTTCGGACTTGTCCGTGTCCCAGATCACGAGCCAGAGTTCGTCGCGGGCGGTCACCGCGGCATCGGTCACCTCGTCTTTCAGAACGGTCTCCGCCCATCGGCCGTCGCCGGTCCGTCGTGCCAGGCAGGGCGGCAGCAGCGCCTGGTCTTCGCCATGCGTGTAGCCGTTGTCACCGGCCACCCAGACGGTGCCCCGGGGGGAGGCGATCACATGGGTGAGGGTGTCGGCGCACGCCGGAGGCGTAAGGCGGCGCCAGGTCGGGCCGTCCTTGCGCCACACCACGCCGACCGCCTGGGGACAGCCGGGCGTGTACTTCTCGCCCAGGTACTGCGAGCCGACCACCCAGACGGTGCCGTCCTCCAGCGCGGCCATATCCTCCGGTTTGATGCCCCGAAGCGTGGCGGCCCGCTGCCAGTCTGTCCCGGATACCTTCCGGGCAGGGGCGGTGGCGGTGACGTCGGGGGTGACGCAGGCCGGAGACGGGGTCCGCGCCGGGGCGGCGGGTGAGCTGGCGGCGGGGGCCGCGGGTGTGTCGGCGGCCGGGGCCGCGACGGGCGCGGATGTGCATGCCGCGGTGGTGAGGAGAACGGCCGACAACAGTGGGGGAAGCAGGCGCACCCGAGCCAGACTACAAGATCGACAAGCGGAGGCCGTGCCGATCGTCTTGCCACAGGCCCGAGCTCTTCGGGCGTCTAGCCGAATACGCGAAGGGGGTCAGTTCAGAACGGAGGCCGTGCCGATCATCTTGTCGCAGGCCCGAGCTCTTCGGGCGTCCGGCCGGGTACGCGAAGGACGTCAGGCCAGGTCGGTCGCCTCGTCGAGCTTCAGCCTGCCGCCCTCTTCGTACGCGGCGGCGAAGGCCGTCTCGCCGAGCGCCTCGAGGACCCGCGCCGTGATCCGGTCGACCTCGCTCCGCTCCGACGGCCCCACCGGGGTCTGGTTCGTCTCCCGTGCCCCGGCCGCCAGGCCCAGGAGCCGGGCGGCCCGGTCGGGTGAGCCTCCGGCGGCCGCCGCGGACGCCAGGCCTTCCACGGCGAACGCCGTGGTCCGGGGGTCGCCGATCTTCTGCGCCGCGGCGAGGGCCTCCAGCTGCAGATCCCTGGCGGCAACGGCGTCGCCGCGCCGCTCCCGGAGGAATCCGAGCTCGATGAGGGTCGTCGGCAGATGCAGGGCGGGCTCGGCGTCCGGATCCCGCGGAACCCCCTCCAGCAGGTTGCGGAGATGCGTCTCGGCCAGGCCGAGCTCGCCCGCCCTGCGCGCGGCGAAGGCGAGCCCCATCTCGGCCATGGTCTGCCCCTCCTTGTATCCCTGGTCGGCGGCCAGCCGCATGCCCCGCGCGCAGAGCTCCACGGCCCGCTCGTAGTCACCGGCCTGCAGGGCGATCCAGCCCAGCCAGGAGGTATGCCGGGCGGCGTCCGGCCACAGGCCGAGTTCCTCCGCCATGTGCAGGCCGTCCGTGAACAGCCGGGTGGCCCGCTCGTAGTCGCACGTCATCTCGGCCAGTCCGCCGAGCCACTCCGTGGCCTGCAACTGGCCCCAGCGGTCGCCGAGTTCCCGGAACAGCCGGACGCTCTCCTCGCCGTCGCGTTCCAGTGCGACCAGGTCCCGCCGGGTGAAGGCGTCCCTGGCCCGCCGGCTCAGCGCCGCGGCCATTCCCCACGTGTCGCCCGTGGCGTGGAAGGCGGCCAGCGCCTCGCTCACCAGCTCCTGGCTGGACATCAGGTCGGTCATCGCCCGGCCCAGGAACCACTCGGCCCTGGCCCGCCCGCCGGCGTCGCCGGCGCCGTCGAACATCCGCAGGGCCGCCTCCCAGTCGACGGCGTCGCCCAGCAGGAGCGCGAACCCGGCGTTCCAGGCCGCGGCCCTGGCCCGGTGGGCGGCGGGCGCGTCCCCGCCGACGGCCAGTGCCGACTCCAGCGACCGCCGCGCCTCGGCCAGCCTGCCGCGCAGGAACCAGTACCACGCGAGCGCGTTCACCGTCTCCAGCGCACCGCGGGCGTCCTGCCGGCGGACCGCCGTGTCGAGCGTGCCGCGCATGTTCGCCGCCTCCGCATCCAGGCGTTGCAGCCACTCCCGCTGCCGGTGCCCGTACAGGTGCGGCTCGGCCTGTACGGCGAGCGCCGTGTAGTACCGGGCGTGCGCGAGCCGTACGCTCTGGAGCTCGCCCGCCTCGGAGAGACGCTCAAGGCAATACTCCGCCACCGACTCCAGCAGCCGGTAGCGGACGCCCGCCGCACCGTCCACCACGACGACCAGGGACCGGTCGACCAGACGGGCCAGCAGGTCGAGCACGTCCAGGCCGTCCTCGGCGCAGACCTCCTCCGCGGCCTCCAGGGTGCAGCCGTCGGCGTGGACGGCCAGGCGCCGCAGCACGACCCGCTCCGGTTCGGTCAGCAGCGCCCAGCTCCAGTCGATCATCGCCATCAGCGTCCGCTGGCGCGCGGGGGTGCCGCGCTGCCCGGTGGCCAGCAGCCGGAACCGGTCGTCGAGCCGGGCCACCAGCTCGTGGACGCCGAGCGCGCGGACCCTCGTCGCCGCCAGCTCCAACGCCAGCGGGATCCCGTCGAGCCGATGGCACAGCTGCGCGACCGCATGGGCGTTGCGCGCGTCGAGGGCGAACCCGGGGGCCGAGGCGGCGGCCCGCGTCACGAAGAGCCGGACCGCGTCGGATCGCTCCACCGCGTCGAGGTCCGCACCGTCGGGCACCTCCAGCGGAGGGACGCTCCACAGCGTCTCACCGGCCACGGCCAGCGGCTCCCTGCTCGTCGCCAGGATCCGCAGCCCCGGAGCCGACCTCAGCAGCAGCTGAGCCAGCTCGGCGACCTGGTCCACCACGTGCTCGCAGTTGTCCAGCACCAGCAGCAGCCGCCTGGGACGCAGCGCCTCGGCCAGCCGGTCGGCGACACCCGCCGCGCCCGCGTCCTGCCGGATGTCCAGAGCCGCAAGGACGGTCTCCGCCAGGGAACGCGTCTCGCGGTCGAGGGGGGCGAGCTCGACCAGCCACGCCCCGCCGGTGAAGGCCTCGGCGAGCCGGGCGGCCGTCTCCAGCGCCAGCCGCGTCTTTCCCACCCCGCCGCTGCCGGTGAGCGTCACCAGCCGGCTCGTCTCAAGCAGGCGGCGAACCTCGGCGAGCGCTTCCTCGCGCCCGATCAGGTCGCTGAGCGAGGCGGGCAGGTTCGTTGCGGGCCGCTCGGCCGGCCCGTTCAGGGCCGGGTCCTGTTCGAGGATCGCCTGGTGCAGCGCGGCGATCCGGGGGCCGGGGTCGAGGCCGAGCTCGTCGGCCAGCCGTTCCCTCAGCTCGCCGTAGCTGGCCAGCGCCTCGCTCTGCCGTCCCGAAAGGTAGAGGGCGCGCATGTGCGCGGCGCGCAGCCGTTCCCTGAGCGGATGCCGGGCCACCAGGTCGCCGAGCTCACCGGCGAGCAGGCCGTGTTCGCCCAGCGTCAGCCGTGTCTCCTGCAGCTCCTCCACGGCGGCCAGCCGCTGTTCCTCCAGCCGGACGGTCGCGGCGCGGGTGAACTCCTCGTCGCCGAAGTCGGCGAACGCCGGCCCGCGCCACAGCGACAGCGCGTCGGACAGCAGCGCCGCCTTGGCCCGCGGGTCGTCCGTCGCCTGGGCCTGCGCCGTCAGCTCGGCGAACCGCCCGGCGTCCACGGCGTCCGCGCCGACCTGCAGCAGGTATCCCGGCGCGCGGGAGACGACCAGGTGCTTGCCGCCCGGCTCGGCGTCCTCCAGCGCGCGTCGCAACTGCGAGACGCGGACCTGGAGCGCGCCCGCCGGATTGCCCGGCGGCTCCTCGCCCCACAGGTCGTCGACCAGCCGGTCGGCCGACACCGGCCGTCCCTGGTGGACGAGGAGGTCGGCGAGCAGCGCGCGGACCTTCAAACCGGGGATCGTGACGGGTTCCCCGCCGTCGGTCCAGACCGCCAGCGGTCCCAGCACCCCGAAGCGCATGCATGTCCCCTCAACCCGATCGGTACGGCTTACATCGACGACCTTAAGCGGACGGGAAACGGACCTGAAGCTCCTTCCGGCACCGTGGAAGCGGCAGGAAGGGGGTCAGGGACGAACACCGGCACTTTGACGGGGCGGGCGGTGACGCTCCGGCGGCACGACCCGGCCGCACGGGCGCGCCGGCCCCTCCCTGTCGCCCTGAGGCCCGGTCTCTCAGGGAGACGCCGGGTCGGCCGGGGCGGGGCGGGTGGCCGCCGACTGGGTGGCGCGGTAGTGGGATGGTGAGACCCCGTATATCTCGGTGAACGCCTGCCGCAGCGTCTCCGCGTTTCCGAACCCGCACCGCGCGGCGATCGCCGCCGTCGGCAGCCCGGTGGTCACCAGCAGCTGGGCGGCCGCCTCGGTGCGGGCCCGCCGGACGTACCGGCCGGGCGTCATCCCCAGGTGCCGCACGAACAGCCGCGACAGGTGGCGCTCGCTCACCCCGGCACGGCCCGCCAGCGTCGCGGCGGACAGGTCGTCGGCGAGATCGCGGGTGATGTGGTCGACCACCCGCCGCACCAGCCCGTCGCCGGGCGGCGGCGCCGCGGTGAACATGCTCATCTGCGCCTGGTTACCCGGCCGCTGCAGGTACGTCACGAGGTTGCGGGCCACCTCCCGGGCCACCTCGGGCCCGTTGTCCTCCTCGATGAACGCCAGCGTCAGGTCCAGCGCGCTGGTGACGCCGACGGCCGTGGCGACCTGGCCGTCCCTGACGAAGATGGGCTTCGGGTCGACGCTGACCTCGGGGTGGAGGGCGGCGAAGGCGTCGGCCCACTGCCAGTGCGTGGTGGCCTGCCGCCCGTCGAGCAGGCCCGCGGCGGCCAGCACGCCGGCTCCTGTGCACACCGACGCGACCCGGCGGCTCACCCGCGCCAGCCGGCGCACGTGCGCGACGAGCCCCGGGTCGGCCGCGGCCTCCTCGTGCCCGATCCCGCCGGAGACCAGCAGCGTGTCGAGCGGCCCCGTCAGGCGCTCCAGCGTCTCCTGCGCCTGCACGGTCAGCCCGCTGCCGCAGGTGACCGGTCGCCCGCCCGGCGTGGCCAGGCACGGCTGGTACGGCGGGCGGGCTCCCCATGCGTTGGCCATCACCAGGGGTGTGGTGACACAGGCGATGTCCAGCAGCTCTGCCGCGTGGTATCCGACGACCACCACCCGCCGACAGTCCATGCCGGGACTGTACGTCAGGAGGACCAACATCCCAAGTTTCTGGACACATCGGGGCCGAGCCTTGGTGCCGTGGACGCGCGGCGCCGACAGTGGGACGCATGACGACACAGACACCCCCCAGGGGTAAGCTGCTCGGCCGGAGGTTCTGGTGGCACTACGCGGAGATGCTGGTGGCGATGGTCGCCGGCATGCTCCTCCTCGGCCCGGTGTGGGACGTGCTCACCGGCGGCGCAGAGCTGTTCGCCCGCCCTGACGCGGCCGTGCTGGTGATGGCCACGAACATGACGCTGGGCATGGCCGTCTGGATGCGCCACCGGGGTCACGGACGCGGAGCGATCGTGGAGATGGGGGCGGCGATGTACGCGCCGTTCGCCGTGCTGCTCGGGCCGTACTGGGCCGGGGCGCTGTCCGCGGACGGCCTCATGATGGCCGGGCACGTGCTCATGCTCCCGGCGATGCTGCTGGTCATGCTGCGCCGCCGCGCCGAGTACGCCGCGCCGCACCGGCCTTCCGCTCCGCTGCCCGGCGGCCCCGTGGCGCGGGCGCTGGCCGCGCGCTGGCCGACGTGGCTCGCGCTGCTGATGACGATCACGCTCTGGACGGAGCCGATGGTGCCGCCACCGCCGCTCCTGCTGGTGCTGCCGGTCGCTTACCTGGTGATCGGCGTGCTCCGCCGCACGCTGCGCGGGCCTGGCGTGCTCGCGCTGCAGCTCGCCGGGCTGGCCGGGTACGCCGCGCTGGCGCTGGCCGCGGCGAACTCCGACCCGGCGGCGGCGCGTTACCTGATCGCGGCCGGCTGGCTCGTACACGCCGCGTGGGATCTGGGTCACCATGTCACCCGCAAGGTGGTGCCGCGCGGCTACGCCGAATGGTGCGGTGTCTTCGACCTGATCGTCGGGGTGACCATCCTGCTGCCGAACCTGAGGTGAGCGGGAGGCCCGTCGCCCGCCACGGCCGGCCCGGCGACGGCCGCACGACGCTCTACCTGTGCGCCTTGGCGGGATCCGGCGGTACGCGGGCATATACGGACATGCTCGATGTGCTCATATTCGGCCCTCTGAAGTGAGCTCGCCGGCCACCGTGGGTAGGGTCGTCATATCCCCCGAAGGAGCTGATCATGACCTTCACCCTCGACGACGCACGCCTGCTCGCGCATCGCGCCCACGACGGGCAGACGGACAAATCCGGACGGCCCTATATTCACCACCCCGTCGCCGTCTCCGCGGCGCTTGAGCCGTACGGCCTGCAGGCCCAGATCGCCGGGATGCTCCACGACGTGATCGAGGACACCGAGGTGACGGCGGAGGACCTCCTGGCCGCCGGGGTCGAGCCGTACACGGTGGAGGCGATCCTGTCCGTCACCCGTGGCGAGGGGGAGCCCTACGACGACTTCGTCCGGCGCTCGGCGGCCCACCCCCTCGGGCGGATCGTCAAGCGCGCGGACCTCGGCCACAACTCCTCCCCGGAGAGACTGGCGATGCTCGCCCCGGACAAGGCCGCCTCACTCAAGCGGAAATACGACAGCGCGCTGAGGATCCTCGACGAGACCGAGGCTCGCTAGGTTCTGTTCGCCTCATGATTGGTTCAACCCGGGCGAATTCACACCTTGGCCGGCAAGGCCTCGCCCTTCAAACCGGGCCTGCACCTCGGGGGCAGCCCGGGGCGGGCTCGGCCCGCCGCCGGGCCCGCCGGGCCGCGGCTCAGCTGTTCGCGCGGATGGTCTTGTTGATCCAGTCGCTGTAGGCGGGCACGTTGGTGTAAAGGCCGGGACCCTGCTCGCAGGAGGGGCTCTTGGCGCCGGGGCCGGAGGTGACGCCGATCAGTTCCCAGCGGCCGCCGCGGCCGCGCTGGATCTGGGGGCCGCCGGAGTCGCCGTTGCAGGCCATGGCCTTGGGCTTCTGGCTGACGGTGCACAGGCGGGTGCCATCGGCGAAGCCGGGGCCGCACTCGGAGACCGCTCCGCGGCGGGTGTCGAGCTGACGCAGCTTCCCGGCCATCTTCCAGTCGGCCGGGTCGGTGCTGAACTTGGTGACGCCGAAGCCGATGATCCGGGTCGGCGTGCCGGGCTTGCCCGCCCGCTCGGCGATCTTGATGGGCATGACGCCGACCGGCCGGTCCAGGCGGACCAGCGCGATGTCGTTCTTGTTCGGCGAGTTCTGGGCGTAGTCCGGGTGCGGGAACGCCTGCGCGATCTTGCGGACGGTTCCGCCGGACTTGCGCTTGTCGCTGCCGATGTGGACCGTGCCCTTCGGGATCGAGCCGATCTCCATGTCGAGGCAGTGCGCGGCGGTCACGACCCACTGGGGGTCGATCAGGGCCGCGCCGCAGTTGCCGTCCGTCAGGCCCATGAGCGGGGCCGTGATCGGGATGGTCGCCATGAAGGGGTAGGACTCGGTGGGCTTGGAGCCGTTGATGATCGCTCCGGCGCTCCCGGCGGTGACCGCGAGGCAGGCCGCTCCGGCCAGCGCGACGACGGCAGAGCGGGTGACGATACGGCGGAACGAGGTGGTGCCAGACACGGATGAAGCCCTTCATCGGTTGTTTGTGACGTTATGAAGCTATATGTCCGGCTTCGCCAGGGTGATCATGCCAGCAGGCCAACATGCGGTAGGGATAACCCCACCTGAGCAGGCGTGGATACGCCCAGCGGCGCGCAGCCCGCAGGGAGTCGGCCACCCGGCGACCCGCGGAGCCTCGGCCACCTGCGAGGTGAGCCCGCTCTGGGCAGGCGTTTCATAGGCGGTCGCTCATGAAACATGCTCCGCCTGATCAAAGTCGGGGCGATTCGCCCCTACTGGGTATCGGGCCGCCGACGCGCCATGAGAACTCCTCCGAGCGTGCTCTCGGCTGAGCTCAGAGTCATCTGTGCCTCGACCGTGAAGCCGGCGTCGTTGAGCCAGGAGGCCACTTGGTCAGGCCGACGGCGATGGACGTAGACCTTCATCGGGTGGCCGCCGTAGCCTTGGGTGATCAATCGAGACTCATTGCCGACGTGGAAGCTGAGTAGCAGTGGGCCATCGGGCCGCAACACTCGCCGGAAGTGCGTGAAGACCGCGCCGATCTCGTCGTCGGGAACGTGGATCAGCGAGTACCAGGCGACCAGGCCGGCCATCGAGGCGTCGGCGAGTTCGAGGTCCGTCATGGAACCGACCTCGAACCGCAGACCGGGGTGATCGCGCCGAGCTACCTCGATCATCGCGGGCGACAGGTCGATCCCGAACGTGTCCACGCCCAGCTTTTGCAGGTAGGCCGTGATTCTCCCGGACCCACACCCCACGTCCGCAACCGGCCCCCGGCCGGTGGTCTGCACCAGATCGGCGAACAGCGCCAAGAACGCGCGTTCGTAGGGCGTTTGATCGAGTAGGTCGCGCACCTGGTCCGCATAGCTTGCGGCGACGGTGTCGTAGGACGCCCGGGTGTCTGCCAACCAGCCTTCGGCGATCATGCCGGACACGGTAGCTCAAGTGGCCGAGAGCGCACACCGCGACCATCAGGATCGCTGACAGGGATGGGGCTGGGCCGGCGCGCTGGGCATATGGGCATCTGGGCGTGAGCACGTGCGGCTCCAACGTGCTCAACTGCGTCGTGCCGTGGAACGGCGCAGTCGGCGTGATAGCCGATGGCTGCTATGGCAGGGGTGTCGCTGCGGCGGCGGACAGGGTGTAGGTGATGCCGGTGAGGCGTTCGGACAACCGCCACAGGCGAGTGGCTGTGGCGGCGTCACGGATGGCGCGCTCACGAGTGCGACGAGTCGGCTCGCCACGCAGTTGCAGCAGGCCGTCGGGAACGATGTAGCTGCCGCCGGGCAGGTCCGGTACGGTCGCCGCGTACAGGGAGGTCTTCGCCCCTTCGGGGGTCGGGCGAAAGGCCACGTGCACCAGCAGGCGTGTGAAGGTGGCGTACAGCCGTCCTCTGCCGCTGTTGGCGCCGCCGGTGAGGACGTTGGTGCGGGTGAGTCCGGGCGCGACGGCCATGCTGCGCAGCTTCAGCCCGGCGGCGTCGGCCCGGCGCTGCAGTTCGACGGCGAAGTAGAGGTTGGCCCGCTTGGACTGCACGTACGCGAACGCCGTGCGGTAGCCGCGCTCGGCGTTGAGGTTTTCCAGGTCGAAGCGGGCAAAGCGCTGTCCCTCACTGCTGACAGTGACCACCCGCGGATCGGGCGCGGCGAGCAGATGAGGCAGAAGCAGGCCGGTCAGAGCGAAGGTGCCCAGATGGTTGATGCCGAACTGCGACTCGAACCCGTCGGCGGTCCGGGCGTAGGGCACCATCGCCACCCCGGCGTTGTTGACCAGCAGATCGAGCCGGCCGCGGTTCCAACCGGCGGCGAATTCTCGGATGGAGGCCAGACTGCCCAGGTCCAACCGGCGCAGTTCCAGGTGAGCGCCGGGCACCTCGCTCTGCATGCGGGTGAGCGCGGCCCGGCCGCGTTCGGGGTCGCGGCAGGCCAGGACGACCTGGGCGCCGTGGCGGGCCAGTTCGCGGGCGGTGACGTAGCCGATGCCGCTGTTGGCGCCGGTCACCACCGCGACTCGGCCGTTTTGGTCAGGGACGGCATGGAGGGTCCAAGCGGGAGAGTTCCGCATGATGTGCCACCTCGGGAAAGATGCAACGGGAACGTATCGCAACTTGAAGTTGCGATAAAGTGATCCTGCCACTCGGTCCGGAAATTTCGCAACTCGGAGTTGCAATGCAGTCTGATCAGTCCCCGGCCAGGCCGGTCGGCCGCGGCGCCAAAGTACGCGCCGCCGTCCACGCCGCCACGCTCGCCGAACTCGTGGACAAGGGCTACGCCGCGTTGACCGTCGAGAATGTCGCCCAGCGCGCCGGAGTTCACAAGACGACGGTGTACCGGCGGTGGAAGGACCGGGAGAGCCTGCTCACCGACGCCCTGGCCGAGCACATGGCAATGGACATCCCGGTTCCCGACACCGGAGCGGTCGAGACTGATCTGCGGGCACTGGCGCGCTCACTCGTCCAGGCGTACACCAGCCCCACCGGGCAGGCAATCCTCGCCGCCATGTTCACCGGGGCGGCTCACCTTCCGGAGATCGCCGCGGCCCGGCGACACGTGTTCGACGACCGGCTCGCCAGAGCCGAACCGGTGGTGATGCACGCCATCGAGCGCGGCGAACTTCCCGGGGACACCGACCCCGCGGAGCTGTTGAAGACCCTGGCCGCGCCGATCTACCTGCGCCTGCTCATCACCGCCGACCTGGTCGACGAGACGACCGCCGACCGGGCGGTGCGCGTCACGCTGGCCGCCGCGCGCGCCGGCGCCCTGCGGGCGGCGCACGACGACGAGCCGGTCAACGGGTGAGAATGCCGATCATCGGCCTGGGTGACGTTGCATCTTGACCCGTTCCTCCCGGTGGCGAGCCAGACGGTTGTCGAAGAAGAGCCAAGTCACAGGGTCCCGGGGAATCCGGGGAGCACGAGTTGGAAGAAGTGCTGGGCGGTGTAGGTGGCGAGCTTCCTGGCCTCGCCGGCCGTGACGTTCACCGCGTAGGCCGTGAAGGGAACGTACGGCGGGTCGAAGCTCGGGGCAGGGTCGTTGACGTCGCTCTTCTTCCGTCGGGACCGAGCCTGCCGGCCAGGTAGGGCCCGGCGACGTCGACGGTTCTCGCGTTGCCCGCCGTGGACGTCTGCCAGAAGCGGCTGATGGTCTGCAGCCGGGTCTTGGGCGCGTACTCCGCCAGGGTGATCGTGTCCCCGTCCGGGGACAGGCCGATGGGGTGTGAGCTGTTGATTGTTTTATCGGCGTTTATCGGTTCTTCTCTGGTTTCCTCCGCCCGGAGAGGCGGGCGGCCCGCCGGACATCCAGAGTCGGCGCGCCACGGAAGCGTCCGGTCGGCCGTTACCGGTCGCGGGAAGCGCCGGAGCGCGGGGTGCGGGTGTCGCGGGGGCGCCGGGCGTGAGTCCTTCACCGGTCGGGTGGCCGCCGACCCGCACCCGAGATAAACTAACAGTGATTGAACGACAACTTCAAGTAAAGGGGTGGAGGGTGGTGCGGGTCCATCAGGCCTACCGCTACGCCCTCGACCCCACCCCCGCGCAGGCCGCAGCGCTGGCCTCGCACTGCGGCGCGGCGCGGTTCGCGTTCAACTGGGGGCTGGCCCGCGTCAGGGCCGCCCTGTCCCAGCGGGAGGCGGAGAAGACCTACGGGGTGCCCGAGGAACTGCTGACCGAGGTGCCGTGGTCGCTGTACGGCCTGCGCCGGGCGTGGAACACCGCCAAGGACCAGGTGGCGCCGTGGTGGGCGGACAACTCCAAGGAGGCCTACAGCTCCGGCCTGGACGGCCTGGCGCGGGCGCTGACGAACTGGTCGGCCTCCCGCCAAGGCACCCGGGCGGGCAAACGGGTCGGGTTTCCCCGGTTCAGGGCCAAGCACCGCGCCGCGCTGTCGTGCCGGTTCACCACTGGAGCGATCCGCCTGGAGACCGACCGGCGCCACGTGACCCTGCCCCGGTTGGGCACGATCCGCACGGCCGAGTCCACCCGCAAGCCGGCCCGCGCGGTCGCCGACACCGCCATGGCCGAGGTGCGCCGCCAGTTGACCTACAAGAGCGCCTGGCGCGGCGGGCGGCTGGTGGTGGCCGACCGCTGGTACCCCTCTAGCAAGAGGTGTTCCGGCTGTGGCGCGGTGAAAGCCAAGCTCGCCCTGTCGGAGCGCACCTACTCCTGTGCGGCCTGTGGCCTGGTCCTGGATCGGGATGCCAACGCCGCACGTAACCTGGCCGCGCTGGCGGCCGGGTATGAGCACGACGTCGCCCAGAGTTGCGGGGAGACGGTAAACGCCCGTGGAGGAGCGGTAGGCCCCGGCGCCCGTGCCGGGCACGCACCGGCGAAACGGGAACCCCTCATCAGGGGAACGCTGCCCCGGCAACGCGGCGGCTCACCGATCCTCACAGACACACACTGAGAATTGGTGAACGGTTCCAGCCGTTGGGCAACCGAAGCCGACCCGGTGCCCCACCCCGCCCCGCCTGGCCGATCATGTTTTGTCGGTGCAGATCCCTACTGTCCGCCACATGACGAATGCGGTGCAGGCGTATTCCTACGCCGGACCCTCCACGCTCTCGGAGGGCCATCTGGGATTGTCGACCTCCGGAGGACGGACGGCCACGGGCTTCACCGACCACCCCCGGTTCTTCAGCGGGCTGCTCACCCAGGCCGCGCCCGCCGCGGCGGGGCTGCTGGCGGTCGCCGACGTGGCATTGGCGCGCTACCACCGCCCGCAACCCGGATACACCCGCGACCCGGTGGTGACCTGCGGCGGCGACCGGCTCCGGTTCGAGTCGTTCTCCGCCTGCGGCGGCGTCTACTCCCGGCTCGACGTGCTGGGCCCCGCCCTCGACGGGGAGGTGTTCGATCGCGGCACCACCAACGTGGACGTGAACAACCCGCTGCGCGAGGCGCTGGCCAGGGTCGGCGGGCGAGACCCGCTGCACGTGGGCGTCGGGCCCGACGAGGTCACGGTGACCACGCTCGACGGCGCGGTGGTGGAGAAGAAGGTGCCGTTGCCCGGCCGGTGGCTGCGCGGGTTCGCCGAGGTCCAGGTGATCGCCGCGGGGTTCGACCTGCGGGCGGAGCTGCCCGGTCCGCAGGCCGTACGGTTCCTGCGAGGTCTGCCCAAGAGGGCGGCGGCCGAGGTGTGGGCCGTCCCGAACGGCCGGGAGCTGCGGGTCTCGGAACGGCAGGCGCCCGGCGGGATCCACCTGGCCGGGGTCGGACGGCTGGCGACGATGATGCCGCTGCTCAGGTTCGCCAAGGCCCTGCGCGTGTACGGCCCGGCGGACGAGTCCGGGGCCGGCGCGTGGGAGCTGGAACTGCCCGGCATGCGCTACACACTGACCCTGTCCCCGCAGGCCTGGCGCGGCTTCTCCGGGGAGGGCGCGGTCCTCACCGACCTCTCCGGTGACCAGGTGGCCGACGACGCCGACCTGGTCGGCGTCCTGCTCAACTTCGAGCCCACCCTGGAACTCGGCCTGCTCGCCGAGCGCTCCGGCCTCGCCCCCGAGCGGGTCCGGGCCGCGCTCACCCAGCTCGGCACGGCCGGCCGGGTCGGCTACGACCTCGCCGAGGCCGCCCACTTCCACCGCGAGCTGCCCTACGACCGCGACCACGTCGCGGCGCTGAACCCCCGCCTCACCTCCGCCCGCGCGCTGGTCGGCGCGGGCGACGTCCGGCTGACCGGCCCCGACTCCGCCGAGGTGACCACGAGCGGCGGTGTCCGCGCCGTCCGGCTGGAGGCCGGGTCGTGCACCTGCCCCTGGTGGTACGACCACCGCGGCTCGCGCGGTCCGTGCAAGCATGTGCTCGCCGCCCGCATCGCCGCCCGGGAGACCCCCGGCGCGGAATCCTCCGCCGCCGCGCAGGCCCTTCAAGGCTGGGAGCCCTCCCGATGACCGTATGGGACGAGATCCGCGACCTCATCGACGTCCCCGGGACATACCGGCTCATCGCCCGGCTCGCCGAGCTCGACGACGCCGGACAGCGCGAGCTGGCCCGCGACCTCGTCGGCACCCGCGAGACATACCGGCTCATCGCCCGGCTCGCCGAGCTCGACGACGCCGGGCGGCGCGAGGTGGCCCGCGAGCTGCCGGGCCACATCCCCGTCCTGCGCGCGCGGTCCGCCGCCAACCAGCAGGCACGCTGGGAGAACTACGAGCGCGTGCAGGAGGAGCGCGAAGCGCGCCGGGCCGAGCTGCGGCGGCAACGGGAACTGGCCGGCCGGAACGCGTACGAGCAGGACGGGGAGGACGACGAGACGCATGGGCGAGACGACTGGAGCGAGATCTGGGCCCTGAACCGGCGAGAGGACGACTGGATCCGCCTGATGCGGATCGCGGGCGTGGCCACCATCGGCGGCGCGGCCGCCGCGGCCGCCTGGATCGGCCGCCGCGACTTCGCCGACAGCGAGATCTCCTCCGATGAGATCTCCCTGATCCTGCGGGCGATCGGCGCGCGCCCCCAGAAGTGGCGGGCCGACCTCGCCGTACGGCTCGCCCTGCGCCTGCGCGCCCGGCGCAGGGAGACCGACCCCGCGCTCCCGCTGGCGCTCGCCCTGCTCCGCGACACCGGCGCCACCCCGCCCGAGCACGATCCGCTCGTGGTCGGCTGGGTCTCCACGACGCCGAGCGCGCGCCAACTCCTCAAGGACCCGCTCCTCGACACACTGCTGCCGAGGATCTTCGAGGCCGAGGGTGTCGGCCGCGCCCTGCGGGACGAGCGGAGCCGGCCGCTCCAGCCCCACTCCTGGCTCGCCGCCCTGACCACGCTCAGCAAGGAGGGCGGGGTGTCGCGCGAGATGCTGCTGGACGGCTGCGTCAGCCGTTTCCTGCGCGGAGGAGACGGCCCGGACCTGAGGTTCTTCGCCCGCCTCCACGAGCTGCTCGAACCCACCTCCGTCGAGGTGGAGGCCCGCGCCCGCGACTACCTGCGTCTGCTGCCGGCCGCTCCGGGCCCGGTCGCCGAGCTGTCGCTCAAGCACCTGCGCCGCCTCGGCCACCTCGACCCGGCCGACGTGACCGAAGCCCTTTCGGACCTGCTGTTCCGGGCCGAGAGCGGACTGGTACGCGCCGGGCTGACCTGGCTCGATCAGACCGTACGGCAGTCGCCGGAACGAGCCGACGAGCTGGCCCCGGCCCTGGCGTCGGCGTTCGGCCACGAGGCGTACGCCGTACAGGAACGGGCCGTGAGCCTGGCGGTCAAGCACGCGGCGCACTTCACCCCGCTGGGCGCGGAGACGCTGCGCGCGGCGCTCGCCACACTCCCGCCCGACCTGGGCCGGCAGCTGGCCGAGGCCGTCGCGGGGGAGGCCGAACTGGAGGGGACGCACGAGGCGTTCACCCCGCCGGTGCTCGACGCGCCGGAACCACCGGGGCCGTTCCCCGCACTCATAGGCACGATCGCCGAGCTCGCGAGCTTGCCACGGCCCCGCACCTGGCAGTTGGACGAGAACTGGCTGGCGGGCTTCGTCAGGTTCGCGCACGAGGACCGGGAAGCGCTGCGCGCCGCGCTGACCGGTTTCGCCCGCGGTCTCTTGTACGAGCACTACAAGAAGGAGAGCTGGCACTGGCCCATGCAATGGTTCGTGGCCATGGCCGAGGAGCTGGTCTCCCCGGGCACGGATCCCGGGCCGCCGGTCGAGAAGCCCCAGGTCTTCGAGTCCGGCGTTCCCCGGCTGCCCCGGGAAAACACCGTCTCCCGGCCGCACCGGTTCCTCATGCGGCGGTGCGCCGAGGTGCTCGGCGCGCTCAAGGCGGATGTGCTCCCGCCGACCCTTCTGGCCACCCCGACCAGCTCCACCGGCCATCTCGACCCGGCGGAGTTCCTGAACCGGATGGAGACGGTCGAGGCCGCCGGGGCCGAGCCGCTGCCCGCCGACTTCCAGCAGGCGCTGCTCCGGCTGCCGAGAACCGTGGACCCCGAGGTCGTCGCTCGGGCCGGGCGGCTGACCTCGGAGGCCGGACGCCGGGCGGCGCGCTGGCTGAAGGACGGCCCGGTCGAGCCGGAGACCGGCGTTCGCTGGATGTACTGGGATCATTCCGACAACATGCGCGAGCACTACTTCGACGAGCGGGAACCGCGGGGCACCTTCGAGGTGGGCATGGACGTGCGACTGAGAGCCGAGCCGACCGGGCTGGCCTTCATCGACGAGCTGTTCTCCGGGGTCCCGGAGGGGCGCTGGGGGCAAGGAGAACACGGCGGCCACATGGACCGATGGCACACGGTCCTGCCTTCGCATCGTGACGTGGTCGCCGCCCATTATCTGCCGCACGTGCTGCACCCCTGGGACCGGCTGAAGGAGGGTCACGTCGAACTGCTCCTCGCCTCAGAGGGTCCGGCGGGTGATCCGACGGGGCTCCTGCTCGCGTTGCTCCTGGCCCGCCAGGATTCGTTCCAGGGCGTGCAGGTCGTGCTGCAGATGGCGGCCGGGGGCGGTCTCCCCGCGGAGGCGCTCGCACGGCAGCTCATCCCGCTGACCGACCGGACGGAGCTGAAACTGTCGTGGGCGGTGGCCGCGCTGGAGGACGCGGCCCGGCAGGGGTCGCACCGGGAGGTGTGGCAGGTGATCCGGGCGGCGCTGCCGTACGCGCTGCCGGGGGCGGGGGAGAAGCCACGCCCCGGTGTGACCGACCTCGTCGCCCTGGGCGTCACGGTCGCCGGATGGGCCGGCGCGCGCGGGGGGATCCCCGAGCTCGCCTCGTGCGCGGAACGCAAGGCCACCACCGCGTTCGCCCGCCAGTGCCGCCGCCTGCACGGCCTCCTCACCGGCGCCTGACCCCTCAGGGCCGAGACCAGGACCCCCGGCCCGAGCGGCTCGGGGCCAGGGCTCCAGGTCGGGGCGGGTTCAGGGCCAAGGCCCCCGGGAGTCACGGCCAGAGCACCTCCTTCGACCAGGTGTCGCCGGTGCGCGAGTAGCGCAGCCGGGTGTGCCGCCGCTCGGCGTCGCCCTGCCAGAACTCGGCCTGCTCGGCGCGCAGGCCGTACAGGGTCCAGTGCGGGGCGACGAGCTCGGGGTCGTTCTCGACCCGCGCGTACGCCTCGGCCAGGGCGGCGTCGAGCTCGGCCGGGTCGGCCAGCACCTGGCTCTGCCGCCCGACCAGCGCCTCCGCCCGGGAGCCGAGCGGGCGCGCCAGGAAGTCGCGGGCGCTGTCGCCCCGGCTCATGGGCCGTACGGCTCCGCGGACGCGGATCTGGCGGCCGACCGTGGGCCAGAAGAACGTCAGCGCCGCGTGCGGATGCGCGGCGAGCTGGCGGCCTTTGGGGCTGTTGGAGCCGGTGGCGAACTGCCAGTCGTGGCCGACCAGGTTCTTGAGGATGAGCACCCGCGCGGTGGGGTTCCCATCGTCCACGGTGGAGAGCGTCATCGCGTGCGGTGCGGGCACTCCCGCGGAGGCCGCGTGTTGCAGCCACTCGGCGAACAGCTCGCCCGGATCGCCGGGCGCGGCGGCCGTGTCGAAGCCGGGCATGGAATCGGGGAACACCGGCAGCCCGCGGAGAAGCTGCCGGAGATCGGCGACAGGCATGTCACCCCTAATGTTTTTGAGTCAATGAAACGTTAGGGACTGTAGTGAGCAGCGTAGTTCGCCCATGCCGTCCACCCCGTCCCGCCCGGCAGAGCGGACGTCGCCACGCTGCTCGACCCGCGGGCGGCCGTCGAACGGCTCAACGCCTTCGCCGAGGCCGTGCCCATGACACCGTTCCTCGAATGGCCGCAGGACGAACCCCCGCGCGTACGGCAGCGCCCCGCGGCGGCCGACCCGCTGCTCCTGCTCACATCAGCCCTGGCCAGGACGGCCATGGACTTCCTCGCGAGCGACGACCGGCTGCGCCTGCGCGCCTGCCAGGCTCCCCGCTGCGTGCACTACTTCGTCAAAGACGATCCCCGCCAGTCCTGGTGCAAGCCTTCCGGCGGCAACCGCGCCCGCGTCGCCCGCCACTACCGCCGCCACCACGGCGGCTAGACGCCCGCCGGGTGACGCCCCTTCCCGGCTGCGAGGTGGCACCTTCTCGCGGCGGTCAGAGGTAGAGGCCGAGGGTCTCCTGAGCCTCCGGGGGACCGGCCACGCCGTCGCGGAGGGCGAACAGTTCGGCCAGGGTGGCGCCGGAGGGCGAGATCCCCTGGGAATCGCCGAGCCAGGCGACGGCCTCCTCGTACGGTAGTGCGCCCACCTCGATCTGGCTCAGGCAGCGCCCCGGGCGGACCACGGCCGGATGGAGGCGGGTGAGGTCCTCGTTGGTGGTGATGGCCACCAGCACGTCACGGCCCTGCCCGAGCAGGCCGTCGGTCAGGTTGAGCAGCCGGGACAGACCCTGCCCGACCGTCTCCTTGGCCTCGGACCTGATCAGCTCGTCGCAGTCCTCCAGCACGAGGAGCCGCCACTTCTTCCCGTGCTCCTCGCAGTCGGAACCCACCGCCACCTCCATCAGGTAACCGGGGGAGCCGAACAGCAGCTCCGGGTCGAGCACGCAGTCCACCTGGCACCACGACCGCCATTCGTGGGCGAGCGTGCGCAGGAGCGTGGTCTTGCCGGTGCCGGGCGGACCGTGCAGCAGGATCAGGCGGCCGTGCACGTCGGCGGGCTTGACGGACATGAGCCGGGACAACTGGTTCCGCACGGCCTTGGCGTAGTTGCCGCTGACGTCCGCCCACGGGACGGCGGTGATCGGCTTGTCCGAGCGGCGGCTGCCGTGCGGGCTCTGCCACCAGAAGCCCATCTCGACGTGGTCGTCCTCGGGAGCGGGCTCCACCACGTCCTTGGTGACCTCCTCCAGCACCGAGCGGGCGAGCTCCTCGCTGACCGCGCTCACGCTGACGAGGGCGGCCCGGTTGCGGTAGCGGACCACGCGCAGGGTCCAGCCCTCTCCGCACACCAGCCGGGAGTCGCGGCCGTCTTCCTCCGTCGCGGCCCTCGCGAGCGTTCCGGCGGACGGCATCAGCGTGGCGTCAGGGCGGACGCGCTCCAGGCTCATGGTTCGCGACCAGGGCTGCGCGCCCGTGGCGAACGGCGACAGCGCGAGCGCGTCGATCACGTCGATCGCCGTGTCGCTGTCGTCGACGACGATATTCACCGGTAGTTCCGCCGGCTGCTCCGGTGTGAAATGTACTTCCTTGAGTACAGACATGTCGGCAATGATCCTCTTTTGCCATCACAAAGGTCGAAAGATTTTCGAAAGTGGTTCGCCGCTCCGTTCCGGGGCCGTCGCGTCCGGCTGGATCAGCGCCTGGTCAGGTCGCCGCTGTAGGAGGTGCCGAAGCCGAGACCGTCGACCCAGTGGTAGGAGAGGGCGTCGCCGTCGTGAGTGAGAGCCAGCGTGCCAGGGACGCAGTCATCGGGTCTGTCGGGCTTCAGGTCGAAGGTGAGCGTCGTGAAGGTGACCTTGGTGAGGTCGAGTACGGCGGCGCAGCCGGAGGTCGGTTCCTCCCAGGTCCCGGAGCTCTTGCCGGCGGTGAGGCCGATCTTCACGTCGTGCTCCTGAAGGCCCAGCGCGATGCTGGGCTTGATGTGACCCGACCAGGTTCCGGCGAAGGAGTCGGGGATCTTCCGGCCGTTCGCGGGCCGCCGGGAGGCCCCGGTTCCGGCCGGTTGCGGAGTGGGGGCGGTGGTGGCGCCGGAGGAACTCGCGACCGGGGCGGGTGAGGACTGCCGGGCACCGTCCTGCGAAGCCGTGGTCGGCGTCGTGCTCTGGGTGACCGTGGCCGGGCGGTTGCCGAGAACGAGCCAGGCGGCGACTCCACCGGCGATCACGAGCGACGTTCCCGCGAGGAACGCGCCGGTGACGATCCCGCGGCGACGCGGCCCGAGGCCGTGCGTGGTCAGGCCGGAGGACTGGCCGGGAGCGGTGTCGCCGGGAAGAGCAGAACCGGGATGAGCAGAACCGGGATGAGCAGGGGTGGGAGGAGCGGAACCGGGAGGAGCGGGGTTGGGAGGAGCGGAGCCGGGAACCGAGGCGATCCGGCTGCCTGTCCTGACCGGGTCCTCGGTGGAGGGCGGGCCATGGGGACCCGGATCCACGAGGCCGACCATCAGGGCACGGGCCGTCGGGCGGCCCGCGGGGTCCTTGTCCAGGCAGGAGGCGACCAGCCCGGCGAGCCTGGCGGGCAGGACGGACAGGTCCGGCTGGTGGGTGAGGATCCGGTGCAGTACGGCGGGCACGGTGTCGGCCCCGAACGGCGACCGGCCGCTCGCCGCGCAGACCATGGTCGCCGCCCACGCGAACACGTCCGAGGCCGCCGAGGCCGGGGCCCCGGCGATCTGCTCGGGGGCCAGGTAGGCGGGGGTGCCGATCAGGCCGGAGGTCATCGTGGAGGCGCCCTCCCTCCTGGCGATGCCGAAGTCGACCACCCGCGGGCCGTCCGGGCCGAGCAGCACGTTGGAGGGCTTGAAGTCCCGGTGCACGACCCCGGCCGCGTGGATCGCCGCCAGGGCGGTGGCCGTGCCGACCACCAGGCGGTCCAGTTCGCCGCCCCGCAGCGGCCCGCGCTCCCGGATCCGCTGTTGCAGGGACGGCCCGTCCACGAACTCGCTCACCACGTAGGGCCGGGGCCCGTCCGCCGACACCGCCAGCACGCGTGCCGTACAGAAAGGCGCGACGCTCTCCAGCGCCGCGAGCTCCCGGGACAGCCGCGTCCGCGTCTCCGGGTCGCTCCGGAGCAGCAACTTGACGGCGACCGGCTCGCCGCTGGGCGCGTGCGCGAGGTAGACGACGCCCTGGCCGCCCTCGCCGAGCCTGCCCGCCAGAAGGTACGGGCCAAGCCGGTCCGGGTCGTCCGGCGTCAGGGGGGTCACCGCCATGAGGCAAGGCTACCGATGGCCGCCCGTGATGGGCTTAGGTTGAGGTATGAGGACGATCGACTGGGTTGACGGAGCCATCGAGCTTGTGGACCAGACCTTGCTCCCCGGCGAGTGCCGCGTCGTCCGGATCGGCACGGTGGACGGGCTCATCGACGCCATCCGGCGGCTGGCCGTACGAGGGGCGCCCGCTCTGGGCGTCGCCGGAGCGCTCGGCGTCGCGCTCGCGGTGGCCACCGAACCGGATCCGGCCGACGCGGCGGCCCGGCTGCGGAGCGCCCGCCCGACCGCCGTCAATCTCGCCTGGGGCGTCGACCAGGCACTCAAGTGCCTGGACGGCGGGTTCGGCGCGGTGCTCGGCCGTGCGCTGGAGATCCGGGACGAGGACATCGCGGCCTGCCGCGCGATGGGGGAGCGGGGCGCGGACCTGGTGCGCGAGCTCACCGGGCGTGACCAGGTGCGGATCATGACCGTCTGCAACACCGGAGGCCTGGCCGCGGTGGAGCGCGGCACCGCCCTCGGCGTCGCGCAGACCCTGCACGAGCGGGGGCAGCTGGCCGAGGTGCTGGCGCTGGAGACCCGGCCGCTCCTCCAGGGAGCCCGGCTGACCGCGTGGGAGCTGGGCCGGATGGGCGCTCCGCACCGGCTGGTCGTCGACTCCGCGGGGCCGTTCCTGCTGGCCCGGGGGAGCGCGGACATCGTGCTGATCGGCGCCGACCGGATCGCCGCCAACGGTGACACCGCCAACAAGATCGGCTCCTACGCCCTGGCCCTCGGCGCCCACCGCGCGGGCGTGCCGTTCATCGTCGTCGCCCCGGAGAGCACCGTCGATCTGGCCACCCCGACGGGGAGCCGGATCGAGATCGAGGACCGCGACCCGGCGGAGGTGCTCTCCGTGCGCGATGTACGGCTGGCGCCGGAAGGAACGGGCGTCCTGAATCCGGCATTCGACGTGACCCCGCACGATCTGATCACCGCGATCGTCACCGAGCGCCGGGTCATCCGTCCGGGCTCCGGCGAGGCGCTGGTGGCCGGCACGATATGACCGCCGCGTGACCGCCGTCCGGTGGTTTCGGCGCCTTCGGGATGTGGAAGAGGGAGATCCGCATTTGGTCCAGGCCCTCTCTGAAGTGTGACGATATGGTGGCTGATCGTATTTGAGTAAAACACTCCATGTAACGGGGTGTTATCGATAATGTCTGATGTGTAACACGCCGAGCGGGTTTCCCGTCCCCGACCTCCCCCGGCCCCCTGGAGACATCCGTGGCTGACATCGTGTCCCGTCGCGACTGGGGCGCCCGCCCCCCTCGTGGTTCGTACTCGTCGATCTCCTCCACCAGAGGCGTGAAGGTCCACTACACCGGCGGGCACGTCGATCCGGCCATCGTCGACGACCATCAGAAATGTGTGGCCCTGGTCAGGTCCATCCAGGGCTTCCACATGGACGGGAACGGCTGGATCGACATCGGCTACAGCCTGCTGTGCTGTCCGCACCAGAAGGTGTTCGAGGGACGCGGACCCCACCACATCCCCGCCGCCAACGGCCCCGGGCTCAACAGCGGCCACTACGCCGTGCTCGGCATGGTCGGCTCGACCGGCCTCACCCGGCCGACCGACGACATCCTGCACGGCATCCTCGACGCCGTCGAATACCTCCGCGACAGGGGCGGCGCCGGCCGGGAGATCAAAGGACACCGGGACGGCTACTCCACCGACTGCCCAGGCGAGCCGCTGTACGACTGGGTGAGGCGGGGGGCGCCCCGGCCCGGCGGCCCCGTCGAGCCTCCCGGCCCGCACCCGCCCTTCCCCGGCCGCGTCCTGAAATATCCCCCGGTCATGGTCGGCGAGGACGTCCGCACCTGGCAGCGGCAGATGAGCAGGCGCGGCTGGAACATCGACGTCGACGGCCTGTACGGCGAGGCGTCCCGCGACGTCTGCCGCAGATTCCAGCGTGAGAAGGGCCTGTCGGCCACCGGCACCGTCAACCGCACCACCTGGGAGGCCGCCTGGGAGGCACCCGTCACCTGACCCGCCCGGCGGTGTGATCGGACCCCGGAAGAATGTTCTTCAGCGGCTGCGCTTACTATCCGGTGCATGACGGTGCCGCCTGAGAAACTTCGATCGGCCGCTGACTTCCCCGCGACCACACGGGAACGGTGGCGGGAGCTGGCGCTCGGCGTCCTGCGAAAGTCCGGGGTCGAGACCGGCTCTCCCGAGGAGGCGCTGGCCTCCGTCACCTACGACGGCGTGACCGTCGCCCCGCTCTACGACGCCTCGGACCTTCCCGCCGATCCCGGCCTGCCGGGATCGGCGCCCTTCATCCGCGGATCCCGCCCGGAGGGCGGGGCCTGGGACGTCCGGCAACGGCATGAGGTGGCCGACCCCGAGGCCGTTCTCGCCGACCTGGAGAACGGGGTCACCTCGCTGTGGCTGGCCCTGGCGCCCGAAGACCTGTCCCGCGTCCTGGAGCGGGTCCACCTGGAGCTGATCTCGATCACCCTGGACGCGGGAGAGCGCACCCGCGAGGCGGCCGAGGCGCTGTTCGCGGTGGCCGGGGAGAAGAAGGCCGGCGCGCTGGCCGGCAACCTGGGCGCCGACCCGCTGCGCGACCCGCGGACCGCGATCGAGCTGGCCCGGCGCTGCGCCGCGGAGTTTCCGGACCTCAGGGCGATCGTCGTGGACGGCACGCCGTACCACGACGCGGGCGCGAGCGACGCCGAGGAGCTCGGCTGCTCCGTCGCGGCAGGAGTCGCGGTCCTGCGGACCCTGACCGGCGCCGGCCTCACCGCAGAGGAGGCGTTCGGGCAGCTGGAGTTCCGCTACGCGGCCACCGCCGACCAGTTCCTCACCATCGCCAAGTTCCGCGCCGCGCGCAAGCTGTGGGCGCGTGTCGCCGAGGTGTGCAACGTGCGGGGCGCCGGGGCCGGGCAGCGCCAGCACGCGGTGACGAGCTCGGCCATGATGACCGCCCGCGACCCGTGGGTGAACATGCTCCGCACCACGCTGGCCTGTTTCGCCGCCGGGACCGGCGGGGCCGACGCGGTGACCGTGCAGCCCTTCGACGCCCGCCTCGGACTGCCGTCCGACTTCGCCCGCCGCATCGCGCGCAACACCCACGCGCTGCTCGTCGAGGAGGCCGGGGTGGCCCGGGTGATCGACCCGGCCGGAGGCTCCTGGTACGTCGAGCGGCTCACCGAGGACCTGGCGGGCAAGGCCTGGGAGTGGTTCCAGGAGATCGAGCGCGCGGGCGGCATGGCCGCGGCCCTGGAGTCGGGGATCGTCGCCGGCCGGATCGCCGCCACCTGGCAGAGACGGTCGGACAACATCGCCCACCGCCGTGACCCGATCACCGGCGTGAGCGAGTTCCCGAACCTCGCCGAAAGCCTTCCCGCCCGGGCGCCGCGGCCCGGCGAGGACACGGGCGTCCACTACGCCCAGGAGTTCGAGGCGCTGCGCGACCTGGCCGACGCCCAGCCGGTCCGGCCGAGCGTGTTCCTGGCGACCATCGGCCCGGTGGCCGCGCACACGGCCAGGGCGTCGTTCGCGGCCAACCTGTTCCAGGCCGGAGGCATCGCCACGGTGAGCGGCGGGTCCGGCACGGACCCCGGCCGGATCGCCGCCGAGTTCGCCGGGAGCGACGCGAAGGTCGCCTGCCTGTGCTCCAGCGACAGGCTGTACGGCGAGCACGCCGAAGCCGTGGCCGCCGCGCTGAGAGGCGCGGGGGCGAGAAAGGTCTGGCTGGCAGGGAAGGGAGAGTACGCAGGCGTGGACGCCAACCTCTACACCGGGTGCGACGCGCTCGGCGTGCTCCGCACGACCTTCGACGACCTGGGGGTGGCTCGATGATTCCCGACTTCTCCGAGATCGGGCTGAAGGGAGAACCCGCGGCCCAGGACCCGGCCGGCTGGGCGCGGGCCGTACGGGAGGCCGCCGGGAAGAGCCCGGACGACCTGGTGTGGGAGACGCCCGAGGGGATCGGGGTCAAGCCGCTCTACACGGCCGCCGACCTGGACGGGCTGGACTTCCTCTCGACCTACCCGGGTGCCGCGCCGTACCTGCGCGGGCCGTACCCGACCATGTACGTCAACCAGCCGTGGACCATCCGGCAGTACGCCGGGTTCTCCACCGCCGAGGAGTCCAACGCCTTCTACCGGCGCAACCTGGCCGCCGGGCAGAAGGGCCTGTCGGTCGCCTTCGACCTGGCCACCCACCGCGGCTACGACTCCGACCACCCGCGCGTGGCCGGAGACGTCGGCATGGCCGGTGTGGCGATCGACTCCATCTACGACATGCGGCAGCTGTTCGACGGGATCCCCCTCGACAGGATGAGCGTGTCGATGACCATGAACGGCGCGGTGCTTCCGGTGCTCGCGCTCTACATCGTGGCCGCCGAGGAGCAGGGGGTGGCGCCCGAGCAGCTCGCGGGGACCATCCAGAACGACATCCTCAAGGAGTTCATGGTCCGCAACACCTACATCTACCCGCCCGGCCCGTCGATGCGGATCATCTCGGACATCTTCTCCTACACCAGTGAGAGGATGCCGAAGTTCAACTCGATCTCGATCTCCGGGTACCACATCCAGGAGGCGGGGGCCACGTGCGACCTGGAGCTCGCCTACACCCTCGCCGACGGCGTGGAGTACCTGCGGGCGGGCGTCGAGGCGGGCCTGGACATCGACAGGTTCGCGCCGAGACTGTCGTTCTTCTGGTGCATCGGCATGAACTTCTTCATGGAGGTCGCCAAGCTGCGGGCCGCCCGGCTGCTCTGGGCGCGCCTGGTGTCCGGGTTCGGGGCGAAGAACCCCAAGTCGCTGTCGTTGCGGACCCACTCGCAGACCTCCGGCTGGTCGCTCACCGCCCAGGACGTGTTCAACAACGTCGTGCGCACCTGCGTCGAGGCGATGGCCGCCACCCAGGGGCACACCCAGTCGCTGCACACCAACGCCCTCGACGAGGCCCTGGCCCTGCCCACCGACTTCTCCGCGCGGATCGCCCGCAACACCCAGCTGCTGCTCCAGCAGGAGTCGGGCACCTGCCGGGTGATCGACCCCTGGGGCGGCTCCTACTACGTCGAGCGGCTCACCCACGAGCTGGCCCGCAAGGCCTGGGAGCATATCGAGGAGGTCGAGGCCGCCGGGGGCATGGCCAAGGCGATCGACCAGGGCCTGCCGAAGCTCCGCATCGAGGAGGCCGCCGCCCGCACCCAGGCGCGCATCGACTCCGGGCGCCAGCCGGTCATCGGCGTCAACAAATACCGGCCCGACGCGGACGAGGCCATCGAGGTGCTCAAGGTCGACAACAGCTCGGTCCGCGCCCAGCAGCTCGACAAGCTCCGCCGCCTGCGCGAGGAGCGGGACGCCGACCGGGTGGCCCAGGCGCTGGAGGCGCTCACCAAGGGAGCGGCGGGCGAGGGCAACCTGCTCGCGCTGTCCATCGAGGCGGCCCGCGCCAAGGCCACGGTCGGGGAGATCTCCGAAGCCCTGGAGCGGGTGTTCGGGCGGCACGCGGGCCAGATCCGTACGATCTCCGGGGTGTACCGCGAGGAGGTGGGGTCCGGCGTGGACGAGGTCCGTACGGCATGCGCCGAGTTCGAGCGCCTGGAAGGCCGCCGTCCCCGGATCCTGGTGGCCAAGATGGGCCAGGACGGCCACGACCGGGGCCAGAAGGTGATCGCCACCGCCTTCGCCGACCTCGGTTTCGACGTGGACGTCGGCCCGCTGTTCCAGACGCCCGAGGAGGTCGCCCGCCAGGCGGTCGAGGCCGACGTGCACGTGGTGGGCGTCTCCTCGCTGGCGGCCGGGCACCTGACGCTGGTGCCCGCCCTCCGCGAGGCGCTCGCCGAACTCGGCGCCGACGACATCATGATCGTGGTCGGCGGCGTCATCCCGCCGGGCGACTTCGACGAGCTGCGCGCGGCCGGAGCCGCGGCGATCTTCCCGCCCGGCACCGTGATCGCCGACGCCGCCCGCGGGCTGCTCGGCGACCTGCTCACCCGGCTGGGCCATGCCGCGGACGCTTGAGGATTACGTCCAGGGAGTGAAGGAGGGCTCCCGGGTATGGATCGCACGGGCGATCACCCTGGTGGAGTCCTCCAGGGCCGACCACCGGGACCTGGCCCAGCGGCTGCTGGTGGAGCTGACCCCGCTCGCCGGAAGGGCGCGCAGGGTCGGCGTCACCGGCGTTCCGGGCGTCGGCAAGTCGACGTTCATCGACGCCCTCGGCATGTTCCTGGTCGGTGAGGGCCACCGGGTGGCGGTGCTCGCCGTCGACCCGTCGTCCACCAGGACGGGCGGCAGCATCCTCGGCGACAAGACCAGGATGTCCCGGCTGGCAGCCGACCCCGACGCCTTCATCCGCCCCTCGCCCACCTCGGGCACGCTCGGCGGGGTCGCCAGGGCGACCCGCGAGGCGATGGTCGTGGTGGAGGCGGCGGGATACGACATCGTGCTCGTGGAGACCGTCGGCGTCGGCCAGTCCGAGACCGCCGTCGCCGACATGGTGGACACCTTCCTGCTGCTGGCCCTGGCGAGGACGGGCGACCAGCTCCAGGGCATCAAGAAGGGCGTGCTCGAACTCGCCGACGTGATCGCGGTCAACAAGGCCGATGGCCCGGACGAGCCGGAGGCCAGGAAGGCGGCCAGGGAGCTCGCGGGGGCGCTGCGGCTGCTCCGCTCGGGGCGCACGGTGCCGGTGCTGACCTGCAGCGGGCGCGAGGGCACCGGCCTGGAGGAGCTCTGGCGGCAGATCGTCCGGCACCAGGACGGCATGGCGGCCTCCGGCGAGCTCGCCGCCCGCCGCCGTCACCAGCAGGTCGGCTGGACCTGGTCCCTGGTGACCGAGCGCCTGCTGGCCAGGCTTCGCGGGCATCCGGAGGTCGCCGCGATCGCGGCCGAAGTCGAGCGGGAGGTCGAGGCCGGAACCCTGACCCCCTCCCTCGCGGCGGATCGTCTCCTGGAGGCCTTCAGGCATTGATGCGATCGCCCGCCTCACGTGCACAGGCCCGTCTGGGTTTCCAGCTCCTTTCGGGCCGGGGGCGAGTCGGAGCGACGCGGATAGGCCCCTCCTTCCGCGCTGTGGGAGGCGCTCGCGGGAGCGTAGCGCCATAACATGGAATGTGAAATTATGTCAAGAGAATAAGTTGCCCGTTGCATTTATGTTAATTCTCATTTAATTGACATGATTCATCTTCAGCGATGCCAGGGCTGTATCTGACCTCAGACTTGATCATCTGGTCGATCATGTGATATTTGTGCCGAGAGTTACGAATATCGCAATAGATGGCTCTTCGGACGCGCGAGTGTGAAAGCAGGCATATGGCGAGGCATGGGAAGGCCGTGGAAGGACTGCCGGCCGGCCGGCCCTAACCCGATTTCCATGCGGGGCGGCGCCATGACGGAATGGCCGGCCCCGAGTTGTGCTCGCACGGCTCACGTGTCGCCATGAGCGGTTGTCATGCTGTGCGGTTCGCGGGGCACAGTTGGGAGAGCTTGGCATGCCGACCGACACGGCCGCCCGATCCGTTCGGCGGGCGAGACCTGTTCCGATCCACCGGGCTCTGCCGAGACTGGCGCGCGAAGCGGCGGGTGCGCTCGTGAAGTTCGCGCAGGAGGCCGATGGAGAGATCGTCCGGCTGGAACTAGGACCATTCCGTCCTTATCTGGTGAGCCACCCCGATCACGTCCAGCAAGTGATGCGCCTGGAGTGGACGAACTACCAGCGTGTGGGGATGTTCTGGCGGCCCCTGGAGCGGCTCTTCGGACATAGCGTCATGAGTGACGGCGCGCATTGGCGGGACAGTCGTAAGATCTTGCAGCCCCTGTTCACCACGCGGTACATCGCAGCGATCGCTGATGAGGTGGCCGACCGTGTCGCCGAACGCATCGAGGAATGGGACGAGCATGTTCGGGCGGGACGGAGCATCGACGCCACCGCGGAGATGTCCGGCATCCTCAGCTTCATCGTCAACCGGGTGCTGTTCGGGGACAAGCTGGATCGAAAGGACGGGGAGCGCATCATCCCCGCCTTCGACCTGGCGTCCCATTCGCTCGTCTATCGGTTCCTCATGCCGTTCATGCCTTACTCCATCCGGGTACCTCGTGACCGGGCCTTCTTGAGAGCCGTCAAGCAAATCGACGACGTGGTGTTCCCCGTGGTCCGCAAGGCGATGGTCGATACCGGCGACAGCCCCGACCTCATCTCCATGCTCTGCCGGTTCACCGACGAGAAGGGCGACAGGCTCACCGAGCGGCAGATCCGCGACGCCATGGTCAGCGTGTATGCCGCGGCGTCCGAGACCAGTGCGATGATCATTACTTGGCTGTGGCTGCTGCTGGATGAGCACCCGGAGGTCGCGGTCCGGCTCCAGGAGGAGATCGACGAAGTGGTCGGTGCGGGACCGGCGCGTCCTGAGCACATCCCCCACCTCCGCTACACCCGCATGGTCCTGATAGAAACCCTGCGCCTGTACCCGTCGGGATGGCTCCTGCCCCGGCAGGTCATGGAGGACGCGGAGATCGGCGGCGTGCGAGTCAAGCGCGGCTCCACAATCTTTATCTGCCCCTATGCCACGCAGCGGCTGGAGGAGTTCTGGGAGCGCCCGCATGAGTTCGATCCCGAGCGGTTCTCTCCGGAGAGGTCGGCGAACGGAGAGCGCAGGCATAGGTACGCCTACTTCCCCTTCGGGGGAGGTCCGCACAAATGTCTGGGCGAGCACCTGTTCTACGTCGAAGCGCCGCTTGTGGTCGCCTCCATCCTCAGCCGGTTCCGCGTGGCGATACGCACTCCGGGGCCGTTCACCCTGGCTTGGGCCGCCTCACTGCGTCCCAAGCAGAAGGTCGAGCTGGGCGTATCTTTCGCCGGGCACGATCGGAACGGGGTTCTCCGATGACGACACGGCCCGATCCCAGCATCCGGTTGACGGCTGCGGAGTGCGGGGCGATCTGCGCCGGAGCCGGGCGGTCTCAGCGGGACATGCGTGAATGGGCGGAGACCTACCCGGGCCTGTTCTCCGCCAAGCCGTTCGACGCGGCTCTCTACAGCACCTTGTCCCTGGCCATGGCCTTCAGCGGACCCTGGTTCACCGCCGAGCGGTTGCGGATGGCGAACAAGGTTTCCCTCTGGGCGTTCGGACTGGACTGGCTCGTCGACTACGTCGCCACCTCGGGGCAGGAGGTTGAGGACATCGCCCGGCGATGCCTGAACGTGGCCGCGGGCGCTCCGCCGGTCTCCGGTGACGACCTCACCCGCATGCTCGCCGACATCCGGGACGAGCTCTCGCTCTCACCCGCGTTCCCCGAGCTCGGACCGGTGTGGCGCGACGAGCTGCGCCGCATGCTGGACGGGATGCTCATGGAGTGGCGCTGGAAGAGCGACAAGGCCAGGCCGACGTTCGAGGAATATCTCGGCAACGCCGACAACCTCGGTTTCTCCTTCGTGTTCGCCGCCCATTGGATCCACGTCACAGGCCACGGCCCGGTCGGGGACGTCGATCGCCTGCGTGAGGCGAGCTGGGCCGTGCAACAGGTCATCCGTCTCCTCAACGACCTGGGCACCTACGAGCGGGACGTCACCTGGGGGGATCTCAACGCGCTCCTGCTCTGCGACGGCCGCGCAGAGGTCGAGCAGCGGCTCGCCGAGTTCGTGGCCCGGGGCCGGAGACTGATCGCCTCGCTGGACGCCCATCCGGAGCTGGCCGGTTACATGGAACGGCAGATGGACTTCTGCGCCGGCTTCTACCAGGTCGGTGACTACTGGGGGATGTTGTGAGCATCGATGGCCTCTTCGCCCATCCGGCGTCGGGCACCCCGACCGAGACCAGTGTGGTCGCCCAGGCGCGTGAGCTGATTGCCGGACTGCTGGCCGAGCCGTGGGGGCAGGTGTCCGCCTCGCCGTACGAGACCGGCCGGGTGGCGAGCCTGGCGCCGTGGCTGGCCGGGCACGCCGAGCGGATCGACTTCCTGCTCGCCACCCAGCGAGCGGACGGCGGCTGGGGCCCGCCCGGTGATTACGGCCTCGTCCCCACCCTGAGCGCGGTCGAGGCGCTTCTTGCTGAGTGCCGGCGGGAGGCTCCCTGCACCGACTCCGGCCTCCTGGCCAAGGTCGCCGACCGCGGACTGGAGGCCGTGCGGGGCTGGTGGCTCGAAGGCCAGGAAGAGCCCTTGCCGGACACGCCCGCGATCGAACTCATCGTGCCGTCCCTGCTCTCCCTGATCAACGGTCACCTCGACGTGCCGGGGCCGTTTCAGGGGATGAGTGACACCAAGCTGGAAGCGGTCAGGGCGTGGCTGAGGTCAGGCGTGGCGATTCCCCAGAAACTGGTCCATGCGCTGGAGGTCGCGGGCGAAGAAGCGGTGGCCGCCTCCGGGATCGTTCCCACGCCGATGCCCGATGGGATGGCGGCCGTCGGGGCCTCTCCCGGGGCGAGCGCCGCCTGGCTGGCCGCGCTGCTCGAACCCGAAGACGGTGCCGTTTCCAAGTTGGAAGACGGTGTGACCTCGCACCGCTCAGGGTGGTCGGCCAGGGGCGGAGCGCCCGTGCGACGGTATCTGGAGGCGATCGCGACCTCCTCTGGCGGACCGGTGCCGTGCGCTGTCCCCATCACCGTGTTCGAACGTGGCTGGACACTGAGCTGGTTGTTGCGCGCAGGCATCGCCGTGGACGTGCCGCCGGAGCTGTCCGCGAGCCTGCGGGATGGACTCGGCCGGGACGGGATCGCTGCAGGGCCGGGGCTGCCGGCCGACGCCGACACCACCTCCGTGGCCTTGTACGCGCTGGCGTTGCTCGGAGAGCCGCGCGAGCCGGAGGGTCTGTGGGCGTTCGAGGCTGAAAGTCACTTCTGCACCTGGAGTGGAGAGGAGGGGATGTCTCCGACGACCAACGCGCATGTGCTCGACGCCTTCGGTGAGTATGTGCGCCGGTGCGGCGGAGAGTCCCGCCACGCGGGCGTCGTGACCAAGCTCACATCCTGGCTGCGCGGCTGTCAGGAAGCGGAAGGGAACTGGCTGGACCGGTGGCACGTCTCGCCCTACTACGCCACGGCCTGCTGCGGAATCGCACTGAGCGAGTTCGGTGGCGAGAAGTCGAAGGGCGCGGTGGACAGAGCCGTGGACTGGGTGCTGGACACTCAGCGCCGGGACGGGTCGTGGGGCCTATGGGAGGGCACCGCGGAGGAGACCGCCTACGCGCTGCAGACCCTGCTGCTGACTGGCGCCATGCGTGAGGGGCGGGCGTGGGAGGCCGTGGAGCGTGGCCATCGCCGTCTCTCGGCCATCCGTGATCACGAAGCACCGCTCTGGGTCGACAAGGACCTCTATCTACCGGTGGCGATCGTCCGGGCGGTGGTCCTCGGCGCACTTCATCTAGCGGAGCGGGCAATGAATATTACAGGAGAGTAACTCGCATTGAAAATCGGCCGTAAATTCATAAATAGGACAGAAGGTCGCTTTGGTCGGTCTCGCCTTGAGTGTATTTGGTGACATTGCTAGGGTGCGACGGGTGTGATGCGGGATGTCCTGCTGATCCGTGCAACACGGCAACCACTAACGTGTATACGTTGATTGCCATAAAACGTTCCATCTATTTCTTTCTGTTTCCCCGGGGTGGATGCTATGCGCTTGCGCAACGCGCGCTTGCGGACCAAGGTCACGGCGCTGCTGGTGTCGCTAACGGCGCTTTGGGCGTTCACGGCGTGGGTGACGGTTCGTGACGGTCTCAACATGTTGGGTGTGGCCACCCTCAACGCCGATGTGGCCGAACCTAGCGAGCGGCTCATCGTCGAGTTGCAGGCTGAACGACGGCTCACCGCGATCACACTGGGCGAACTCGGCACGGAGCGTCAGCGGCAGGCGGCGTTGGCCGCTCAGCGCAAGCGCACTGACGAGGCCGGTGCGAACTTCCGGGAACTCACCGGCAGCAGGGGTGTGGAAGTTCTAGGAAGCGCGGCTCTCGAGCACCGCATCACCGAGACCCGTCGGCTGCTGGACGGCTTGGCCGTCGCACGCAAGGCGGTCGACGCCGGGCGGATGGACCAGACTCGGGCGGTCACGGTGTTCACCGATGCCATCGACGCCATTTTCCGCGTCTACGACTCGATGGCCACACTGGACGACGAGGAGATCGCCAAGGACACCCGGACGCTCATCGAGATGAACAGGGCCCGGGACATGCTGGCTCAGGAGGACGCCCTGGTGGTAGGGGCGCTGACGGTGGGTCAGTTCACCGACGGCGATCGCGTCAGGCTCACGCAGATCGTCGGTACCCGGCGTTTCATGACCAACCAGGCGGCGGACGACCTGCCCGCCGCCGATCAGGAGGCCTATCGGCGGCTGGCCGGCAGTGAGCAGTTCACCCAGCTGCGCGGTATGGAAGAGCTGCTGATCAAGGACGGGAACGCGGTGCCGGCCGGGCTGGTGGATGCTCAGCGGTGGAGTGCCACCGCGCAACCGGCGCATTCCAAGCTGGCGGAGCTCGTGCTTACGGCCGGCAAGGGCGTGGTGGAGCGGTCCGGCCCGGTCGCCGTCGGTGTCATCGTACGGCTCACGCTGGCCGGTGGGCTGGGCCTGATCGCCGTCATCGCCTCGGTCATCCTGTCCATCACCACGGCGCGGGCTCTGGTTCAGCAGCTCGAGAAGCTGCGGATCGCGGCCTGGGACCTCGCCAACGAGCGGTTGCCCTCGGTGGTGGAGCGGATCGGCCACGGGCAGGAGGTGGACGTCGCGGCCGAGGCGCCGCCGCTGGAGTTCGGCGACGACCAGATCGGCCACGTCGGCCAGGCGTTCAACGCCGTGCAGAAAACCGCCATCAAGGTCGCGGCCGAGCAGGCCCAGCTCCGGCGTGACATCGCCGACATCCTGCGCAACCTCGCCCGCCGTACCCAGTCGCTCGTTCACCGCCAGCTGAGCGTGCTGGACGTCATGGAGCGAAGGGAGAACGACCCGCAGGAACTCCGCGACCTGTTCCGGCTCGACCACCTGGCGACCCGCATGCGCCGCTACGCCGAGAACCTCCTGGTCCTGTCCGGCGCGGCGCCCGGCCGCGCGTGGCGCGACTCGGTCCCGATGATCGACGTCGTCCGTGGCGCGCTGGCCGAGATCGAGGACTACACCCGGGTGGACGTGCTGCCCCTGGGAGACGTCTCGCTGGACGGGCGGGCCGTGGGTGACGTCATCCACCTGGTCGCCGAGCTGGTCGAGAACGCGGCCTCCTTCTCCCCGCCCTACACGACGGTGCAGGTCAGCGGGAACGTCGTGGGTCACGGGTACGCGCTGGAGATCGAGGACCGGGGCCTGGGCATGAGCCCGGAGGACATCGCCAGCGCCAACGAGCGGATCGCCAACCCTCCCGAGATCAAGCTGTCGGGCAACGCCCGTCTGGGGCTGTACGTGGTCAGCCGCCTGGCCGAACGGCACGAGATCCGGGTGACGTTCAAGGCCTCGCCGTACGGTGGCACGACGGTCGTCGTCCTGGTGCCGCAAGAGCTGATCAGGGAGCAGGCGGAGCCCGAGGTCACCGTCGGCGCCGGTGTTCCGCGAGCCCGTACGGCCGGTGCCGGCGAGGTGGAGTACGGAACACCCGTCGCCGGGCCGCGTGGCCGGGATGCCGATCCGCTGGGAATCGCCGGTGACGCCGGGCCCTTCGGCCGGGCAGACATCGGCGGGACAGATCAGGACATTGATCAGCCCGTTCGGGCAGTGCCGTCCAAGCGGCAGGAGGCCGCCTATCCGATCGCGAGCCGCCCCGCGCCCGCTGACGGTTCCGCGGCGCCGCTGCCCCCCGTCATGCCCCCGCCCGACACCAGCCACACGCCCGGCGGCCTGCCACGCCGCGTCCCCCAGACGCACCTCGCCGCTCCACTGCTGGACGATCAGCCGGTTTCGGCCCCTCCATCCGACGACGCCGACGAGCGCTCACCCGAGATGATCCGCTCGGCCATGGCGTCCTTCCAAGACGGCACGCGCCGCGGCCGCTCCGACGCCGCGCAGATGCTCACGCAGGACGGCGAGACCGCAAACGGCGGTGAGCCCCCGATGTGATGCCGGTGACGATCTCGATTGTGCGCGTGCCGGGTTGGCGTCGATGATCCGTTAGAGGCCGGCGACCGAACCTTCGCCGGTAGGAAGAGGAGAACGAGTGGTGCAGGGAACAGGATCTTTCACCGACCTGGCCTGGTTGCTGGACGACCTGGTCGCGCGAGTGGAGGAAGCCGAGCACGGAATCGTCTTCTCCACCGACGGCCTGCTGCTGGCGGCGTCGGCCGGGTTCGACCGGGCCGACGCCGAGCACCTGGCCGCCGTGGGATCGGCGATCCAGAGCCTGGGCAGGGGAGTCAGCGACCGGGTCGACGGCGGGGCGGTACGCCAGACCATCATCGAGATGCGATCGGCATACCTGATCGTGAGCGCGGCCGGGCAGGGAGCCTGCCTGGCGGTGCTCTGCGCGGACGAGGCCGATGTCGGCCTCGTGGCCTACGAGATGGCCATGCTCGTCACCCGGGTCGGCCAGTACCTCACCTCGCCCGCGCGAGCGGATGCCGCCAGGGACGACACTTCGAGATGAACCCCTTCCAAGAGCATCCCGACACACAGTGGGTGGGGGAGGAGGCCGGGCCGATCGTCCGGCCGTACGTGCTGACTCGTGGCAGGACCGAACCGACCCAGGGCAAGATCGACCTCATCACGCTGGCGGTGAGCGTCCGTTCCGCCTCCTCGAAGGAGACCGGCCTCGACCCGGAGTGTTCCGCGATCGTGCGGTTCTGCCGCCAGCCGCAGTCGGTCGCGGAGATCGCCGCGCACATGAACCTTCCGGCAGGCACCATCCGTGTCCTGCTCAGCGACCTGCTCGACCAGGGATTTATCGCCATGCAAGAACCTCATTCGGAGATCGACATGCACGACGAAAGGCTGTACAGGGCGGTGCTCGATGGACTCCGTGCGCTCTAGTCGTGACGCCGGGCGTGTCAAGCTGCCCAAGGCCATCAAGATCCTGGTCGCGGGCGGCTTCGGGGCCGGTAAGACCACCCTGGTCGGCGCGGTCTCCGAGATCGAGCCGTTGCACACCGAGGAGACGCTGACCAACCGGGGCATCGGGGTCGACGACCTGTTCGGGGTGGAGACCAAGCAGACCACCACGGTCGCGATGGACTTCGGCCGAATCACCATCGGCGACGCCTATCGGCTGTACCTGTTCGGGACCCCGGGACAGGAACGGTTCTGGTTCCTCTGGGACGAGCTGGCCCTCGGCGCGCTGGGCGCGGTCGTCCTGGCCGACACCCGCAGGCTGGCCGACTGCTTCCCCTCCCTGGACTATTTCGAGCGGCGTGAGACGCCCTTCATCGTCGCGGTCAACTGCTTCGACGGAGCCCGCCGTTACGACCTCGACGAGGTACGGCTCGGGCTGACCCTGCACCCGGACATCCCGATCGTGCTGTGCGACGCCCGGGAGCGGGAATCCGGCAAAGAGGTGCTGATCGCCCTCGTGGAGCACGCGATGAAGATACGGCTCGGCACGGCGTCGGCTTCCGGGGGGACGGCGCCGGTGACGTGACGGCCGGGCGGCTCTCCCCCGTGGCGGGGGCGCCGCCGGAGGCCGTGTGCCCCGGGCCGTGGAGACAGCGTGGCCCGCTCGGGCACCGGAGGCGCCGCTCGCTACGCTGAGCTGCGTGATGTACCGAACGGGACTCGTTGTCTTGCTGCTGGTGGCGCTCGTCGCGGGGTGCGGCACCGGAGCGGCCGTCTACAACTTCGGCACGGTCGTTCACGGGAGCGTCGGCAAGACCGCGGACGTCCGGCTCACACCCGGCCAGCGGTTCTCCCTCGCCGTGGACGAGAACGCCTCCGGTGGAGACAGCTGGCGGATGGCGAACCTGCCGGACGTCAAGGTGGCCTCGTTCATCAGCGAGGAGTACCAGGCGGCCTCCGGCGCGGCCGGGGTCCGCTATTTCGTCTTCAACGCCAAGCGCTCCGGTACGACCACCGTCACGATCTCCAACTGCCGGAACTGCAAGGGCGGCCAGGTGCCCGCCGACGAGCGGAGCAGGCGCGAGTCGGGTGACGCGACCTTCCGGATCACCGTCGCCTGAGCCGTCACCTGATCTGGGCCGTCACCTGATCTGAGCGGTCGCCTGATCTGGGTCAACACTCGAGCCGTCGTCACCCGAGACATCATCCGATCGGCCTCCGCGTCGCCGCCTGAGCCGCCGGTCAGCGTCGCCGCGGCGCGACCGAGTGGCCGGGGTGTTCACCAGGATGCGAGGCTGATGGCTATGAATCGCTTGTCTCAGGTTGATCTGTCGGAGCGCCTGCCGAAGAAGGAGGCCGCCGAGCGGCTCGACGCCGCGTTGGAGCGTTTGCTGCGCCTCCGTCTCATGCTCGGCGGGCAGGTGGGCGACAAGCGCATCGGCCCTCCGCTCTGTGTGGTGTTCGAAGGCTGGGACGCCTCGGGCAAGGGAGGGGCCATCAAGCGGCTGGTGCGGCCCCTGGACCCCCGGCACGTGCGCGTCGCCCAGTTCGCGGCGCCCACCTACGACGAGAAGCGGCATCACTTCCTATGGCGGTTCTGGCCGGTCCTTCCCGGCTGGGGCGGCATGGCCGTACTCGACCGGTCCTGGTACGGGCGGGTGCTGGTGGAGCGCGTCGAGGGGTTCGCCACCGAGGAGCAGTGGTCCCGCGCGTACGGCGAGATCGTGGAGTTCGAGAAGACGCTCGCCGCAGAGGGAATGATCCTGGTCAAGTTCTGGATGCACGTCTCCGAGGAGGAGCAGTTGCGACGTTTCCAGGACCGGGCAGATGACCCGCTGCGGGCCTGGAAACTCACCGACGAAGACTGGCGCAACCGCGACAAGCGCGCGCAGTACGAGATCGCGGTGGAGGACATGCTCGCCCGTACCGACCACGCGCGTGCGCCGTGGCACGTGGTCGCGGGGGACGACAAACGGCTCGCCCGGGTCGCGGTCGTGGAGACGGTGTGCGCGGCGGTCGAGGCCGAGCTGCTCGCCCGCGGCTACGACCTGGCCGATCCCGCCGCTGAGTCGGCCCGGATGCGCCGGTAGAGGGTCACGGCCGGAATCGGCCGCGGCCCGGAAAGCCTGCCGCCTTCGACGGGGCCGAGAGGGGACGGGAGGCGGACGGGAGGCGCTGCCGGGCCGCGGCGAGGCGAAACCTGAAAAAGGGCTTGACGCGACCCGAGTCGCATCAAGTAACCTCTGTGGTGTCACGCCGCCGTCCCGCAGGAGAGTCCGTTGAAGTTCTGAGGTTCCAGACACCGCGCTGTGAGAGCCGTTCTTCCGGCTCGGCGCGCATCTGACCTCGGAGGCTTCCGCTCCCGTCCCCGCGACGGCTTCTCATGGAATCGCTTTCAAGGCGTGTGCGCCCGCGGTGTCCCTGTGTCCGGATAAATCACGACACGTTCCTGGGAGCCGTTTTATGTCTTCTTCTATTGTTTCCGATCGGCTGTCGTTCGCCTGGGCGGACGGCACCGTGGTCCTCGACGGCCTCGACGCCGCGTTCCCGACCGGCCGCACCGGGCTCATCGGCGTCAACGGCTCGGGCAAGTCCACGCTGCTCAAGCTCATCGCCGGGGAACTCGCTCCGCTGTCCGGATCGGTCAGCGTCGCCGGAGAGGTGGGGTACCTGCCGCAGAACCTCCCGCTGGACGCGGGCCGTACGGTCGCCGGACTGCTGGGCATCGCCGACCAGCGGGACGCGCTGCTGGCCATCGAGCGCGGCGAGGCCTCCGAGGAGAACTTCGCCACCGTGGGCGACGGCTGGGACGTCGAGGAGCGGGCCCGCGCCGAGCTCGACAGGCTTGGGCTGGGGCATGTCGACCTCGACCGGACGGTGGGCACGCTGTCCGGTGGCGAGGCCGTCATGGTCGGGCTGGCCGCGCTGTTCCTGCGCGGGCCGGACGTCCTGCTGCTGGACGAGCCGACCAACAATCTCGACCTCGACGCGCGGCACAGGCTGTACGCCGCGGTGGAGTCCTGGCCGGGGGTGCTGGTCGTGGTCAGCCATGACCGGGCCCTGCTGGAACTGGTGGACAACGTGGCTGATCTGACCGGTGGCGCCATCCGGATGTACGGCGGCAATCTGTCCGACTACGAGCAGATGCTCGCCGCCGAGCAGGAGACCGCCGAGCGGATGGTCCGCGTCGCGGAGGCCGACGTGCGGCGGCAGAAGCGCGAATGGGAGGAGGCTCAGGTCAAGCTGGCCCGCCGGGTGCGTTACGGCAACAAGATGTACGCGCAGAAACGCGAGCCGAAGATCATCATGCAGGAGCGCAAGAGGCAGGCGCAGGTGGCGGCGGGCAAGCACCGCAACATGCACGCCGACAAGCTCGCGGAGGCCCGCGACCGGCTCGCCGAGGCCGAGCAGGTGGTCCGCGACGACGCCGCGATCCGGATCGAGCTGCCCGAGACCGCCGTGCCCGCGGGCCGGACGGTGCTGACCGTCACCGGTCTGCGGACGGCGAGCGGGACGGTGGTCGAGGAACTGGTCGTCCGGGGCCCGGAGCGGATCGCGCTGCTCGGCCCCAACGGGTCGGGGAAGACCACGTTCCTGCGCAGTCTCGTGGGAGAGCTGGAGCCGGTCGAGGGCTCGGTCACGGTGTCCGTCCCCGGCGTCCGATATCTGCCGCAGCGGCTCGACCTGCTGGAGGACTCGCTCAGCGTGGTGGATAACGTCCGCCGCTTCGCTCCTTCGGCCTCGGCCAACGCGATCAGGGCCCGGCTCGCCCGGTTCCTCTTCCGGGGCACGCGCGCCGACCAACCGGCGGGCACGCTGTCGGGCGGCGAGCGGTTCCGGGCGGTGCTCGCGTCGCTGCTGTCGGCCGAGCCGCCGCCGCAGCTTCTTCTCCTGGACGAGCCCACCAACAACCTGGACCTGGCCAGCGTCCGGCAGCTCGCACAGGCGCTGGAGGCGTACCGCGGCGCGTTCGTCGTGGTCAGCCACGACCTGCCGTTCCTGGAGTCCGCCGGGATCACCCGGTGGCTGAGCCTGGACCGGGAGGGGAGGTTGTCACAGAAGTGATATCACCGTTGACGCGCCATGATCGATCGGGCGATAGTGGGGCAGATGAGTACCCCTCGTCTGCTCTCCTGCGCCGTGGTCACCATGCTGACCCTGTGCGCCTGCACTTCCGTCACCCCCCGTGAGCCCGTGACCGGGCAGGCCAGTGCGAGCGGTGTGGTGGGCTCGGGGCCGGGATTCAACAGCGGGCCGGACGTGTCCGCAAGCGGCACGCCCGCCGCCGCGGGATTGACGCCCGAGGCCTACCGGGCCGAGCTCGACAAGGCGCGCGGTCCCATCAGGGAGGCGCTCAAGAAGCTGAACGCGACCGGTGGCAAGGATCTCGACAAGCGGCTGGAACGGACGGTCACCACGGTGGAGGAGGCGGTCGCCGGGCTGGAGACCCTCGCCCCGCCGCCCGAGGTGAAGCCCGAGCACGGGAGCTACGTCGACACGCTCCGGCGGCTCGCGGGCGCGCTGGCCGGAGCCAAGGAGGACGTGCAGGCGCAGGAGGTGTGCACCGGGCCCGCGGTGCTGACCGGGGTGCGCGGGCAGCTGTCACCCGTTCGCGAGAGCGGGGCCGCGCTGGCCGGCCTGGGCGACTACCGCGCCGACGTCATCCCGGTGAAGGTCGCGGGAGAACGGTCCCGGCGCCTGTCCAACGGCAAGTTCATCAAGTCCGAGGGCCGGCCCGGGCGCGCGTATCTGGAGCTGAGGAACGGCAACAAACAGGACGCGGTCGTCGTGCTGGTGCGCGGCAAGAAGAAGGCGATCACCGTGTACGTCCGCAAGAAGTCGAAGTTCAAGATCCAGGGAGTGAGAGACGGGAAGTACAAGGTCTACTACACCCTCGGCGTCGACTGGGACTCCAAAGCCCGGAGTTTCACCCGTTCGTGCACTTTCGAGCAGTTCGGTAAGTCTGTGCGGTTCAAGACGATCTACACCTCGACCCAGATCCGCTGGACCGACTGGACCATCACGCTGAACGCCGTCGCGGGCGGCACGGTGCGGCCCAAGCGCATCAAACCCAACGAGTTCCCCCACTGACCTGCGCGGGTCGAGACCCCGCGGGTCGGTGCGGGCCGCCGACGCGAAGACCGCGATCTCGTCGCGAGATCGCGGTCTCGGTGTCCCCCCTGGACGGATCAGGTCGAGAAGAGCATTCCCACCCAGCTGCGCTGGCGGTGGTGACCGTAGTGGCCGTGGTGCGGCGCGCCCCAGCCGGGAGCGCCGTGCGCCGGCGGAGGCGGCGGGGGAGCGGCGTGCGACTGGGCGGACCACTGGCTCTCCACGCGAGTCAGGGTCTCCAGCTCGCCATAGTCCAGGAAGATCCCGCGACAGCTGTCGCACTGGTCGATATGAACGCCGTTGCGCTCATAAGTGCGCATGACGCCGCGACACTTCGGGCACTGCATCTGGCTGATCTCCTTGCCCTCGACACTCTGTTGAAGTAACCACAACCTACTGCGTGGGCACACTATGGCAGGCACTTCGGAACCGGACAATCTTTTGGCACGTGTCGACCAGTATCTGCTCGACCTCGTCCAGTGGCCGGTCCTCCCGCTTCGCCGCCGCCACCGCCGTCGCCGTGAGCTGCACGGTCATCGCCTGAGCGGGCAGGTCCAGCCGTTCCCACGGATCGCCGGTCCCGGTGGCCTGCCCGCCCGCGGCGCGGTAGGCCGAGAGGAAACCGTGCCACACCTGCGGCTCCAGCAGGCCGGCGGCGAACCAGGCGGCGGGCCTGGCCAGGTCCCAGGCCTGATCGCCGGTCCCCAGGTCGTCGACGTCGATGAGGATCCATTCGCCCTGAACGCGGACCAGCTGGCCCATATGCCAGTCGCCGTGTGTCGGGGAGCCCGGCCCGGTGTCGAGGGCGGGCAGGCAGGTGAAGGCCCGGCGGACGACGAGTTCGGCGGCGGAGTCGCCGTCCAGGCGGGCGACCGTCGCCGCGACCCGCGCGGGCCCGCCCGCCGCCGGCAGTGGCGGCAGCGCCCGTGCCGGTACGGCGTGCAGCCGCGCCAGCAGCCGGGCCGCCGCCTCCCAGGGGGCCGCGTCCGGGTCGCGGGAGTCCACGGGGGTCCCCGCCGGCCACACGGTGACCAGCCGGTCATGGACGGTCACGACCTCCTCGGTCACCGGTTCGAGCAGGATCCCGCGCAGCGCCGGGTGCGCGACGGCCTCCATCCGCCGCACCAGCGCCGCCTTCTCGCTCCCGGGGGCGTGCGCCTTCACCACGATGGATCCGGCCCGCACGATGATCACGTCCGGCCTGGTCGGCAGCACCTCGGCGGGCGGGCCGCCGTAGCGCAGGCCGATCCGGCGGAGCTCGTCGATCAGGTCGTCGCTGTCGCTCATCCGGCAAGTGAACCATTGATCCGCGGCCGGCCGTACCGGCGCATAAAGTCGTGACATGAGGATCGGATTCGCGGTGCCGGTGTCGGGAGCCTGGGCGACCCCCGGCAACATGGCGCGGGTCGCGCGGAGGGCCGAGGAGCTCGGTTACCACGAGGTGTGGACCTTCCAGCGCCTGCTGTATCCCCAGGGGCATCCGATGGGGGCGGTCTATCGCAGCGTGCATGACCCCGTGGTCACGCTGGCCTATCTCGCGGGGGTGACCAGCCGCGTCCGGCTCGGCGTGGCGGTGCTCAACATGCCGTTCTCCTCGCCCGCGCTGATGGCCAAACAGCTGGCGAGCCTGCAGGCGGTGTCCGGCGGCCGGCTGGACGCCGGGCTGGGGCTGGGATGGCTGCCGGAGGAGTTCGCCGCGTCGGGAGTGCCGTTCGACGGGCGGGGGCGGCGCGGGGAGGAGTTCGTCCAGCTCCTGCGGCGGCTGTGGTCGGAGGAGACGGTGGAGCACAAGGGCGAGTTCTACGAGCTGCCACCGGTGCACCAGGATCCCAAGCCGCTCACGCCCCCGCCGATCCTGCTAGGCGGGAGCGCGGAGGCGGCGCTGCGGCGCGCGGGGCGGCTGGCGGACGGCTGGATCAGTTCGAGCCGCGAGGACCTCGACCGCATCGACGAGAAGATCTACATTGTAAAGGAGGCGGCTCGGGCGGCCGGACGTGATCCGGAGGCGCTGCGTTTCGTCACCCGCGGCGTCACCCTGGTCCGTCCCGCCGGAGCCCTCCGGCGGGCCCCGCTGACCGGCTCGTTCGAGGAGATCCGCCAGGACGTGGCCAAGCTCGGGGCCCTGGGTGTCACCGACGTCTTCCATGACCTCAACTTCGACCCGGAGATCGGCTCGCCCGACGCCGACCCCGGAGCCTCGATGAACCGGGCGGAAGCGGCGCTGGAGGCCCTCGCACCCTGATCAAGCGTTTGGTTGGATGGGGTCATGAGGGAACAGGAGATCGCGGACCGGTTGGAGATCGGCGACCTGCTCGCCAAATACGCCTATGCCATAGACGCCGGAGACTGGGGACGGCTCGACCTGGTGTTCACCCCGGACGCGGTGATCGACTACACGGCGGCCGGCGGCATACGGGGCACCCGGGACGAGGTCCGGCGATGGCTGGCCGAGGTGCTGCCGAACTGGCCGGGGCGGCAGCACCTGATCGGGGCGACGACCGTCAGGTTCGAGGGAGACGAGGCCGTGGTCACGGCCTCGTTCACCGACACACTCGCGCCGTCCAGGGAGATGATCGCCGCCGACACCGCCGGGATCGTCCGCGGCGGAGGGTGGTACCACCATCGCATGATCCGCACGCCGTACGGCTGGCGGAGCAGGGAGCTGGTCGAGGAGCAGGCCTGGCGCACCGTGCAGTAGCGGCCGGTCCAGGGTTCGAGGTCGAGGAGCCTGGTGACATATCGTCCATCCCAGACCTGTCATTCTTGTTCTGGTATATATCGGGCTGGACTTCGGGGGAACGGTGAACGAGCGCAAGCCGATCGAATGCTGGCTGTCGGACATGGACGGGGTCCTCGTCCACGAGGGGCACCCGGTGCCCGGCGCCGAGGAGTTCATCCGCCGCCTGCGCGAGTCCGACAAGCGGTTCATGGTGCTCACCAACAACTCCATCTACACCCAGCGTGATCTGGCCGTACGGCTGCGCGCGGTCGGCCTTGAGATCCCGCCGGAGTCGATCTGGACCTCGGCGCTCGCCACGGCCAAGTTCCTGGACGGCCAGCGGCCCGGTGGCTCCGCCTACGTCATCGGCGAGGCCGGTCTGACCACCGCGCTGCACGAGATCGGTTACATCCTCACCGACATCGATCCCGACTACGTGGTGCTCGGAGAGACCCGCACCTACAGCTTCACCCAGATCACCAAGGCCATCCGGCTGATCGAGGGCGGGGCCCGCTTCATCGCCACCAACCCCGACCCGGTCGGCCCGTCCAACGAGGGCTCGCTGCCCGCCTGCGGCGCGGTCGCGGCGATGATCACCAAGGCGACCGGGGTGGAACCCTACTTCGTGGGCAAGCCCAACCCGATGATGATGCGCAGCGCGCTGCGAGCCATCGACGGCCACAGCGAGAGCACCGCCATGATCGGTGACCGGATGGACACCGACATCGTCTCCGGCATGGAGGCCGGGTTGCACACGATCCTGGTGCTCAGCGGCGTCATGGGTGAGGACCAGATAGACCGTTACCCGTTCCGCCCGTCCCAGGTGGTCGGCTCGGTCGCCGACCTGATCGAGATGATCGACAGCGGTACCTGACGTGATCTGTCACCTATGGTCGTGAGGCTGTGGGAGATGGAGGATCGCCGAGCGGGCCGGGCCGGCGTTCGAGCCGGGTGACCCGGCCCGGAGCCGCCGATGTCACAGGTATTGGCCGGTCCGGTCTTCCCCGGGCTCGTGCGACGGGCTCGTCAGGATGTCCGAAGGCAGCAGCGTCCGTACGTCCTCAGCCGTCGGGTCCTGCAACGCCAGGATCCGTTCGGCCTGGAGCGCCACCGCTCGGTCGAAGAGGTTGCGGACCACGCGGCCGTTGCCGAAGGACTCGTCCCGCGGGATCGCTCGCAGCACGCGGCGGACCTCCTCGCCCGCGCCGCCGTACAGGACGAGACCGGCCGCCGACGCCATGTCCTCGAAGATCGCCACGAGCTCGTCCTCGGTGTAGTCGGGGAATCGCACCGTGGTGGGAAAGCGCGACGCCAGGCCGGGATTGGCCGCGAGGAAGTCCGCCATCCGGTTCTCGTATCCGGCGGCGATCACGACCAGGTCGTCTCGGTGTTCCTCCATCAGACGCAACAGTTCGGCGATCGCCTCCGGGCCGTAGGAATTGTGCGAGCCTCCGGGCATGAGCGCGTACGCCTCGTCGATGAACAGCACGCCGCCGATGGCGCTTTCGATCGCCGCGCGCACCTTGGGCGCGGTCTGGCCGACGTACTCGGCGATCAGGTCGGCGTGGGAGACCTCGACCAGGTGACCCGATGACAGCAGAGCGAGCTGCGCGTACGCCGAGGCGACCAGCCTGGCGACGGTCGTCTTCGCCGTGCCGGGGTTTCCGGTGAACACCAGGTGCCGGGTGGGCGAGATGGACGGCAGGCCTGCCGACCTGCGCAGCCGGTCGGCCTCGACCTCGGCCGTCAGCAGCCGCACCTCGCGCTTGACCGGCTCCAGTCCGACCAGTGCGTCGATCGCGGCGAGCGGGTCGCCGGCCGGCTGGATGCGCACTCCGGCGCGGGCGGTGTCCGGGACGTCCTCGGCGAGGATCTCATGCAGCGACTCGTCGCCGTCGATCACTCCGTCGGCCAGCACCCGGCGCGACTGCGCGGCGACCGACCGCTCCAGCAGACGGAGCGCGAGGCGGGCGCCCACCGCTTCGGGGCGCGCCGCCCGGACGATCCGGCTCACCTTGGCCGGCACCCCTTCGCGCAGGACGAACCCGGCCTCGGCCGCTTTGATCTCGTAGAGCGCGACGACCTGGTCGCCGGTGAGGTCGGGGAAGCGCACGACCTTCGAGAAGTACTCCGTCAGCTCCGAGGAGGACTTCAGCAGACCGTTGACCGCGCCCTCCGGCCCGCAGAGGACGACCACCAGATCTTCGTGGTGTGCCCGGATCCCCGCGAGCAGCGCGTCGACGACGTCGCGGCTGCGCGCCCTGTCGACGTCCACGCCGGGGCGGGCGAGGTTCCCCGCGTCCTCGACGCACAGCACGCCTCCGATGGCGCGGTCGATGGCCCGCCGCACGTTCACGGTGGCGTCCCCGATGTGCCGGCCCGCCAGGTCGGCGCGGTCGACGGTGACCAGGTGGCCCGAGGAGAGCAGCCCGAGATCGGCGAACATCCGGCCGAGGGCACCCGCCACCATGGTCTTGCCGGTACCGGGCCGGCCGGTGAACACCAGGTGCGAAGTCCGCGCGAGCTCGGGCATCCCGGCGTCGCGCCGCAGCTTCGCCGCCCGTGCCTCGGCGACGACGAGCGCGATCTCCGTTTTGACCGGTTCGAGTCCGAGGCACGCGTCCAGCCCGGTTCGCGGTTGCCCGGGGCCGTCGGGCAGGTCGGCGCTGGTCACCGTGGCGGCGTCTCGCCTTCGCGCGGAGGCGACGGCCTGTTCCGCGAGGTGTTCCATGAGACGGGCTCCGCGAAGGTTCCGGAAGCCGACCAGCTGAGCCGCGGAGTCCGCCGCGTCGTCGAAGGCCGCCGCACCCCGCCGGATGACCGCCCGCCGGAACAGCTCCGCCCGCTCGTTCTCGGTGAACTCACGGGTGTGGGCGACGCGGAACTCGTGGTACAGCGCGGGATTGGCCTGCGCGACCCTGACGTCACCGCCCGCTCCGCAGATGGCGGCCACGTGCAGGTCCGGTCGCTGCCGGAGCACCCGCCGAAGCTCTTCGAGAGCCGCGGCCCCGCAGCGGCCGTACTCGCCGATCCGGTCCAGTTCCTGCAACACCAGCAGATCGCCGGCCCCGAGCTCCCGCGTCCGCGACAGCACGTGCAGCGCGGCCTCGCTGGCGTTCATGTTGGCGAACACCTGGTCGGAGACGTAGACGACCTCGGGCGGCCCGTCGGCTTTCGCGAACGCGCGCCGCAGGATGTCGACCGCCGTCATCCGCCCCGTGCTGCCGGGGCCGGCCAGAAGCAACCGCGCCGGTCTCTTCGCGCCGCGCCACCTGGCGTCGACCACGGCACGGACCGCCTCGGCCAGCTCCGGCTGGCCGACCAGTTCCGCGGCGGGGTCGGTGTGGGGTGCCTGACGTGCGATGAACTTGGCGAGCAACGGGTTGACGGCCTTGCGCGGCCCGCACAGCACGCGCAGGTCCCGTTGGAACGCGCTGACGGGCAGCGAACTCTCCGGGTTCACCGCGGGCCCGGGGAGCCCCTGGACGGCGCCGGTGACCCTGATGGCCATGTCGAGCCAGGCGCGGCAGGCTTCGGTTTCCCCCGCGAGGACCCCACGGGCCAGCCACGAACGCACCAGCGCGTGCCAGCCGTCGGAGTTGAATTCCTCGTGCAGCTGGGAGAACAACCCTTGCACCTGGGTGTATCTCGCCATGCCCAGGCTCATGGCGAGTTCGGCGGGCACCTCGGCGATCCCGGCCTGCGCGAGCAGGCACGCCAGTGTCACCTCGTCTTCGAAGGTGAGGGCGGTGCCCGGCAGCGGTCCCGCGCTCGCCGTCCCCGGCACGTTCTCGATGAGACGGGTGTGCGCGGCGAGGAAACCGGAACAGGCCCAGTCCAGGTAGCCGGCGGGCCCCAAGAGCTCGGGCAGTACGGCCAGCAGCTGCGGGTCCGCCCGCTCGGTCCACAGCCGCGGCAACGCCTCCAGCGGCGCGACAAGATCCTGTTTGGTCAGCGCGGGGTCCGCGGCGCACAGGTCGTGCAGCGCGATCAGCGCCCTGCGGCGGGGTTCGAGCGGCTCAATGCCCGCGAAGACGTCCAGACACCGGCGCGCGAGCCCGAACGCGAGCTCTCGCAGTTCCGGATCGTCGCCGGTGCCGTCCAGCAACCAGTAGGCGGGCGGCAGGAAGGGAGTGTCGGCCGACGACCACGTCCAGCTGCGATTGGGTTGCCTCGGCTCTGCCACGAAGTCGCTCATCGTCTCGTAGGCGAGGTCGCACGCGGAGCCTCCGCACAGCGCCACCGACCCGACGAGGAACTGCAGCAGGTACCACAGCTCCGCGCCGATCACGGTGGTGTCCTCGGCGAAGAAGCCGGGGAGTTCGACCGCGAGCGCCTCGGCCGCCGGATCGTCGTTCAGCGCGATCGCCCGCGCCCGAACCTGCTCGTACAGGCCGTCCGGAACCCGCCAGGGCCCGTAGGAGTACAGGTCCAGGACGGGCTCGTCGGAGAGCAGGAGCTGAAGGTTCTCCGGCAGCCTTGGGTGATCCATGGCCGGGATCTTACGTCAGCCCGGCCGGAGACCCCCTGTGGAGGCGTTCTCCGGGGCCGCGCGGGCGCGTGAGGCCTCGGACGGAGATCGGAGCAGGCCCGGAACGTGTCTTATTCGCCCAGCACGTCGGTCGCCTTGTGGTCTTCGGACACCCCTTCGATCAGGATGAGGTCCCCCTCGATGTTGCGGGTGCGCAGGGCCAGGATCTCCTGGTAGGCCGCCGACTCGTACCAGGCGCGCGCCCGGGTCATGTCGGGGAACTCGAGGACGACCAGGGCTCCGGGCCACGTGCCCTCCCGGACCTCCATCGGGCCGCCGTGCACGATGAAACGGCCGGAGAACGGGTCCATCGTGGCCTGGATCCTCTCCAGATACTCGACGACCTCCGGGACGAGGTTGGTCCTGTGCAGGTGGGCGACGGCGTACGCGGGCATGGGTCCTCCGGATCGGTCACTGCCGTGCCGGCGGGAGCGACACCCGCCACGAGGTGGTGGCGGGAGGCCCGCTCTGGCGCGGTCTCTCTTACGAGTCACGACGCTACAGATCCGGGAGGGCCGGGGAATCGGTCGACTATAGGTAGGCCGATAGGCAGTTCGCCGGTCGGCATCCGCCGTCGGCCGTCCCGTGAGGAACCCTCGGAGGCCGTACGGAGTCCGCCGGAGGCTGCGGACGAACTCCCGCCGTCACTCGTCCCTGCGCAGGCGCTTGAGGTCGGAGCGCCGTTTCTTGGCGGCGATCCGTCGCTCGACGGCGCCCCTGCTGGGTTTGGTCGGGCGGCGTTTCTTGGGCGGCGGGGCGATCGCCTCGCGCAGGAGCTGGGCCAGGCGCATCTCGGCCGCCTCGCGGTTGCGCAGCTGGGAGCGGAACTCCGAGGCGGCGATGGTGATGACGCCGTTCACCAGGCGGGAAGCGAGACGCTCCAGGGCACGGGCCTTGAGGGCCGGGTCGAGCGCCTCGGTGGCGGCCAGATCGAAGCTGAGCTCCACCCGGCTGTCGGTGGTGTTGACCCCCTGCCCGCCGGGACCCGAGGAGCGGGAGAACCGCCAGTGAAGTTCGGCCTCGGGGACGGAGACCGAACCGCTGACTTGAAGCGGGCCGGGCATGACGGATGACTCCTTTTCGAAGGGGGTGTGAGACCACAATAGCCAGTGAGCAAACCCCTCAATCAAGCGATTTATGCCTCATATGGCTTATTGCTGGAGAAGTGGTCTTGTGGTGCTCCGTCGCTTCCGACACAGTGACCCGGGGGCGAATCGTCGATATTCGTGAGCAGAAGGCGGGGCGCGTGGACAAGATCGTCGGTGTGCACGGGATAGGCAAGTACCACTACTACCGCGACGCCGGAAACTCCGTCGCCGGCGCCGCCGCCGCGGTGCGCGACAAGTGGGACCGCTACCTGCACCAGGGCCTGACCGGCGGCAAGCCGTACGCCAAGGAGCGCTACATCGCCGACATCGCCTACTACGCCCACCTGCTGGGTGAGCACAAGGACGACTCCCCCCGCGCGCTGCAGAGCATGGACGCCGGAACCCAGGAGGTCTTCGTCGCCTGGGCCAGGCAGTTCGACTCGGTGGGGGAGGGGCTGACCGGCGCGCTGCACAAGATGACCGGCTGGCTGCTGAACCACCTGCAGGCCAAGGCGGCCGACTTCGCCAAGCTCTTCTGCCCGGAGGTCGCCGCCTACATGATCGCCGGAGGGAAGGCCAGGGAGGCCGTGCGGGCGGCGGTGGCCGAGGTGATCAGGCGTAACCAGCCGAAGGTGGTGATCGCGCACTCGCTCGGCAGCGTGGTGACCTACGAGACGCTCTGGGCGAATCCCGACCTGGAGGTGGATCTGCTGATCACACTCGGCAGCCCGCTCGGCATGCGCAACGTCATCTTCGAGCGCCTGTCTCCCGCCCCGGTCAACGGCCGGGGCGCGCGGCCTCGGCAGGTCAGGCGCTGGGTCAACATCGCCGACAAGGACGACATCGCGGCGATCCCTCCCGGCCTGCGGGCCTGCTTCACCGGGGTCGACCAGGAGGCGCTGGTCAATCTGGACTGGCTCGACTTCCACACCGTGGAGAAGTATCTGGGCTGCGGCGCGCTCAACGAGCACCTGAAGCCGTACCTGGGCTGACTTCGCGAAAGGCCGGTGGTGGAGCGGAGAGCGACGGCGGGGCGGGGCCGGTGGCAGGCGGTCGCCGGCGCGAGGGGAACACTTCGCCCCGATGTCGCCTGCCGGCCGGGCGGCGTTCAATTACGGTGGGTAATGCGCTTGCTTGTGCAACGGCTGTTCACCTTGCCTTGATTCGCAGGCCACGACGGGGACAGCTGGAAGCGTTGCACTGACAATGTGGAGCAAAAGCCGTCACGTAGAGTGTTCCTGTCCGTCGCCGCCGCGGGTGCGGGCGGCCTGTTGCTCACCGGAGCCGGTCAGGCTCCGGCCAGAATCCTCGCCCGCGATCCGTTCACCCTGGGGATCGCCTCCGGCGATCCGTCGAAGGACGGGTTCGTGCTGTGGACGAGACTCGCCCTCGACCCGCTGGGTCCCGACGGGCGGGGTGGGATGCCCGCCAGGGATGTGGACGTCGAATGGCAGCTCGCCACCGACGAGCGGTTCGCGAAGGTGGTGCGCAGCGGTGTCGAAAGCGCCCGGTGGAAGCAGGCGCACAGCGTCCACGTCGAACTGGAGGGGCTGCAGCCCGGCCGGGAGTACTTCTACCGGTTCCGCGCCGACGGCCACCTGTCCCCGGTCGGCCGCACCCGCACCGCCCCGGAGGCCCTGTCCCCGCTGACCTTCGCCGTGGCCGCCTGCGCTCACTACGAGCACGGCTACTACACGGCGTACAGGAGGCTGGCCCAGCAGGATCCCGACCTGGTGGTTCATCTGGGGGACTACATGTACGAGTACGCGCCCCAGGGATACACCGCGCTCGGCGGGAGCGTCCGCCGGCACACCACGGGCAAGTGCGCCACGCTGGCCGACTACCGCATGCGGCACGCGCAGTACAAGAGCGACGCCGACCTGCAGGCCGCGCACGCGGTCGCGCCCTGGCTGGTCGCCTTCGACGACCACGAGATCGAGAACAACTGGGCGGGCGACGTCTCCAGCACCGACCTCCCGGATTTCGCCCGGCGCAGGGCCAACGCCTTCCAGGCCTACTACGAGAACATGCCGCTGCGCCGCGCGAGCCTGCCCGGCGGGGCGTCGATGCGGATCCACCGGCGGGTGGACTGGGGGCCGCTGGCCCGCTTCCACCTGCTCGACACCCGGCAGTTCCGTGACGACCAGGCATGCGAGGACGGGCTCAGGTCCGGCTGTGACGACCGGCTCGCGTCCCGGCGCACCCTGCTGGGGGAGGACCAGCGACGCTGGCTGCTGGACGGGCTGGCCGCGTCGGACGCCCGGTGGAACCTGGTCGGACAGCAGATCCTGATGGCCCAGCGCGACTCCAAGATCGGTCCGGGCACCGAGGTCAACATGGACTCCTGGGACGGTTACGCGGCCGAGCGCACCCGGCTGCTGACCGGTTTCCGGGACTCCGGCGCGGCCAACCCGGTCGTGCTGACCGGTGACGCGCACATGCACCACGCGGCCGACCTCAAGCTCGACTTCGACGACCCCGACTCGCCCAGGGTGGCGGTGGAGCTGGTCACCTCCTCGATCGCCAGTGACGGGGACGGTTACCGGGACAAGGGCAGGGTCGCGGAAACTCTCGCGGAGAATCCGCATATTTCCTACCTCGACCAGCGGCGTGGATACATCGTCTGCCGCCTCACTCCCGAAGAGCTGCAGGCCGATTTCCGCACGCTGGACTACATCAGCCGCCGGGGCGCTCCCGCAAAGACCGGTGCCCGCTTCACTATTCCGGCGGGAGAATCCTCGCTTATCTAAATGCAAAGGAATTATGATCGATTTGCGGGATAATGTGGCATATGAGTCACCCCGCAAAGAGGCTCACCGCCGCGGCGCTCGCCGCGGCGCTGGGCGGCACCCTCCTCTTCCAGAGCCCTGCCACGTCCGCGGCCACCGTCGCCGCATCCTCCACCACCGCTTCCGCCTCCGGCGCGGCCGCCAGCAGTTTCCGCTACGAGGTTTACTTCCAGAAGTACGTCCGCAGAGGCGGATATCTCACCTACACCGTCAAGGTGCACAACAAGAATGTCCGCGGCCAGCACTATGTGGCACTGGTCGGCGATTTCTCCCGCCACTTCCGCAAGATCAAGGTGATCGACAAGCCGCGCAGCGTCACCTGCTCCATCCACCGGCCGGCCCTGGCCTGCTGGATCTCGTCGCTGGACAAGGGCGACGCGACGACCGTCAAGATCCGTGCATGGGTGGGCTCACGCCGCGGCACCGCCACGGCCAAGTTCGGCGCCGTGGTCACCGACAACCCGGACGCCGACCTCGACGAGCTGGCGGACGAGATCGACGGCCACATCACGGCGAAGTCGAAGGTGCTGTGAACGCGTAACCGAACAGGGAACTCCCGGCGGCGGCGGCGAAGGTCTTCCCCGTCGCCGGGCGCACGCCCGGATACGAGCCCTTCCGCGCGCCGCCGCGCAGCAGGGTGAGCCTGCCGTCCCCCGGGGCGGCGACGACCAGGCCCCGGCCCGGAATCGTGGCCAGGGCGGCACCGAAGTCGCCGCCCCTGCCGGTGATCAGCGCGTTGTTCTCCCCGGTCAGACCGCCGGAGCGGGTGCCGGGGAGCACCTGGACGGCGTTCTCGCCCGGCACGCCCACCACCAGCTCGTCGTCCCCGTCGCCGTTGAGGTCCCCGGCGGCCAGGGCCGCGCCGAACCGGTCGAAGTAGCGGGGCTCGCCCTTGAGCGACCGCTGCGACCACGCCTCCGAGGCCGCGGTCCGCAGCCCGGAGGGCGAGCCGTAGACCACGTCCACGGTGCCGTCGCCGTAGTCCATCGCCCGCTGGTTGTCGGTCAGGCCCTCACCCGGCACTCCGATCGCCAGGTCGGCGCGGCCGTCGGCGTTGAAGTCGCCGGTGGCCAGTGCGGCGCCGAAGAAGTCCCAGGGCTCGCCGAGGCCGGCGATCCCCGGGCTGTCCTGGGTGAGCAGGGTGGCCTTCCTGCGCCGGAGGTCGAGCACGGTGACCGAACCCTGGCCGTTCCTCTCCGGGAACGAGTCGGCGGGCGCGCCCACCGCGATCTCGGCGCGGCCGTCGCCGTTGAAGTCCCCGGCCGCGAGCACGGCCCCGAACTGGTCGGTCTCCTGAGCCCGCTGCCCGACCCAGCCGGTCTTCTCCGTGATCACCTGCGGTCTGCCTCCCTTGAGGCCGTACACCCCCACACCGCCCCCGCCCAACCCGGGAATCCCGATCACCAGCTCGTCGTCACCGTCGCCGTCCAGGTCCCCGGCGGCGAGCGCGGCCCCGAACCGGTCGGAGCCTCGCCTGCGGCCCAGGTCCCCGGCTTCGATCACCTCGCCGGGACGCAGACCGCCCGCGGAGCCGTGGAACAGCTGCACGATGCCGTCGCCGTCGGTTCCGGGGCGGGAACGGTCCTCCTCGGAGACGCCCACGGCCAGGTCGGCGCAGCGGTCGCCGTCGAAGTCCCCGGCCGCCAGCGCCGAGCCGAACGCGTCCCCGGTCTCCGCCTCGCCGGGCACGCCGGGGCTGTCCTGGGTGAGCCGCCTGGGGGTGCGCATGCCGTACATGACGGTGACGGACCCCGCGCGGGCATGGCCGGCGACAGTGGTGTACGGCGCGGCGATCGCGAGATCGGCCCGGCCGTCGCCGTCGAAGTCGGAGGGGAGACCGGAGCAGGCCCTGGCGGCGGCGGCCGGAGAGGCGGGGACGAAGAGCGAGGCGAGGACGGCGGAGGCGAGGAACGCGGCTCTCATACGAGGAATGGTTTCCGGCGATTCGGACACCTGGCCCACCGGGACATGAAATCCACATGACCAGCACAGGTAGAGAACATGCCGCGATCGGCGAACGGAAACCGGCCCGGCGGCTCATGCGTTCCGGCGCGTCCGCCCGGGAGCCGACGCGGTGCGTCGGCGTAGTGGAGAACCCCGGACCGGCAGGTGCCCTTCGCGGAGAGCCGGATGCCGCCCGGGGTGTCGTGGTTCGCGGCGGTCTCCCGGGGTAGGTCGGTGCCGCCGGTCGTCTCACGACGGGGGAAGGCGGGTGGAAGGGGAGAGCGATGCGCGGGATCGTGTGGATGAAAGACGAGGGCGCCGAATACGCGGAGGTCGGCCTCGGGCCGGAGCTGACGGCCGTCGGTGTGGCGATCGGGGCGGACCCCGTGCCCTACCGGCTGGAGTACACCCTGCGGACCTACCCCGGATACGTGACCGAGCTGCTGTCGGTGCGGGCCCACGGCGTGGGCTGGTGCCGGGCGCTCGACCTGCGCCGATCCGTCGGCGGCAGCTGGTCGTGCGAGACGAAGGAGGAGGGACACCTCGAAGGGCCGCCGCCCGGGGGGAACATGAACGTCCTGAACGACGCGCTCGACTGCGACCTCGGGCTGTCGCCGCTGACGAACACGATGCCGGTGCTCCGTCATGCCCTGACCAGGTGCGAGGGGCGGATGGACTTCGTCATGGCCTGGGTCCAGGTCCCCCACCTGCACGTGATCCACCACCCCCAGCACTACACGCACCTCGGCCCCAACGTCGTGCGTTACGGAAGCGAGGGCTTCAGCGCCGACCTCGTCTTCGACGACGACGGGATCGTCACCGACTATCCGGGCCTGGCGAAGCTGATCGGCCCGTGACGCCCGCACCCACGGTCCCCGGCGGTTTTCCCGGTCCCCGGCGGCGCGGGCGGCCGGCCCCTCACTCGCTGAGCTGCGGAGCCTCCACCGGGCAGCTCATGCACGGCCGGGACTCGGCCAGGACGTTCTCACGGATGGTGAGGAAAGTGATCAGCGCGGCGACGGCCATCATCACCGCACTGATCAGCATCGTCGCGTGGAATCCGGAAGTGAAGACGGCCGGATCTTTGAAGGCGACGCCGGTCAGGCCGACCAGCGGCGGGATCGCGGCGACCGCGAGCAGCCCGCCGGTCCGGGCGACGGCGTTGTTGACGCCGCTGGCCACACCCGCATAGCGCTCCTCGGCGGTGGCCAGCACGGTCGCGGTGAGCGGCGCGACCGCCGACGACAGGCCCAGGCCGAACAGAGCCGCCGGAAGCAGCACGTCCACCAGGTAGTCCGAGCCCGGACCGATCCTGGACATCAGCAGCAGCGCGCCGGCGCAGACGAGGATGCCGGTCGTCATCGGGATCCGGGGCCCGATCCGCTTGGCCAGCTCGCCCGCCCGCGAGGACAGCAGCAGCATCAGGATCGTCACGGGGATCATCGCGGACCCGGCGAGCTTCGGGGAGAAACCCGCCGAGACCTGGAGCTGGACGACGAGCAGGAAGAACACCACGCTCATCGCGGCGTACATGACGAACGTGACGACGTTGATCGCGGTGAACACCTTCGAAGCGAAGACCCCGACGGGCACGAGCGCGTTCGGTGAACGCCTGATCTCCAGCCAGACGAACGCCACACCCAGCAGGACGCCCGCCGCGAGCGGGATCATCTGCAGGTCTATCAGGCCGTAGGTGATCCCCGCCAGCGCCAGCGCGGCCAGCACCGCCCCGAGCACGTCGAACCGCCCGGTGGCCTCGGTGTCCATGCTCTCCGGCACATGCCGTACGGCTATCGCCACCACGAGCGCGGCCAGCGGCAGGTTGATCAGGAACACCCACCGCCAGCCGACCGTCTCCACCAGCCACCCGCCGAGCAGCGGCCCGATGGCCGCCGCGACCCCGCCCAGCCCCGACCAGGCCCCGATCGCCCGGGGCCGGTCGTCGCGGGCGAAGGACGCCTGGATGATGGCCAGGGACCCGGGGGTGAGCAGCGCCCCGCCGACGCCCTGGAGTGCCCGCGCCGCGATCAGCGTCTCCACGTTGGGCGCCAGCCCGCACAGGGCCGAGGCGATCGCGAACCAGATCACGCCGATCAGAAAGACCTTGCGCCTGCCGTAGCGGTCGCCGAGCGAGCCGCCCAGCAGGATCAGACCCGCCAGGGTGAGGGTGTAGGCGTTGATCGTCCACTGCAGACCGGCCATGTCGGCCTTGAGGGCGTCACCGAGCGCGGGCAGTGCCACGTTGACGACCGTGCCGTCGAGGAGCGCCATCCCGGAGCCGAGCACGGTGGTGGCGAGTACCCAGCGGCCGGTGGCCGAGCTGAGCCGAATATGGCCATTGTCCATAAATCACATCATCGCCGACCGCTTCCTCCTATACCTGGCATGAATCCATGATTCTCGAAGTGTCGGTGATCTCTGGTAGGACGGGGTCCGTCATGTTCCGCCTGACAGGAGCCCCCCATGGACTACACCGAGTTCAACGACCACGTCGACGGTCTCTACGACGGAAAGTACGCCGGCCTGCCGATCACGAGCCTGCCCTCCGTCGAGGACGAGACCGCTGAGGCCGGGGAACTGCCCGCCGCGGGTGAGGCCGCGTGGCGGATCTCGGCGGACGTCTACGACTCGGAGGAGACCTTCGAAGAGAACTTCGCCCGCTTCCTGAAGACCGTGAACACCGCCGAGGTCAAGGCGGTCATCATCGGCGGGTGGGAGGAGGCCTACGAGGAGGACAGCTCCAAGGTCGTCGGCCTGCTCGTGGAGAACGCCGCCCGGTTCCCGGCGCTGCGCGCGCTCTTCCTCGGCGCGATGCAGTCGGAGGAGTGCGAGATCTCCTGGATCCAGCAGAGCGACATCACGCCCCTGCTGGAGGCGTTCCCGCTGCTGGAGCGGCTGGAAGTGCGCGGTGGCGACGAGCTCGTCCTGCGGCCGGTGCGGCACGGCAACCTCCGGATCCTCCGGTTCGAGACGGGCGGGCTGGCCGCCCACGTCGTCCAGGCCGTCGCCCAGAGCGAGTTCCCCGCGCTCGAATACCTCGAGATGTGGCTCGGCACCACCCAGTACGGTGGCAACGCCACCGTGGCCGACCTGACCGCGTTCCTGTCCGGTGACCGGCTGCCCGCGCTCAGGCACCTCGGCTTGCAGGACAGCGAGATCCAGGACGAGATCGCGGCGGCGGTGGCGTCGGCGCCGGTGGTGGCCCGGCTGGAGTCGCTGACGCTGTCGATGGGAGTCCTCACCGACGAGGGCGCCGAGGCGCTGCTGTCGGGCCAGCCGCTGACCCACCTCAAGCGCCTGGACCTGCACCACCACTACCTGACGGACACCATGGTCGAGCAGGTGAACAAGGCCCTCGCGGGCTCGGGCGTCGAGGTCGACCTGTCCGACCAGCAGAACCTCGACGACGAGTGGCGCTACATCGCCGTGGCCGAATGACCGCGATGGCGGTCGTCGGCACCCCGGGCGAGCGGCGGGTCGTCATGTTCGCCGAGGCCTGCGTCCGGTACGGCCTGCGCGAGCCCGAGACCGTTCCGTGGGCCTCCGTGCTCCGAGGCGAGGACATCCGCCTGGAGCCGGGAACCCTCGTCCGGATCGAGTCACCCGGACCGGACGCCGAGGCCGACGCGCTGCTGCGCGGTCCGGGCGAGCCGTCCAGGGTCGGCGGCGGCGCCGCATGGCACGCCGCCCTCACCGCCGGGATGGCACGGATCCGCCAAGCCGTCGAGCGGACGCCCGGGGCCGTGCTGCTCGCCGACGTCGACGAGATCGCGGTGATGTTCGACAAGCGGCTGTGCCACGCGAGGCTGTCGGCGGCCGGAGTGCCGGTACCGCCCGCGCTGCCCAGCCCGGTCGGTGGCTACGCCGAGCTGCGCGAGCTGATGGACGAGGCCGGTTGGGGCCGGGTGTTCGTCAAACCCGCCCACGGTTCGTCGGCCTCCGGGGTCATCGCCCTGCAGGCCTCCGGAGACCGGGTCAAGGCGGTGACGTCGGCGGAGCTGACCGCCGACGGGCTGCACAACTCCCTGCGGGTGTACTCCTACGAGACCGAGGCCGAGGTGGCGGAGATCGTCGACCGGCTGGCCGGGGACGGGCTCCACGTGGAGCGATGGTTCCCCAAGGCGGACATCGGCGGGCGGACGATCGACCTGCGGGTGGTCGTCGTCGACGGCGCCCCGACCCACGCCGTGGTCCGCGCGAGCCGTGCCCCCATGACGAACCTGCACCTCGGCGGTGAGCGCGGCGATCTCGACGCGGTCAGGGCCAGGCTCGGCCCGCAGGGCTGGGAGCGGGTCCTCGACGTCTGCGTCCGGGCGGCGGCGTGCTTCCCCGGGAGCCTGTCCGCCGGGGTGGATCTGATGATCGGCGTCAACTGGCGGAGCGTCGCGGTGGCCGAGGTCAACGCCTTCGGGGACCTGCTGCCCCGGCTGACGGGCCTGCCGGGCAGCGGCGCCGAAGGTCTCGACACCTATGCCGCCCAGGTCAAGGCCATCCTCGCGCGCCGTACGGCGGCGCCGGACACCACCGCACACCGCCCCGCCGTACCGGCGCCAGTGAAGTGAAGGCACCGGTGGGTGAGTGTGCAACGGGCGGGAGGTCGGCAGTGAGTGTGCGATGTGGGCGGGAGCCGGGTGCGAGGCGGGTGTCATGCGGGACATGAATGAGATCGTGGGGAGTCACGATCTGCTGCTGGTGACGCTCGACACGCTCCGCTACGACGTGGCAGACGAGTTGATCGGCGCCGGGCGGCTGCCCAATCTGGCAAGGGCGTTGCCGGGCGGGCGCTGGGAGCGGAGGCACAGCCCCGGGAGCTTCACCTACGCCGCGCATGCCGCGATCTTCGCGGGGTTCCTGCCGACTCCGGCGGCCCCCGGGCCCCACCCGCGACTGTTCGCGGCGGCGTTTCCCGGCAGCGAGACGACGACCGGCGGCACGTGGGTGTTCGACGCGCCCGACCTGCCCGCCGGGCTGGCCAAGGCGGGCTACCACACCATCTGCGTCGGGGGGGTGGGGTTCTTCAACAAGCTCACCCCGATCGGATCCGCGCTGCCGGGGCTGTTCGCCGAAAGTCACTGGGACCCGGTGTTCGGGGTGACCTCGCCGACGTCGTTCGAGGCACAGATCGAGTGCGCCGAGCAGGCGGTGGCGAGGGCCGACGGGCCGGTGTTCCTGTTCGTCAACGTGTCGGCGCTGCACCAGCCCAACTGGTTCCACCTGCCCGGGGCCACCCGCGAGCACGGCGACAGCCGGGAGAGTCACGCCGCCGCGCTGGAGTACGTGGACCGGCACATCGGCAGGCTGTTCGCCCTGATGAGCGCCCGGCGACCGGGGTTCGCGATCATCTGTTCCGATCATGGAACCGCCTACGGCGAAGAGGGATATACCGGGCACCGGATCGGCCACGAGGTCGTCTGGACCGTGCCCTACGGAGAGTTCACGATGGAGCGGGGACAATGGCGGTGACTTCAGGTTCCGGCCGGGAACGGACGCGCGTGCCGGAGAAGGCGGATCTCGGCCTTGAGGCCACCCCGGCACGACCGGCCTCCGGCGGCTCGACCGGCGCGGCGCCGTACCAGGGGCTCGACGCCGGACCGTACCAGGGGTATGTGTACGCCTACCCGCACAAGACGGCGTACCGGCCGCTGGATCCGCGCCCGTCGCTGAGTGAGGTGTGGGCGTCCGAACCGCTCGGCAGCCTCTTCCTCTACCTGCACATCCCGTTCTGCGAGATGCGCTGCGGGTTCTGCAACCTGTTCACCCGGACCGGCGCCCCCGAGGAGCTCGTCGCCGCCTACCTGGACGCGCTGGAGCGCCAGGCGCATGCCGTACGGGACGCCCTGGACGGACCCAGGTTCGTGACCGCGGCCGTCGGCGGTGGCACACCGACCTACCTGAGCGCGGCCGAACTCACCCGGATGTTCGACCTCGCCGAGCGGATCATGGGCGTCGACCTGCGGGCCGTGCCGCTGTCGGTGGAGACCTCACCGGCGACCGCGACGGCCGACCGGCTCGCCGTCCTGGCCGAGCGGGGCACGACCCGGATCTCGATCGGCGTGCAGAGCTTCATCGACGCCGAGGCCCGTGCCGCGGTCCGGCCGCAGAAACGGCAGGAGGTCGAGGCGGCGCTCGGCCGGATCAGGGAGGCCGGGTTCGAGGCGCTCAACATCGACCTGATCTACGGGATCGACGGGCAGGACGAGCGGTCCTGGCGTTACTCGCTGGACGCGGCGCTCGACTGGAAACCCGAGGAGATCTACCTCTACCCGCTGTACGTCCGCCCGCTCACCGGCCTCGGCCGCCGCGCGCGCGACTGGGACGACCACCGGCTCGGCCTCTACCGGCAGGGACGCGATCACCTGCTCGCCGCGGGATACGAGCAGGTGTCGATGCGGATGTTCCGGCTGCCGGGATCCGCCCGCGTGACCGGCCTGCCGGGATCCGCCGGCACGACCGAATACTGCTGCCAGAGCGACGGCATGGTCGGCCTCGGCTGCGGGGCCCGCTCCTACACCTCCGGCCTCCACTACTCCTACGAGTACGCGGTGGGCGCCCGCCAGGTACGCGCGATCATCGACGACTACGTACGGCTCGCACCCGAGGAGTTCGCGGTCGCCAACGTGGGGTTCCGGCTGGATGAGGACGAGCGCCGCCGCCGCCATCTGATCCAGTCGCTGCTCCAGGCGGAGGGGATGGACCCGGACGCCTACCGTGAGCGCTTCGGCACCGAGGCGACGGCCGATTTCGGCGAGGAGCTCGACCGCCTGGCCGGTCGGGGATGGCTGGAGCAGGCCCGTCCGGGCCGGCTCCGGCTCACCGCCGAGGGGTTGGCGCACTCCGACGCCATCGGCCCGGCGCTGTTCTCCGGCCGGGTCCGCGAGCTGATGGCGGGACACGAAGACCGATGAGCAGATCTGAACCGCCGGCTGATGGCGGGATACGAAGACCGATGAGCACATCTGAGAACGGCGGGGCGCGAGAACAGATGAACACGCCCGAAAGGGGCCGTGACCTGCCCGTCCTTCCGGTTCTCCCGGCGGGAGGCCACGACCCCGGTCACCTGACGATCCTCTACCGGGGCCCGTTGTCGAGCTGCGACTACGACTGCCCCTACTGCCCGTTCGCCAAGCGCCGCGACAACCCCGGGCAGCTCCGCCAGGACAGGGCGGCGCTGGAGCGGTTCACCGGGTGGGTGGCGGGACGGGACCACCCGGTCTCGGTGCTGTTCACCCCGTGGGGCGAGGGGCTCGTGCGATCGTGGTACCGGCGGGCGATGGTCGAGCTCAGCCACCTCCCGCACGTCCGGCGGGTCGCCATCCAGACCAACTTCAGCTGCCGTCCCGACTGGCTGGACGAGGCCGATCTCGAGAAGCTCGCGCTCTGGGTGACCTATCACCCCGGCCAGGTCGCCTATGAGCGATTCCTGGCCAGGTGCGGTGACCTGGCCGGGCGCGGCGTCCGCTTCAGCGTCGGCGTCGTCGGGCTGCCCGAGCACCTCGGCCTCGCCCGGCGGCTCCGGGCCGACCTGCCCGCCGAGGTGTATCTGTGGGTGAACGCCGCCGAGGGCCACCTCTACACCGACGCCGAGGCGGCCGGTTGGGCGGAGATCGACCCGCTCTTCCACTACAGCCGCACCCCGCACCGCAGTGCCGGGCAGCCCTGCCGTACGGGCGACACCGTGATCTCGGTGGACGGCGAGGGCACCGTACGGCGCTGCCACTTCGTCCCGGCCGTTCTCGGCAACCTCTACGACGGCACCTTCAGCCCGCGGGCCAGGTCCTGCCCGGCGGCCCTGTGCGACTGCCACATCGGATACGTCCATCTGGAACCCACCGGCCTCTACGACGTCTTCGCCGGGGGGATCCTGGAGCGCATCCCCGCATGGACCGGCTCGGGTGGCCCGCCGGGTCTCAGGTCTCCTGGGCCGGGTGGTAGTCGGCCTCGGACAGGTTGAAGGTCCAGGCCACGCCCTCACGGGCGGTGGAGGTGGACGGGGGCACCCGCAGCCAGTATTTACGGAAGGTGCCGTCGGGCTCCGCGGTGGAGTTGACCACCTCGACCATCACCACCGGCTCGTCGTCCGGAAGGTCGATCCGCCAGAGAATGCCTGTCTCGTCCTGGTGCACCGGGGTCGCACCGGACTCGGCGAGATAGCGGTCGTAACCGAAGTGCTCCAGCATGACCCGGCGCAGCTCCGCGTTCTCCTCCTTGCGGATGCGCTGCGGGGTCAGCGCCGCCATGGAGGTGGCGAAGTCGGCGGGGACCGGCATGCCGCCCCAGGCGTGTACGGCGAAGCCGTCGGGGAACAGCAGCGCCGGGCCGTCGGCGCGGTGCAGGCGCGACAGCTCGTCGCGGTGCAGCTCCGCGGGGCGCTCGCACACGATGACCGCCCGTTCGAACGGCCACCACCAGCCCGCCGACCGGGCCACCCTGACCAGCCCCTCCACCTCCGGCCGGCCCAGCGCGTCGAACAGCGACAGCCACGGCGCGTCCTGCTGGCCCAGCACGGCGTCCAGGGTCGAGGTGCGCAGCACGGCCGCGGCCGTCTCCGACTCCTCCGTCGCGGCGATGCCCCGGCGGATCTGGATGATCAGCCCGTTCACCGGGTCCCAGAGCCGCTCCCCGGTCAGTGACCAGGCCAGCGGCCAGGTCGTGGCGCCGAGCGAAGCGTGCACGTCGGCCCTGGCCCGCTCCCACGGCCTGGTCCGCACCGCGTCGCGCACCGGCCTGCCGGCGTCCAGCGTGGCGACGGCCCTCGCGCCCGCGGCGGGGGAGTCGACCCAGATGATCTTCTCGGGCTCGGCCAGCCCGGCGATCCGGTAGGCCAGCCGTACGCCCGCCTCGGCTTCGGGGCGGTCGGCGGGGCCGGACTGGAAGGCCACCTCCTCCCAGCGGAGAGCGGCGGCGGTCAAAACATCGGCCAGTTCGGTGGTGACGGTCATGTTTGAGTTCCTCAGGTGAACGAGCCGCTCGCTCCGGCGACTCCCGGGAGAAGGGACGGCCGGACGAGAGGACGGGAAAGGTCGGGGCGCCCGCGGGGGAGAGCCGGTCGGGAAGGGATCAGTCGGCGACGACGCGGAAGGCGCCCGGGACGTATTCGCGCTGGCGCTGCACGTGGTACCAGCCCTTGGGCAGTGAGATCGCGGCGTGCTCCTCGTGGACCACCCGGCCCCCGGAGGGAAGGTGGAGGTAGTCGGGGTCCATCGGGCGCAGGCTGCGGACGAGGACACCGGGGCCGACCACGGCGTGGGCGTGGCCGGTGGCCTCGCCCAGTGCCAGCAGCAGGCGGCCGTGGGCGTCACGCGGCACGGACGGCGAGGCCTGGATCGTGGCGGGCACGGTCTCGTCGGGAACGGGCACGATCAGGATGTCGCCCTGGCGGTACATGGCACTGGCTCCTTGAGTCGGGATGATCGGAAACTATCCACCCCCACCGACATTTCCCGGCCCCACCGCGCCGGCGTCCCGCCGCTGAGCCGCGCCGGGCGGGTGCCATCATCGAGTCCTGATTTTCCGCCGCCGGAGAAGAACCGAACCCAACCGATCACGCGATAGACGGGAATGTGCACCGATTTCTCTCCCGTCTCCGAGAGCCACCCCCGGTCGGCCCGGACAGCGGGGATGCCGAACTCATGACGGCCGTCGCCGCCGAGCGGGTCGAGGCTCTGAAGCTGCTGCACCAGCGGCACGCGCCATGGCTTCGGGTACGGCTGGCCCGCCGCTGCGCCGACCCCGACGTGGTGGACGACACGATCCAGGACACGTTCGTCGCCGTCTGGCGGGACGCGCGCCGCTACGACGCCTCGAAGGGGGAGGCGGCGGCGTGGATATGGACGATCGCAATCCGCAGGCTGATCTCGCAGCTGCGCCGCACCGGCGCCGAGCCTCAGGCCGCCGAACTCGACGAAGCACACCTGATCACCCAGTCCGCCGAGGAGGTGGTGCTCGTCGGCGTGGAGCACGGCGACCTCGGCACCGCGATCGCCAGGCTCTCGCCCGATTTGCGCGCGGCCATCCAGGCCACCGTGCTCGACGGTCTCACCGTGCGTGAGGCCTCCCGTCTCCTCGGCGTTCCCGAGGGGACCGTGAAGACCCGCGTCATGCGGGCCAAGGCCCAGCTGAGGGGGTTCCTCGCGTGAGTGCGCAATGGCATCTGCCCGATGAGCTGATCGAGCGTTACGTGACCGGCCACTTGGAACCGGTCCAGGTCATGTCGGTGGAGACCCACCTCGCCCGCTGCGAGCGCTGCCGGGCGGCGGTGCCGTACGAGAGGGAATGGCTGGTGGCGAGCTGGGAGGGGATCGAGGACCTGGTGGATCGGCCCCGGCCGAGGGCCGCCGAGCGGGTCCTGCGACGGCTGGGCGCCCCCGGACACGTGGCGACGTTCCTCGCGGCGACCCCGGCCCTTGCCAGAGGCTGGCTGGTCGCGGTCACCGCGGTGCTGGCCTTCGCTCTCGCCGCCGCTCACCTGGTCAACCGCGATCCGCGAGCCGCCCTCGACCCCCTGGTGCCCTTCCTGGCTGTGGCGCCCGTGCTGCCGCTGGCGGGCATCGCCCTCGCCTACGGGCCGCATGTCGATCCCGCCTACGAACTGCAGGCGGCCACCCCCATGGCGGGCTCCAGATCCCTGCTGCTGCGCGCCGTCGCCGTACTGGTGACCGCGATCACGCTGACAGGCATGACGGCGCCGCTGCTGCCCGGCCCGCCGGGGCTGGCGGCGGCGTGGCTGCTGCCCGCCCTCGCGCTCACCGCGGCCACCCTGGCCCTGTCGACCCGGTTCGTGCCGCTGATCTCGGCCGCCGTGCTGACCGCCGCCTGGTTCGGCACCGTGGCGGCCTTCACCAGGCTCACCGGTGACGGGCTGGCGCCCTTCTCGCCCACGGCCCAGACCTTGTACGGCCTGGCCGCGCTGATCCTGATTCCCCTCGTCTACCTGCGGCGTGCCCGCTTCGATTGTGGAGAACCCCGATGGACCCGACAGTGATCGTTCGCGACCTGACCAAGAAATACGGCCGGACCGTCGTGCTCGACGGCCTCAACCTGGAGTTCGGCCGAGGAGTGACCGGGCTGCTCGGCCCCAACGGCGCGGGTAAGACCACCCTGCTGCGGAGCCTGGCGACCACGTTGGCCCCCGACGGGGGTGAGGTGCGTGCCCTCGGCCTGAACCCGGCGGACCGGGGCCAGCGGACCGACCTGCGGCGCCGCCTGGGTTACCTTCCCCAGGACCCGGGCTTCTACCCTCACTTCACGCTCTTCGAGCTGGTCGACTACGTGGCGATCCTCAAGGAGCTGACGGATCGCCGCGAACGCCATCGGGAGGTGCGCCGGGTTCTCGCGGAGGTCGACCTGGCCGACCGTGCCAGGACGAAGGTTCGCAAGCTGTCCGGCGGCATGAAGCAGCGGCTGGCCCTGGCCCAGGCGCTGCTCGGCGAGCCCGACCTGCTCATCCTCGACGAGCCCACGGTCGGCCTGGATCCCGAGCAGCGCATGCGGTTCCGGGCGCTGGTCTCCCGGCTCGGCGAGAGCCGTACCGTGCTGCTGTCCACCCACCAGACCGAGGACGTCGCCGCACTATGCGAGCGGGTGGTCGTGATGCGCGGCGGCCGGAACGTGTTCGACGGCACACCACGCGACCTGGCCGTCACCGCCTCGGGGCAGGTGTGGCTGTCGGACCGCCCGCCGGTGGCGTCACACCTGTTCTGGCGGACCGCCGACGGCCGTTACCGCACGCTCGGGGATCGGCCACCGGGTGGTGTCCCGGCCGACCCCGGCGTCGAGGACGGTTACCTGCTGCTGCTCGGTGAGTCCGCGACGGTGGCCGCGTGAACAGGTCGCTGCTGTTCTTCGAGGCCGGGCGGCTGCTGCGCAGCCCGATCCTGTGGGGCGCGGCGCTGGCGGCGCTGGCCATGGGGTTCGCCCAGAGCGCGGCCTGGCTGCCGGACATGACGATGGTGACGATCGACACGATCACCGCGTCGACGCTCGTCGGGGCGGCCGTGATGATCGTCACGAACCTGGCAGCCGGCCGTGACCGCCGGCACGGGCTGCCCGAGACACTGGGCGCGCTGCCCGGGCGCGCGGCGCCGCGCACCCGGGCGGTGGTCCTGGCGGCTCCCGCCGTGGGGGCGCTGGCCGCCGCCGCGATGATCTCCGCGCACCTGCTGGTCGTGTCGCTGTCGGACTCCGTCGCCGGGCGGTTCGACCCCTACGAGGCGCTCGGCGGGGTGGCCCTGGCGGCGCTCGCCGCGTCCGCCGGCGCCGCCCTCGGCCGCTGGACGCCCTGGCTGATCGTGCCGCCGATCCTGATTGCCGCGATGGCGTTCGGCATGCTCGGCAACTCGCGGGCGGAGATCGGGGGGTGGTTCCTGCCGGTGATTCCCGGCCACAACCCCGAATGGGGAGCCAGGCCCACGGAACAGCATCTGATCTACCTGGTGGCGGGCGTGGTGTTCCTCGCCTCCGTCGCGCTTCTGCGGCACGGCCTGCGGCCGGTCCGCACCGTGGTCGCGCTGACCGCCCTGGCCGTCGCGGTGCCCGCGGGGGCCGCCGCGACGGCCGCGGCGCCGATCCTGCCGTGGACCCCACATTTCACGCCACAGCTCCCCGAGCAGGTGTGCGAGAACCACGAGGGCCTCTCCTACTGTGTGTATCCCGACTACAAACCGTGGATCCCGAATTGGGCGCGGGCCCTGCGGCCGATCCTGTCGGCGGTCCCGGAGCGTGCCCGGGATCGGATCCCGGTCATCCGGCAAAAGCCGGTGAGCGCGATTCATTCCTCGGAGGACATCATGGGGGAGCCAGGCACCTGGCTGGTCTGGTCCACCGACCCCGCCCAGCACCAGGCGATGCTGATAGGTCAGGTGGCCGCCGCGGTCGCCGGTTTGGGCGGCGGATGCCACGACGTCGGCCGGGCGCGCACCGTCGTGGCGCTCTGGCTCGCCGGACGCGCCGAGCCTCTGCTAGACGCCCCTCCCCCGGGTGCCTGGAGCGGTTCCGAGGGGGAAGGGGGATGGCTCCGCGTGAGCATGACCTACGACGGCGGGGAGATCCGCATCCCCGGCCAGCTCGGCGGGCCGAGCTACGGCGCCGCCGAGGTGGGCTACGCCCGCCGTCTGCTGGAGCGGCCGGATGCGGCCGACCGCGTGCGCGCCAACTGGGACACGCTCACCGCCCCCGAGACGACCGTCGAGCAGGCCCTCCCGCTGCTGGGCCTGCGACCGGAGTTCCCCGCCACCCCGAAGGACGACCAGTGCAGGTGACCTGCCTGAGTGTCCTGTACGGAATGTCCGCCCTGCTCAAGGAGGATCCGTGCCCGTGACCACCCGAGAGACCCAGTCCTCACCCACCCGGCCGGTGCCCGCGCCGTTTCCTCCGGTGCTCGCGCTGCTCCGCCCGCTGGCACGTGCGATCGACTGGCTGCCCATAGCGGTCGTGGCCCTGCTCGCCGTGTCCCTCGCGGCCGTGATGTCGCCTGGAAACACAGTCGACCCGCGCCTCGGGCTGCTCCTGCTGAGGACGACGGCGGTGCTGCTCGGCGCCGCCGCCACGTTCGCCCTCGTGGACGCCATGACCGCCAACACCGGGTCGGCGCCTGTGCCGCGCTGGGTTCGCCAGTGGACGCGGACCCTCATGGTGGGCGTGGCCGTCGCCGCAAGCTGGGGGGTGACGTGCGCGGTCGTGGCGATACGGCTCACGCCCGGCGGGGTACTCCACTTCTCCGGCGCCGCGCTCGAAGCGGGAGTGTGCGCGCTGGTGGGACTGGCCGGGGCGGCGATCGCCGTACGGCGGCATCCGGGCAGGCAGGCCGCGCTCGCCGGAGTGCTCGTGCAACTCGTCCTCTACGCCGGGACGCAGATCACCGGTGACCTGGCGTGGCCGATGCCAGACAGCTCCGAGTGGGACGCGATTCACCGGTGGTGGCTGGCGGCGCTGCCGATGCCCCTGCTCGTGCTGGCCGGTGCCCACCGCGACACGCGTTAGACGTCAGGCGTTCAAGAAACCGTCGGCTCCCGTGCTCGTGGGCGCCCGCCGAGTGGGTGCCCATCGGCACGCGTCAGGCGCCCAGCGCGCGCAGCACGAATCCGCAGACGATCTCCTCGGCCTCCTCCGGCGTCACCGTGCCGCTGAGCAGCGGCACCCGCTCGGCGCCGATGACGGCGAGGATGATCCGGGCGGTGGCGGGCACGTCATGAGCCTGGAAGTCACCCGAGGCCACGCCGCTTTCGATGATGCCGGTCAGGATGCGCTGCATCGGCGCGACGTGGTCGGCCAGGCGCTGGTAGGCGTCGGGTCCCAGGGCCGCCGACAGGTCGGCGGGGCCGGGGTGCGGGTGGGCGATGAGCCCGGCGAGCTGGAGCCGGACGAACGCGCGCAGCTGCTCGGCGGGAGAGGCCTGCTCGGGCAGCTCCTGCTCGTAGCTCTCGATGAAGTAGTGCGTGACCCGCTCGGTGAAGGCCAGCAGCAGCGCGGCCTTGTCGGGGAAGTAGTTGTAGAGGACGGTCCGGGTGATTCCGGCCTCGCTCGCCACGTCGGTCATCGAGATGGCGTCGATGCCCTGGTCGCGGGAGAGGCGCGAGAGCGCCTGCAGGATCCGATCCCGTGTCTGGGCGCGATGTTCGCCGATCGTCGCGGCCGAAATCCGGGGCATGCTCCCATGGTCGCACAGTGCCGGGCGCGGGGGCGGGCCATGAGCGTATGGCGTCGCGCTTCGGGCGAGTCGAGCGCTCCGGGCTGAACGGAGCGCTCTACGTTGAGCCGGGTGCTCCGAGCCACCCCGAGAGCTCTGGCGCGGCGTGCCGTACCGGAGCCCCAGGGCACCCTGAGGTGAACGGTCAGGCGGCGAGTTCGGCCTGCGCCACCCGGCCGAGGTCGGCGAGGACCTCGGTGTTGAGCATGTAGGCCAGCTTGGTCTCGCGGATGACGCGTTGCTTGCCGGCCTCGTCCAGGGGAAGCGCGTCCAGCCTGGCGCGGTACTCCTGCTTGAACCGGGGCAGGCTGCCGACCTTGTCGAAGAGGTAGAAGTCGACGCCGCCGCCCGGCTGGTAGCCGTAGATCTTCTGCAGCTCCATCCGGATGAACTGGCCGCCGGAAAGGTCGCCCATGTAACGGGTGTAGTGGTGGGCGATGTAGCCGCCCGGCCAGGTGGCGGCCTGCTCGATCCGGGCGACCAGTGTCCGGGTCGGCTTGGAGGGCTCGATCCTCGACCTCCAGTCGGCGCCGTAGATCGTCTCCAGGTCGCGGACCAGCGCTTCTTCGCGGTAGAGCTCGGGGAAGACGAACGGCCCCGCGATCGGGTCGTCGGCGAGCGTCTTGGCGGCGCCGTCGAGGGCGAGATAGGCGAAGTAGTGCTGGGCGACCATCTCGCCGTAGGCCTCGGGGCTGAGCCGGCCCGCCATCAGGGCCTTGAGGTAGCTGTCGTCCTCGGCTGTCGCGTGCTCGCCCCAGGTGGCGTTCCTGAGTACTTCGGAGAACGGCGACTCGCTCATGATCACTCCGCGTCGAAGGGGCTCCTCATAGTTTTCATGACATAGTGTCACAAAGACCGCGCGGCGGCGTCAAGCCGATGACGACACTCTGTCATTAAACCGCCTTCGGATGAAAACGGGCAGCAGCGCCGACGCCAGCAGGGCGGCGAGCACCGGGAGCCAGGCCAGACGGCACAGCAACCAGGCCGGTTCGACGGGAGGCGCCAGCAGGCCGGGGACGTCGCCGAAGCGCAGCGCCGCCAGTGCGGTCCCGACCAGCACGGTCTGGTGCCACAGGAAGATCGTCATCGCGGACAGGTTGACCACCGCCACCGCCGCCCACAACCGGGGCCGCCTCATCAGCCGGGCGAGCGGTTCGCGCGCCAGCAGCGCGAGCCCCATCTGGGCGACGCCGAAGCAGACCGCGGCGAGCGAGGGCGGGCTGAGGTTGGAGACCTTCGCCCCGGTCACGCCCACCATGCTCGCCGGATACCCGAACCCGGCGATCAGCGCCACGGCCCCGGCCGCGCCTCCCACCACCAGCCCCACTGCCGTCCGCCGCGAGGCGAACGCGCCGCCGGCCCAGCCGACCCCCAGCGTGTACGGCACCAGCCACCCGGCCGCCAGGTTCGCCCACCCCAGCCAGGACGGCCCGTCCAGCCCGAACCTGACCACGTCCACCGCGAGCACGACCGCACCCGCCGAGACGGCCACGACGCCCGGCCGTGCCCGCAGGAGCAGGGGAGTGGCGGCGGTGAGCGCGGCGAAGACCGCCAGGAACCACACCGGTGCCACCGCGGGGAGGAGCAGTGCCCTGACCGTGCCGTACGGCATGCCGTGCAGCGCCATCCCGGCCGCGATCCCCGTCCAGACCAGCACCGGGAGGCCCACCGGCCGCGACAGCCGTACCATCCTGCCGCGCACCCAGACCGGATACCCCGCGGCCGAGCGCAGGCTCCGCGCCGCCGCGTAGCCGCCCACGAAGAAGAACACCGCCAGCGTCTGGAACACCCATGACAGGGGGGTGATCTCCGGCAGGTGGACGAGCGGGCTGGAGATGTATATCGCCCCGGCGGGTCCGTGCATCCACGCCGTGACGAGCCAGTGCCCCAGGACCACCCCGAGGATCGCCAGCGCGCGGAGCGCGTCCACCCCCCGATCCCGGCTCCCGGGAGTCGCGGCCTCCATCCGCTCCGCCCACCCGCGTCCGCCTCGCGCACGGTCCGCCCGGCCGGCGGGGCTGTCCGGGCCTCCGGTCCGAGGCGCCGGCACGCCGGGCCGCCGGGTGGGCGCGACCGGCACCGCCGTACGGCGATCGACGCTAGCCACGGGACACCTCGCCCGTACGGCCGAGAGCGATCAGGGTGAGGTTGCGCAGGGACGCGCTGCCGGGGGCGAGATAGTCACTGTGCCCGGCCGCGCCCGTCTCGAACAGGCGGGCGCCGAAGGACGGGCCCGCGGGGTCGGGGCCGAATCCGAGGGGCCCGAGCCGGAGCTTGGGCACGCGGCGCATCCAGTCGCGGCCGCCGCTGCCGGCCCACAGAGGGGTGCCGCCCAGCTCGGACGCGGAGGAGACGCCGAGTCCGGGACTGCCGAAAACGGCCACGTCCGCCACGCCCGACCCGGGCGCGGCCTTGGCGCACACGACCGATCCGTAGCTGTGGCACAGCAGGCTGACCCGTTTCCCCCGGAGCGTCTCGGCGACGTATCGCCGCAGTTCCGGGGCCCCTCTCCTGGCGGCCCCATCGGTCGCCACCTCCAGGCTAACGGTCGCGGGGCTGTCGTATCCGAGCCAGGCGACCACCGCCAGCCGGGCCCCGGGATCCAGCGCCCGCGCCTCGGCCAGCACCGCCCGGGCACCGCCCCCCGGCGTGCTGTACGGCTTGGCCCTGCCGCCGTCGAAGGTGGCCGCCGTGGTGTCGGAGCCCGGGACGATGACCGCGACGTGCTCCGCCGTACGCAGGTCGCCGTAGACCTTGACGATCCGGTCCCTCTGGGGACTGGGGACGATCGTGTAGGTGAGCGCGGCGACGGCGGCCACGGTGAGCGCGCGGCGGAACATACGGAACCTCCTGTTCGGCTGGGAAACCGGACAGGAGATTAGGAATCATGGCCCGTCGCTCACGTCACCCCGGAGTGCTCACCTCCCGGGTCCCTCCCGGGGGTGAGGCCGGTTCCGGATCTTCCCGGGAGGCGCATCCGCTTGAGCGCGAGCCGCCCGCCGGAGAGGCTCACTCGCCCGGGCATGGGCCGTTCACCACCGGGAAGGCTCACTCGCCCGGGCGGATCAGGCCCGTCTCGTAGGCGTGGACGATCGCCTGGGCCCGGTCGCGCAGGTTCAGCTTCGCCAGGATCCGGCCCACGTGAGTCTTCACGGTCTGCTCCGACAGCACGAGCTTGTCGGCGATCTCCTGGTTGGACAGGCCCTGGGCGACGAGGACGAGCACCTCGGTCTCGCGCTCGGTGATGTCGTCCAGCCGGCGGCGCGGGCGGCGGGGCCCGACCCGGGCGAACTCCGAGATCAGCCGCTTGGTCACCGAGGGCGCCAGCAGCGCCTCCCCGGCGGCGACCACCCGGACGGCCTCGGCCAGCTGCTGGGCCGAGGCGTCCTTGAGCAGGAACCCGCTGGCTCCGGCACGCAGCGCCTCGTACACGTAGTCGTCGAGGTCGAACGTGGTCAGGATCAGAACCTTCGGCAGGACGCCGTCCCCGCCGAGGATCGCCCGCGTCGCGGCCAGCCCGTCCATGACCGGCATCCGCACGTCCATCAGCACCACGTCCGGCCGCAGCTCGGCCACCCGGGCCACCGCCTCCCGCCCGTCGGCGGCCTCGCCCACGACCTCGATGTCCGGCTGTGATCCCAGGAACACGGTGAACCCGGTCCTGACCATGCCCTGGTCGTCGGCGATGAGAACCCGGATCGTCACGCTTCCTCCATGATCGGAAGTATGGCAGTGACCGCGAAGCCCGTTCCGACCGGTCCGGCCCACAGGCTCCCGCCGAGCATGGACGCCCGTTCCCGCATCCCGATCAGGCCGTGTCCCGCGTGTCCCGTGTGCCCCTCGTGTCCCGGTTTCGCGGGGGAGCGGTGCCCGGCGTCGCTCGCCACATGGACGTGCAGCTCGTCCCCGGAGCGGGAGATCGTTATCGAGACGGTCGAACCGGGCGCGTGCCGCATGGCGTTGCTGAGTGACTCCTGCACGATCCGGTAGGCGGACAGGCTCACCGCTGTGGGCAACCCGAGCAGGTCGCCGCCCAGCTTGGGTGTCACGGTGAGCCCGGCGGAGCGCGCGGTGTCGATGAGCTCCTCCAGGTGGCCGAGGCCCGGCTGCGGGGCGGTGTCCGTGCGTCCGTCCCCGTCGCGCAGCACTCCCAGCACCCGGCGCATCTCGGTCATGGCCGCGAGTGAGAGCGTGCGGATCTCTCCCAGCCCCTCCTCCAGGCGCCCGGCGTCTCCGGCCGCCTGCAGCGGTATGGCCTCTGCCTGGATGGCGATCACCGACATGTGATGGGCGACGACGTCGTGCAGCTCCCGGGCGATCCTGGCCCGTTCCTCCAGCACGGCCTGCCCGGCCAGCGCCCGCGCGCTGCGCCGTTCCTCCTCCGCCAGGCGGCCGGTGGCCAGCCGCCGGGCGCGCACGTTGTAGCCGAGGAGCGCGGCGATGCCCAGCAGGGCCGCGGTCGCCAGAATCCACGCGTGGTCGGAGGGGCGGATGGCCGCCACAGCGAGCACCGAGACGATCCACACGCCCAGGGTGGTCGTCCGTTCGCAGCGGACCGCGACGGCGTAGATGATCAGCGGGTAGGCGATGGCTTCCGCCGTGGAGTAGGGCAGGGAGGTCAGCGCGCGGATGATCGGGGCGGCCAGGAGCATGCCCGCGGTGGCCAGCCGCCAGGCCGCGAGCGGCCACCGGTTGCGCAGCAGCAGGGGGAACGGGGCCGCCGCCGTCGCCGCGAGCCAGAGGAACGGCTCCGGGAACTGCTCCAGGAGGTCGCCGGCCCGCGACATCTGCTCCTGCTCATGCGTCAGATCCGAGAACCCGCTGCTGAACAGGAGCCAGGCGAGCAGGGCGTCGGCCAGCAGGACCAGGTCGACGGTCCGGAACGGCAGCAGGCCCAGGAAGGCGGGCACTCGCGGCCCCAGGCGGCGTGACCGGGGGAACGGCGGCCCGGCGTTCCCGCTCACCAGGGCTTGGACGACCGGCTGTGCCAGCCGCAGGAGGCCGTCGCGCAAGAGCATCGGGCCAGCCTAGACAACCCCGGTACGGCTCGGCGTCATACCCCGGAGTGATTCGGATCCGTCCCTCTCGAGAGGGAGGATTACACGATTACGATCGCTCACAGCGAACACGCTCAATCCTGGGAACATTTTGAGGCTCTCATTAATTGAGTCGGTGTAACTCAACCTTTGGAGTGCACATGAGTGAGAGCTTGATCCTCCCGGTTCTTCCGCTCGACGACGAGGTCGTGCTGCCGGGCATGGTGGTCCCGCTGGACCTGTCCGAGACCGAGGTCCGGGCCGCGATCGACGCGGCTCAGGCGCTGGTTGAGAACAATCGGCAGGTGCTGCTCGTTCCCCGGATCGACGGCCGATACGGTTCCGTCGGCGTCCGGGCCGTGGTCGAGCAGGTCGGCAGGCTGCCCGGAGGTGAGCCCGCGGCCGTGGTCCGCGGCGTCGACCGCGTCCGCGTGGGCTCGGGCACGACCGGCCCCGGCGCGGCCCTGTGGGTGCAGGCCACCGTGATCGACACCGTCGAGACGGGCGAGCGCGCCGAGGAACTGGCCAAGGAGTACAAGGCGCTGGCCACCACGATCCTGCAGAAGCGGGGCGCGTGGCAGGTCGTCGACGCGGTCAACCAGATGGACGACCCGTCGGTCCTCGCCGACAGCTCCGGCTACGCCCCCTGGCTGAGCACCCAGCGCAAGGCCGAGATCCTTGAGACCCCCGACCCGGCCGACCGGCTGGAGAAGCTGGTCGAATGGGCGCGCGAGCACCTGGCCGAGCTCGACGTGGCCGAGACGATCCGCAAGGACGTCCAGGAGGGCATGGAGAAGCAGCAGCGCGAGTTCCTGCTCCGCCAGCAGCTCGCCGCGGTCCGCAAGGAGCTGGCCGAGCTCAACGGCTCCTCCCCGGAGACCGAGGAGGAGGACTACCGCGCCCGCGTCGAGGCGGCCAACCTGCCGGAGAAGGTGCGTGAGGCGGCGCTCAAGGAGGTCGACAAGCTGGAGCGGACCTCCGACCAGTCTCCCGAGACCGGCTGGATCCGCACCTGGCTCGACACCGTCCTCGACATCCCGTGGAACGAGCGGACCGAGGACTCCTACGACATCGCCGCGGCCCGCGCCGTCCTCGACGCCGACCACACCGGCCTCGACGACGTCAAGGACCGCATCATCGAATACCTCGCCGTCCGCGGACGCAGGGCCGAGAAGGGCCTCGGCGTGATCGGCGGCCGTCGCAGCGGCGCCGTGCTCGCGCTGGCCGGTCCTCCCGGAGTCGGCAAGACCTCCCTCGGCGAGTCCGTCGCCCGCGCGATGGGCCGCAAGTTCGTCCGCGTCGCCCTCGGCGGCGTCCGCGACGAGGCCGAGATCCGCGGTCACCGCCGCACCTACGTCGGCGCCCAGTCCGGCCGGATCGTCCGCGCGATCCGGGAGGCCGGTTCGATGAACCCGGTCGTGCTGCTCGACGAGGTGGACAAGGTCGGCTCCGACTACCGGGGCGACCCGACCGCCGCGCTGCTCGAGGTGCTCGACCCGGCGCAGAACCACACCTTCCGCGACCACTACCTGGAGGTCGAGCTCGACCTCAGCGACGTGCTGTTCCTGGCGACCGCCAACGTGCTGGAGGCCATCCCCGGCCCGCTGCTCGACCGCATGGAGATCGTGACGCTCGACGGCTACACCGAGGACGAGAAGATCGCGATCGCCCGCGACCACCTGGTCCCGCGCCAGCTCGACAAGGCGGGTCTCACCGCAGAGGATGTCACGATCGAGGAGGAGGCGCTGCGCAAGCTGGCGGGCGAATACACCCGGGAGGCCGGAGTCCGGTCCCTGGAGCGCTCGATCGCCAGGGTCCTGCGCAAGGTGACCGCCAACGTCGCGCTCGGCGAGGGCGAGCTGCCCGTGACGGTGGGGGACCTGGTCCCCTACCTCGGACGCCCGCGCCACGTGCCGGAGTCCTCGCTTCCGGAGTCCCGCCAGCGTACGGCGGTGCCCGGGGTGGCCACCGGCCTCGCGGTCACCGGCGCCGGCGGTGACGTCCTCTACGTGGAGGCGTCCCTGGCCGACCCGGAGACCGGCGACACCGGCCTGACCCTGACCGGCCAGCTCGGTGACGTGATGAAGGAGTCGGCCAGGATCGCCCTGTCCTACCTGCGCTCGCGCGGTGCGGAGCTGGAGCTGCCCGTGTCGTCCCTCAAGGACCGCTCGGTGCACGTCCACTTCCCCGCGGGCGCGGTGCCCAAGGACGGGCCGTCGGCGGGCATCACCCTGACCACGGCGCTGGCCTCGCTGCTGTCGGGCCGCCCGGTCAGGAACGACGTGGCCATGACCGGCGAGGTCTCCCTCACCGGCCGGGTGCTCCCGATCGGCGGGGTCAAGCAGAAGCTGCTGGCCGCCCACCGGGCGGGCATCACCACCGTGCTGATCCCGGCCCGCAACGAGCCCGATCTGGACGACGTCCCCGAGGCCGTCCGCAACGAGCTCACCATCCACGTGGTGAGCGACGTGCGGGAGGTCCTTGAGATCGCGCTCACCCCGGCCAAGGTCGCCGAGCCCGCCGCCGTCTGACCCGTTCCCTGAGACGGCCCGCCTTTTCTCGTCGCGTTCATCGCGGAAAGGGCGGGCCGTCCGCTTTCCCGGGAACGACGCCCAAGAGAGGCGATTCCATGGTCTCAGGGGACCGCGCGGATAAAATGGACAAATCATAAAGTCGATTGATCGAATGATTCGGTCATGTTGTCATGGATTCATGTTGTACGGCACGCCTCACCTTGAGGCCATGGACGAGAAGGTGCTCGGCGAGATCGAGGAGATGCGCCGTGATCTGAAGTACCGCCTCGCCGAGACGCACCGCTGGGACGGCCAGCTGCGGCGGCAGCTCCAGGCACGGGCGATCCAGGGGTCGAACTCCATAGAGGGCTACCGGGCCAGTGTCGAGGACATCGAGTCGATCATGTCGGGGGAGGAGCCGCTGGAGACCTCCGCCGCGGTCGCCCGGGAGATCGCCGGATACCAGCAGGCGCTGACCTACATCCAGCTCCTTTCCCGCTCCCCGGCGTTCAGGTTCGACACGGGCCTGCTCCACGCGCTCAACTTCATGATGATCGGCCACCACCAGGACAAGACCCCCGGCGCGGTACGGCCCGGCGGCATCTACGTCCGCAACTCCGCGACCGGCGAGGTCGTCTACGAGGGCCCGGACGCCGAGAAGGTGCCGGAGCTGATGGACGAGCTGGTCGACTGGCTCAACTCGGGCGATCTCGAGGCGCCGAGCTACGTGCGGGCGGCGATGGCCCACTTCAACCTGGTGAGCATCCACCCGTGGCGAGACGGCAACGGCCGGATGTCCCGTGCCCTGCAGACGCTTGTGCTGGGCAGGGACCAGATCACCACCCCGGAGTTCTCCTCGATAGAGGAGTGGCTCGGGCACGCGGAGAACACGGTCGACTACTACCGGACCCTGAGCCAGAAGGGCAGACGAGACTGGAGCCCGCACGGAGACACGCTGCACTGGGTGCGTTTCTGCCTGCGGGCCCACCACCTGCAGGCCCAGCGGGTCCGCCGCCGTCTGTCCGAGGCGGGGGAGGTGTGGATCCTCCTTGAGGAGCAGATCGACGCCGAAAGGCTGAACACGCGGACCGTGTCGGCGCTCTACGAGGTGTTCGTCAACAGGCGGCTACGGCGCAGCAGGTATCAGCTCGACGAGTCGCTCAGCCAGGGGCAGGCGGCCAGGGATCTGCGCGACCTCGCGGCCAGGGGATGGCTCAAGCCGTACGGGGAGACCAAGGGGCGTTTCTACGCGCCCGGCCCGAAGATGCAGGCGATCAAAGAGGAGTTCGGCGGGCGGGTGACTCCGCTGCGCGACCCCTACCGGGTGGACGCCGGAAGAGAGTGATCGGCATCACAGGAAAAAAAGGGAATCAAGGCAGGCGAAGCTCACGTTGAGCCAGACGTGAACGTGACGCACCGTGTCGGCATGACCCCGCAGGGCCGGGTCATGTGTTGCGGCATGCACATGTGTGAGGTGTCCGCTATGCGCACCCCGTGTCGCATGCGCTCCGCGCGCTGAACTCCGACCCGCCGTTCCCTTCACGAAGGCTCTGAAATGACCTGCCCCGCGGACAACTTCGTTCTGCGCCGCCTGAGCCATCTCCCCTTTCACCCTGGCACGCGCTAGCTCTTTCCCCGCCTGAAGTCTTTTCGAGGGATTCATTCATGTTGGGGAACAGCTGTGATCGATGTGTCAGGCCTGCGTAAGGTCTATCGAGATCGGGGTCGTGAGGTGGTCGCCATCGACGGTGTCGACCTGCACGTCCGCGAGGGTGAGATTTTTGGCGTGCTCGGGCAGAGCGGCGCGGGCAAGAGCACGTTGCTGCGTTGCGTGAACCTTCTGGAACGGCCCACCGGGGGCACCGTGACCGTGGCCGGGCAGGAGCTGACCGCGCTGGGGAAGGCCGAGCTGCGTAAGGCTCGCCAGCGGATCGGGATGGTCCACCAGCATTTCGCCCTGTTGTCCTCCCGCACGGTCGCCGGGAACGTGGCGTTCCCCCTTGAGGTCATGAGGGTCGGGAAGGCCGAGCGCGCCAGGCGTGTGGCCGAGTTGCTGGAGCTGGTCGGGCTGGCCGACAAGGCCAAGGCGCACCCCGCGCAGCTGTCCGGCGGCCAGAAGCAGCGGGTCGGCATCGCCCGCGCGCTGGCCGGAAGCCCCTCGGTGCTGCTGTCGGACGAGGCCACCTCGGCGCTCGACCCGGGCACCACGCAGTCGATCCTCGCCCTGCTCAAAAGCCTCAACCGCGAGCTCGGCCTGACCATCATGCTGATCACCCACGAGATGCACGTCGTCAAGTCGATCTGCGACTCGGCGGCCATCATGCGCGACGGCCGGATCGAGGAGTCCGGGGCCATCCCGGAGCTGATCGCCAGGCCGGGGTCCCGGCTCACCGCGGAGCTGTTCCCGCTCCCCGAGCCGGAGCCCGGCACGATCACGATCACCTTCACCGGGCACGCCGACGAGCCCGTGGTCTCGGAGGTGGTCCGCAAGTTCGACGTGGACGTCAGCATCCTCGGTGGGGCACTGGAGGAGGTGGCCGGCGTCTCAGCCGGACGCCTGCGCCTGCGCCTCACCGGTGAGGAGCGCGCCGTCGCCCTCGCCTACCTGTCCGAGCGCGGCCTGCTGGTGGAGGAGGCCGCATGAGTTGGGATGAGATGGCTCCCCTGCTGTGGGAGTCGGCCGGGCAGACCGCTCAGATGGTCGCGTGGTCCACGCTGTTCACCGTACTGATCGGGCTGCCGCTCGGCGTGGCGCTGGTCGTCACCGACCGGGACGGCCTGTTCCCCTCGTGGGCGCTGAACCGGATGCTCGGTCTGATCGTCAACATCGGCCGTTCCCTGCCGTTCATCGTCCTGATGATCGCGGTGATTCCGCTGACCAGGCTGATCGTGGGCACCACCATCGGCACGGCCGCCTCGGTGGTCCCCCTGACCCTTGGCGCCGCGCCGTTCTTCGCCCGGCTGGTGGAGACCGCCCTGCGCGAGGTCGGCCGGGACAAGGTGCAGGCGGCCCAGGCCATGGGCGCGAGCGCCACCACCATCGTCGGCAAGGTCCTGCTCCCCGAGGCGATGTCCGGCCTGGTCGCGGGGCTCACCGTGACCGTGGTCGCGCTGATCTCCTACTCGGCGATGGCCGGGGCGATCGGCGGCGGCGGGCTCGGCGACCTGGCCATCCGCTACGGCTACCAGCGCTTCGAGACCACGCTGATGGTGGTCACCGTCGTCGTGCTGATCATCATCGTTCAACTCGTGCAGACCCTGGGCGACACCATCGCCCGCCGTCTCGCGCGTCACTGACCCCAGGGGATCCCGCCACAAGCAAGGACCTCTGGTTTTTCACACCCAAAAGGAGTACACCGTGCGTAAATTCTTCGGAATCGCATCGGCCGTCACCGCGCTGACCTTCGCGTTGACCGCTTGTGGCTCGACCGGGACGGCCGAGACCACGGCCGGCGCGGCGGGCAGGGCCTCCATCTCGGAGGCGCTCAAGGTCGGCGCCAGTCCGGTCCCGCACGCGGAGATTTTGAAGTTCGTCAAGGACAAGCTCGCCGCGAAGGAGGGCCTGAACCTGGAGATCGTCGAGTTCACCGACTACGTCCAGCCGAACGTGCAGCTCGACGACGGCCAGATCGGCGCCGACTTCTTCCAGCACAAGCCCTACCTGGATGACTTCAACGCCTCCAAGGGCACCAAGCTGAGCTTCGTCCAGCCGGTCCACCTTGAGCCGCTGGGCCTTTACTCCAAGAAGATCACCGACATCGCCGCGCTGGCCCGGAACGCGACCGTGGCCCTGCCGAACGACGCCACCAACCTGGGCCGGGCGCTGAAGCTGCTGGCCGACAACGGCCTGGTCACCCTGAAGGCCGGGGCCGGGACCGCGGCCACCGAGCGCGACGTCACGGCCAACCCCAAGAACCTGAAGTTCCAGCTGCTGGAGGCCGCGCAGCTGCCCCGCTCGCTGGACGACGTGGACGCCGCCGTCGTCAACGGCAACTACGCGATCGAGGCCGGTCTCAAGCCGGCCGAGAACGCGCTGGTGCTGGAGAAGGCGCAGGGCAACCCCTACGCCAACGGCCTGGTCGTGGCCACCGGCAAGGAGCAGGACCCGCGCGTGGTCAAGCTCGCGAAGCTGCTCGTCAGCCCCGAGGTGAAGCAGTTCATCGAGCGGACCTACAAGGGCGCCGTCATCCCCGCCTCCTGACGCCGGGCACCTCCGACACGGCCGCGACCTCCACACCCTCGGGGGTCGCGGCTTCGTCGCGCCTTCTCACGGAACACCAAACCGAGTAACGTTCGGTTTTATGCACCCGGGAGCCATCGCAGCAGTCGCGCCGGACAAACCCGCTGTGATCATGGCGGATTCGGGGCGGGTCGTCACCTTCCGCGAGCTGGACGAGGAGTCCAACCGGCTCGCCCATCTGTTCCGCGCCTCCGGGCTCCAGCCGGGTGACCACATCGCCTTCATGCTGGAGAACCACCCGCTGTTCCTGGTGGTCGCATGGGCCGCGCACCGGTCGGGTCTGTACTACACCGCGATCAGCTCGCGGCTGAAAACCGACGAACTCGCCTACATCGTCGACAACTGTGAGGCGCGGGTCTTCATCTCCTCCGCCCAGCTGGCGGATGTGGCCACCTCGATCACGGCCGCGACACCGAAGGTCGAGCTCAGGCTCATGCTGGACGGCGTCGCCCCGGGTTTCGGCTCCTACGAGGAGGCGGTGGCGGCCCAGCCGTACACGCCGATCGGGGACGAGTGCCAGGGCGCGGACATGCTCTACTCCTCCGGCACCACCGGGCTGCCCAAGGGTGTCAAACCCACCCTGGCGAAGGTCGAGCTGGACCGGCCGGGGGCGCTTTTCCAGCTCATCCAGTTCCTGTTCGCGCCGTCGGCCGACAGCGTCTACCTCTCCCCGGCGCCGCTGTACCACGCCGCTCCGCTGCGCTACTGCATGAACTTCCAGCGCTTCGGCGCGACGCTCGTGGTCATGGAGAGGTTCGACCCCGAGCAGGCGCTCGCGCTGATCGAGAAGTACGGCGTCACGCATTCGCAGTGGGTGCCGACCATGTTCATCAAGATGCTCAAGCTGCCGGAGCGGACCCGGGCGCGCTACGACCTGTCGTCGCTGACGTGCGCGATCCACGCCGCGGCGCCCTGCCCGATCCCGGTCAAGGAACGGATGATCGAATGGTGGGGCCCGATCATCCACGAGTACTACGCGGGAACCGAGGGCAACGGATTCCTCTATGTCGGTTCGGAGGACTGGCTCAGGCACAAGGGCACGGTCGGCCGCCCGCTGCTCGGTGTCGTGCACATCTGCGACGAAGGGGGCAACGAACTGCCGCCGGGCGAACACGGCACGGTTTACTTCTCCGACGGGCCGAAGTTCGTCTACCACGGTGACGAGGACAAGATGAAGGCCTCGCAGGACCCCCTGGGCCGGGGCTGGACCACCCTGGGCGACATCGGCTATCTCGACGAGGAGGGTTTCCTCTATCTCACCGACCGCCGCTCCTACATGATCATTTCGGGCGGGGTGAACATCTACCCGCAGGAGGCCGAGAACGTTCTGTCGATCCACCCGAAGGTGGTCGACGTGGCGGTCTTCGGCGTCCCGGACGAGGAGATGGGCGAGCAGGTCAAGGCCGTCGTCCAGCCGGTCTCCATGGACCTGGCGGGGCCGGAGCTGGAGGCGGAGCTGATCGAGTACTGCCGCTCCCAGCTCGCCCCCTACAAGTGCCCGAAGTCGGTCGACTTCCGCGAGAGCCTGCCCAGGCACCCCACGGGGAAGCTCTACAAACGGCTTCTCCGCGACGAATACTGGCCCGCCAAACCCTGATCTCGGCATGAACCCCGCTGCCGGTGCCGTCAGGACAGCAGCCCGCGCTCCAACGCCGTGATCACGGCCGCGGTCCGGTCGGAGACGTCCAGCTTCTTGAACGCGCGGAGCAGGTGCGTCTTGATCGTGGCCTCGCTGACGAACAGTTGCCTGCCGATCTCGGCGTTGGTCAGGCCCTGGCTGACCAGGCGCAGCACCTCGCGCTCCCGGTCGGACAACGGCTGCCGCATTCCCCGCGCCCGGAACAGCCTGGTGGCCAGCGAGGGGGTGAGAACGGTCTCGCCACGTGCGGCGGCATGGACGGCGTTGATCAACTCCGCTCGGGAGCTGCCCTTGAGGAGGTAACCGGCCGCACCGGCCTCCACCGCGCGCAGGATGTCGGAGTCGTTCTCGTAGGTGGTGACGATGACCACCTTGCTTCCCGGTGAATGCCGCAGGATGCGCTCCGTCGCGGTCACCCCGTCCATCTCGCCCATCCGCAGATCCAGCAGCACGATGTCCGGTCTGAGCGCGGTGGCCAGCGTGACCGCCTCCTCGCCCGAACCGGCCTGCCCGACGACGGTGACGCCGTCCGCGGACTCAAGCATCGCGCACAGGCCTTCTCTCACCACCGGATGATCGTCGGCCAGCAGCACCTCGATCGTCCTGCCGTCATCCACCGGTTTCCTCCCCGACCGCGGGCTCCGCGGGCACCGTCACCTCGACGGTGGTGCCCCCTCCGGGGCGGCTGCCGACCGTCGCCACGCCGCCGATCTCCTCCACCCGGGACCGCATGCCGTGCAGCCCGAAGCCCTCCTGATCCGGGCGTACGGCGAAGCCCTCGCCGTCGTCCCGGACGACAAGGCGGACGGTGCTCTCGTCATACGCCAGGAGCACATCCACCCTTCGTGCCTCCCTGGCGTGCTTGCGCACATTCGCGACCGCCTCCTGCGCGGCCCGCAGCAGCACCACGCCGGCCGCCATCGGCAGGGGTCTCTCGACGCCCTCGACCGAGCACCGGACATCCAGCCCGGTCTGGGAGGCCAGGCCGTCCGCCTGCCGCCGTACGGCCTGCGCCAGCGAGTTGCCCCGCAGCGCCGGGGGCGCCAGCGCGGTGACGAAGCCGCGGGCCTCGGCCAGGCTCTCCCGAGCCACCCGCCCAGCCAGCCCGAGATGCGAGCGCGCGAGGTCCGGGGCGTCGTCCACCTGCGACTCCGCGGCCTGCACCAGGCTGATGATGCTGGTCAGGCTCTGCGCCAGGGTGTCGTGGATCTCCCGGGCCAGCCGCTCGCGCTCGGCGGAGATCCCGGCCTCGTGAGACAGCCGGGCCACGCGCTCCCGGTTGCGCCGCAACTCGCCGATCAACTCGGCGCGCTCCTTGCTCTGCCGTACCATTCCGCTGATCCAGGCTCCGATGAAGACCGACAGCGCGATGCCGAGCAGCGACGTCGGCAGCACGCCGACCACGCCCGAGTTCAGGTCCCCGCCGTGGAGCCACACCACCAGGACGGGCATGAGGTTGGCCAGCAGGACGACCACGATGGCCGGCGACGTGGGCAGGCTCATCATGAACATGGGAACCACGGCGAACAGCGCGAAGGAGCCTCTCGGGTCGAACGCGGCCGCCAGAGCGAACAGCAGGAAGAGCCCGACGGGGAAGACGACGTTCCTCCGGGCGGCAGCCCTGTCGATCATGAGTCCCCGGCCCAGACCGGCGTACCAGGGAACGATCAGGGTCAGCGCGCCGATCGCGATCGCGCGGTATTCCTGCCGGCCGTCAGAGGTGAACAGAAGGACCGTGGTGACGAGGTAACAGACCGCGAAATAGCCGTCCCACAGGCCGAAGCGGCGAATCCTCGTCTCCGGGGCGTGGGCCGCCTCTGTCTTCGCCGCGTCCACCTGAGTGTGAATACGCACCGCACAAGTCCTACCACTCCCTACGAAATCCTGCCGATCCGGGGCGACGGTGGAACGCTCCCCGCGAGCCGTCGATGACGATCGCCCATCCGCCTGTCCGGCCGCTCATCCGCCTGGCCGCTCATCCGCCTGGCTGCCGGTCCGGCTGTCCACCGACCGGTGGACAGGCGAATCCACCGGCCAGTCGTCGCGCCGGGACAGGCGGCGGCCATAGCGTTTCCGGCAACGGCGAAGCGAATTCCAGGAAAGAAGAGAAAAGGCGGCGTTGAATGAGTCCTTTTTTGACCGCGCTCATTGCCAGCGGAACGATTCTGGCCATCATTTTGGCGACGGACCTCGGTCGCCGCCAGGTCACCACGATGCGAATGATGCGTTCCGTGATCGCGATTGTCGTCATCATCGCGATTTTCGTCCACTCCCTGCCGCTGGACGGAAACGCGCCCTCCCTCCAGCTCGCGGGCATCGGGATAGGTGTGATCTGCGGGCTGGTCGCCGGTTCCCTGCTCCCGGCCTACCGGGACGCGTCCGGTGAGATCTACACCGTCGGCGGGGTCGGATACGCACTCGTCTGGATCGTCATCTCCAGCGCGCGAGTCGTTTTCGCCTACGGTTCCGAGCACTGGTTCGGTGAGGAAATCATCCGTTTCAGCATCGACTACGAGATCAGCGGTCCGGATGTCTACTCCAACACCTTTGTTTTCATGGCGTTGGCCATGGTGCTGACCCGGACCGCGGTGCTCGTGACCAAGCGCGGCCGCCTGCGGGCAGCGCACGCGAACGCCGTCCCCGATGCCGAGTCCATGCAGCGGTCCGGCAGCACGCTGTGATCCGACGGCCGAATGGCCGTCCCGCACCGTGGCGCCGCTCGCGAACCATGCGTCGACGGGGTCATGCATGGACCGAGCTGGGGTGCGTCATCTCGGCTGAGCCGTTGACCGGGGCCGTCTCACCGAGAATGGCGACCTCCGGGGCACCCAGGTGCTCCGCCATGGCGTCGTGGGAGCGGTGCGCGATGGGGAAGCGCTCCAGGAGCTCCTCCGGGATGGCGAAGGCGCCGACGAGATCCAGCGCATGGGGCACGAGATCCGCGACGGCCGCGTCGAGGACGGCGGGGAGCTCGTCGACATGGTCCGCGGACAGATGGCCGGCGGCGAGCAGGTCGCCACTGTGAACGGCGATCCGCCGTAGCGCGAAGAGGCGGTGGAGCAGGTGAAGCAGGCGCTTCGCCTCGGGGTGGGAGGTGCCTGCCGCCGCGCTCAGCATCGCGTCGCCGGCCAGCCGCTGGGCGTGCGCGGCGACGAGCTCCAGGGCCGGGTTGCTGGCGGCGTTCCAGCGACCGAGCGGGTCGGGGTCCGCGCACCGCTCAAGCGCGGCGCGGGCGCGCCGATCCCAGATCCCTTCGACGCTGGTCAGCAGGTACTGCAGGAAGGGCGGGCTGGTCAGGGCGGTTGCGGGCGGCCCGGTCAGGGCGGTGGCGAGAGGCGGGGGCGGGGGCGAGGCGTGCCCCAGGACCATCTTCCCCGCGGCCTTGAGCCAGATGGGCAGGTTGTCACCCTCCGCGGTGATCGCCAGTTCGTTGGAGTTCAGGTAGTCGGCGATGCCGTTGAGAGGGAACAGCCCCTGGGCGCCGCAGCGCTCACGGCACTCGTTGAGCACGTCCCGCGCCTGCCAGGTGATCCAGCCTTTGGCGATCCCCACGAGGTGCTCGGCCTGGGCGCGGTCGTCGGGGGAGCACGTGACCCATCGCCGCACGGCGGTCCGGTGCAGCACGGTGGCGGCGTAGGTGGTGGCCAGCACGCCGAGCAGCCGCGAGTGGTGGCTGCGATAGGCGAACAACGGCACGCTGCCTCCGGACAGGCCCGAGGTGCGGCGAGTGTGGGCATAGCGCACGGCGATGGCCACGGCCGCGCGGGCGCCGCCGAGGCTGCACGCGCTCATGCAGAGCTTCCCGACGGTGACCCGGCCGATGGAGCGGAGAAAGCGCCGCCGAGGGTTGTCGAGGACGCTGGTGAAGGAACCGCCCGCGACGAGCCGCCCGTGGTCCGACTCCAGCAGGGCGTGACGGGGAAGCCGTACGTGGTCGAAGGAGGTGAGGCAGTGGTCCACAGGCGCGCCGATTCTTTCGGGGAGCCGGCGGACGCGGACGCCGGGGAGGATTCCCGTCTCGTCGCTCAACGGGGTGAGGAAGAGGAACACCCCCCGCTCCTCGCCGTCGACGACGAGCCGCGCGGCGACCACGGCGCTCTTGGCCCCGCCGACCAGGCTGGTGTTCGGCATGTATTTCTGGGCGCCCGGATGGGGAGTATGGAGCACGAAGCCGTTGGCGGCGGCGTCGAACACCGCGGTCGTCTCCAGCTGCGCCGCACTGTTGCCGTGCGCCAGCTCGGTGCACAGGAACGCTCCGGTACGGCGCAGCGTGGTGAACTCCCGCAGGCTGCGCAGCTCATGAGGATCGTGGTCCATCAGGCTGCCGAGAAACAGGTTGTAGTGAATGCCCGCGATGACGGCCAGCCCGCAGTCCACCACCGTGGCCCATTCGTGCATGCCCGTGAGCAGCTCCACATCGGTCACGAGCCGCTCGACCGACGTCACACTCTTGTTGACGTGCCTGAGCCGCTGGTAGGCCACCTGCCTGCGTTCTTCGGAGGTCAGGTCCCGATGGCCGCGGAACGGCTCGGTTGTGAAAAGCCGCCGCCATGGTTCGTGGACTTCGTCGAACCGCTCCCCGAAGAGCGCACCGGTAAGTGCTGTCACGGTATCCATTGCGAATTCCTCGTCTCCGTGGCGACGGCGGGTTCAGAACCGCCCGAACAGGCTGTTGCCTGGCGCCGAGGGGTCCGTGCCGAGGAAGTACTCCGCGGTCGCCCGACGCAGCTCCTCCCGGGTGAGATGGCCCTTGGACCCCGTGTCGAGCGAGGCGAACGCCGTGGCGCACTGGTCGGCGGGCACGCCGAACCCCTGGGAGATGACCAGGTCGAACTCCTCCCGGGTGACCTCGCCGTCACCGTCGGTGTCGGCGATGGAGATGATCGCGTCGCCTATGGAGCCGACATTCTGGTAGCCGCCCGATTCGCTGACGACTCTCAGGCCGTACGCGGAGAAGTATTCCTCGAAGCTGACGTGCCCGTCGCCATCGGCGTCCGCGGGTTTGACGACGGTCTCCCAGAAGCTGAGGAAGGAGCCGCGCACGGCCTCATGCTCGGCCGAGCCGGAGGCGAAGCCGAACGACGCACTGACCCTGTCCGCGGTGCCGAGATAGTCGGCGAGCTCCAGGGTGTCGCTTCCGTCGCGGTCCATCAGGGTGAAGAAGTGCCGCAACTTCCGCTCGAGGAAATCAGCCACAGGAATTCCTTCCGTCCATGGTCTCGTTCGTCACTCATGGTAGTCAAGTGACTGCAAATTGTGAACACGTGATCCCGTTGAGTGACCTGTCGTGCGAGAAGACCCTGGGCCGGGACTCGTCGTCTCCCACGGGGCGGCATCGGCCTGACGGCGGCTCGCGGGAGACGCGCCGGCCGGGCGGACGGGCCCGGGGCGGCAGATGGGCCCGGGGCGTGCCGATGCACAGAATGTGCAGGTCCGCGAAGGACACGGCGTCCTCCTAGGGGCCGGTGAAGCGAAGTTCTCCGGGGTGGCCGTGGGAGGCTATAGCTTCGGCCAGTCCGGGCTCGTCGAAGGGCGTGCGACCGTCGCGGAGCGCGCATGATCTTCGGGTCGGTGTCCAGGCCGAGAACCTGGTGTCCCAGGCGGGCCGACCCCGCCGCGTAAGGTGCGCCGAGGCGCCCGCAACCAATGACGTTGATTTTCACGCTGTACCTCCATGTGAGAAAGGGACGATGAGCACGTGCGAATGACCGTGATCGGATGTGGCCATCTGGGCGCGACACACGCGGCCTCGATGGCGGAGATCGGCCACGAGGTGGTGGGTGTCGACATCGACTCCGCCAAGATCGAGACGCTGAGTTCAGGACGGGCTTGGTTCCATGAGCCGGGGCTGGACGAGATGCTCGCCCGGCACGTCGCTTCCGGGCGGCTGCGGTTCACCACCGACTTCGCCGAAGCCGGCGCGTTCGGGGAGATGCACTTCCTCGGGGTCGCCACCCCCGGCATGACCGGCCGTGACGACTACGATCTGTCGCAGGTGTTCGCCGCCGTGCAGTCGCTCGCGCCGCACCTGCACCGGCCGTGCCTCATCGTGGGCAAGTCCACGGTCTCGGTGGGCACCACGGCGGCTGTGCAGGAGCTGGTCCGGGAGCTGGCCCCGGCCGCTGAGCAGGTGTCGGTGGCGTGGAACCCGGAGTTCCTGCGTGAGGGGCGCGCCGTCCAGGACACCCTCCGCCCCGACCGCATCGTTGTCGGAGTGACCTCGGCGAGGGACGAGCAGGCGATCCGCGAGGCGTACCGGCCGATCACCGACGCCGGCGTGCCGCTGGTGGTCACCGACCCGGCCACCTGCGAGCTGGTCAAGGGCGCGGCGAACGCGTTCCTGTCGATGAAGATCTCCTTCATCAACGCGGTGGCCGACATGTGCGACGCGACCGGCGGTGACGTCGTCCAGCTCGCCGACGCCATCGGACTGGACCCGCGCATTGGCCGGGCGTTCCTGGACGCCGGGATCGGCTATGGCGGCGGCTGCCTGCCCAAGGACACCCGCGCGTTCGCCGCCCGCGCCCGCGAGCTCGGTGTGGACCGCGCGGTGGATCTGCTGACCGCCGTGAACCAGATCAACGCCGGCCGCCGTGACCGGGTGGTGGAGATGACCCGCAAGGCGTGCGGCGGTGACGTGACCGGTCGCCGGATCGGCGTGTGGGGGGCGGCGTTCAAGGTCGGCACCGACGATGTGCGCGACTCCCCGGCCCTGGACGTCGCGGCGCGGCTGCACGCGCTCGGCGCGCTCGTCACGGTCTATGACCCGATGGCCGTCGAGACCGCCCGCGCCGTCCATCCGGAATTCGACTACGCCGACGACGCGCCGGCCGCCGTCTCCGGAGCCGACGCCGTGGTGGTCATGACCGGCTGGCCGGAGTTTCGAGATCTCGACCCGGCGGACGTCGCCGCCGTGGTGGCCCGGCAGGTCGTGATCGACGCCCGGGACGCCATCGACGCCGACTGCTGGCGTGAGGCCGGATGGTCGGTGCAGCGGCTCGGTCGCCAGTAGCGCTCTCACGGCCGTTCCCCGATGTTCACGGCGGCCTGCCCGGTCGCCGTGAACCCGTGGCCGTCTCCGTGGTCCGGGTCTCCTCAACCTTCGAAGAAGGTCATGGTCACCCCGGACACGGTGCACTGAACCGGTGTGAAAGCGGCCGGATCCCCGGTTGGATCGATGTGTTCGCGCACGGCCTCGCTCAGATAGATGTGACCCGGCCTGCCGAGGTCCTGAGCCATCTTGGAGGCGACGTTCACCGGCGCGCCGGCGATGTCCCGGCCGCCACCGGGGATTTCCCCCGCCAGCACCGGCCCGGTGTCCACACCGATCCGGCAGATGATCTCGTGCTCGGCCAGGCGCGAACGCAGGCGCCGCGCGAAGCGTACGGCGGGTGCGGGATCCTCGAAGGCGTAGATGGCCAGGGGGCCGGCGACCTTGATCTCGATGGCGCCCTCCGGGGGCATGAGACGCAACCCCGTCTCCTTCATCACCGCCGACAGGGCCAGCCCGTTCAGCAGCGTGAGCTCGGGGCTCCCGGCCGGGACGGCGTCGCGTTCGGCCAGGACCACCGTCCGGTTCCTCAGGTGCCTGCCGGTGAGCCGTTCGGCGAGCTCGGTGTCGTCCGGACGGCGCTCCAGCCGCAGCAGGTCGTCGTGGAAGGCCAGGGGATACGGGATCGGGTATCGCTCGTCGCCCACGGGCGCGTCGTTCAGGCGTGGGCCGTCCAGCACCTGGTAGACGGCGCCGATCGTGCTCTCCACGCCGTCCTTGCGCCGTATGGCGAAGCGGTGGCCGGCGGGCAGCCGGTCGACGACCGTCCCGGTCACGGCGATCTCGCCGCCTTCGAGGTGGTTCTCCGCGATGTCCTCGATCGCGTCGGCCTCCGCGCCGTACAGCCCGCCGGACAGGTCGTAGAAATGTCCGTGGTGCACACCGATGCCGATCCGGACCCGGCAGTGGCGCTCGACCTCGTCCTGGACTCTCAGCAGGGCGGACAGCAACGTCTGCGCGTCGGTCGAAGCCGGGTGGAACATCTGGGCGTTGTCGGCCGCCCACACGCCGACCGCCCGGCCGCCGACGGCCATACCGTGGGCGTGCAGGATCCGCTTGGGCCGGTCGATGAGTGCCAGCACGTGGAGCAGGCTGAGCTGCCCGCTCAGCTTCGTCAGGCCCGCCGAGTCGGACACCACGCTGTAGCCGGTGGCCGTGTGTCCGCTCAGCAGGCGCCGCGCGTCCGCGATGCTCTGACCGCTCTCGCGCCACTGCCTGACCAGCGTCAGCGGGAGGTCGGCCGCCTCCCGCGCGATGTCGAAGGTGCCGGGAGCGTGCAGGTCCGCGGGGGGTTCGGAAGTCACCGGAACACCGTAGCTCACCAAGTGTAGTTGAACATATTCGTTCAGTGACTTTTCTCGCAGGGCCTCGGCGGAACGCGGCACAAGCAAAGCCGTCCTCATGCACTGAGCCCTTTCTACCCTGACGGCGCTGGTCACGGTGGGCATGGAAGAACCTGGCCGAAGTCGGCGAAGTACAGGCGGCTGCCGTCGGTGAGGATGTTGCCGAAGTGGGCATCGAAGTGGAGCAGCCCGTTCGCGTTCATGAAGGAGATCCCGGCGGCCAGTTCCCGCTCCAGCAGGCAGCACGCCGATCCGACGGCGTCGCCGCCGAGGGCGGACTGCGCCGCCAGCCACCGGCTGACGTCCTGCGGGATGTACTGGTGACGGAATGGGAAAGGCTCAGTGTTCGGGGGAGGGGAGGGTCGGTCGCGGGCCGGCGCCGCGATCCAGCGGGCGGGGAAGGAACTGGCCTGGAACGCCGAGCTCACGGCGAAAATTCTCGTGGAACGCGTTCGTCGCGTTCGTGTACAGCCGCCAGCACTTCTCCCACACGTCCGGGTCGGTGTCCAGCTTTCCACGCGCCAGCCACTCCAACCGGTGCACCGCGTCGTTCAGCTCCCCGGTCACGCGGATCGTCTGCGCGTCGCCGAGCATCCTGACCGCCTCGTACGTCAGGGACCGGCGTGTTTCCGCCTCGTCTAGGAGCGCCATGGCCTTGTCCCCGTCCACCCCGGGCGCGGCGTCGTGGAGCCCGTGCTGTGCCGTGATCTGGCGGGTGAGGATAGCCAATTGCTTGATGTCTCCGGCGTAGCGTGTGTAGAGCTCCAGCTTTCTGTCCACCCAATGGCGCGCCACTTCCCTGCGGTAACGCGACCTGTCGTTCAGCGCTGTAACCGCGTACGTGGTGAGTGCGCCGATCACGACGGCGGCTATGGTCGCTATCTGGCTGGCGAAGTCCATGACATCTACTTCGCAGGACTTCGGGCGATTCGTCAACGGATCGACCGGCCTCTGGCCAAGTCGGCGCCGCCACCCGGCGGGCCGCCCCGGGCCGGCCGTGATGGCCGTCGCAGGTGGCGGGTGCTGACAGGGGCTCAAGCCGGGTAATCCCTCGGCTCGTGCAAATCCGAGAAGGCATACCAGGCGACGCCGAAGCAACCGCGACGCTGCGCACGGAGTGCTTCTCAGCGCCTTTCGTCGGCAGGTACTGCCGTCCAGGAAGTACGGCTTGGCTCGAGTGCGGCCGGTCGGGCGTCCGGAACTGCGATAACAGAGCCAACGACTCGTTCCGGGCAGGTGGCACGCAAAGCGCTCAGCCCGCCCGGCCTTGCGTGACATCGGCATGGAGCAGGCGCGGGGAGGCTGCGAATCCGTGGCGGGAATACGCCGAAACCCCTCGGTCGCTGGAGTGCACGGTGACCCGCTCAAGCTCGAAATTACGAGCCCACGCCAAGACTGCCTCAATCAGCTCGCCACCCAGGCCGCGGTCACGCTCATCCGGCGTTACGTACACGCACTGCACGTCACCCGACGCCCGTTCGAAGGCCTGCGGGTGCGGCACGCGCTGCGTGATCGCCAGCCATGCCATGCCGATGACCACATTGTCGCGTACCACGACCATGCACCGATGCGAGGACTCGTTCTCTCGCGCCCACGCCACGAACCGGGGCACGAACTCGCTCAACGTCGCCATGGGCGTGCCGTGGATCTCTTGCACCCATCGCCAGCGCAGCTCGGCGACAGCGTCTAACTCATGGGGCTGAACAGGACGAATCGCAATGTCGTTCACGAACTCATCCTGGTGCAGGCGCCGCCGGTGTGACGGCCGTTTCCATCACCCGGGACCGTCGAGACACCGGCCCCAGACCGACACGTATGCACCTGAAGACCGCAGTGCAGGAGAGACGCCGACCGCGCAGCGCCCAAACCGCCCCGCCCGCTCGTCCCCCTCCGGTCACTCGGGCTCCAACAGGCCGGAGACGACAAGCAGCTCAGCTGCTTCACCGCGGAGATCGGCTGGCGGCTCGGCCATCCGTACTACCAGCCACGCAGCGAATACGACCCCATCGCGCACTGGATCGAGCAAGATTGCTGGCGACCGCCCAGCCCGCCGCCGACCACGTTCGCCGCCGCCCCAGGACATCGCCGCCCTGGCCACCTGGCCACGGCCGTCACTCGCTCCAGCCAGACGCGCCACGACAAGGCCGCCTTGTGGTTCTCCCGCAAGCGCCGTCCCGGCCGAGTCATCCTGTTCCACCGCACGGTCCACCCCGTCGTCATCCGCGAGTGGAGCACCCCGATGGAGACCTTCTCCGGCGCGATCTGGCAAAGCCAACGCACCACACAATCTAGTCGGCCATGAGGGCGGCGGGATCAGCGAGGCTTTCCCTCATGGCGCCTCACCGACAGGAAGACCTGAACAGGTCCACTCGAAATCGTCGAGACGAAGGTGTCGTGCCGCAGTTCAACATATGTCTCTCCCGCCAACTTCAACCGGAAGAGACACTCGTGCGCCGGTGAGCCATGGCGGTCGGCTTCACCCACCTGAAGGTCGCCGTCGAACCCAGAGGCCCGTGCGCACTCGCCGCAGCGATATCCGGGCGGATCGAGATCACGTCCGGCACAATAGGGGTGGTTCTGTCCGGGGGGAACGTCTCCTGGACCAGGTTCCGGTCGCTGGTCGGCCGCACAGCCGCTGCTGGGGGAGATGGTGGGGTGTCTGGCCTGCACGCCTGGAGCAGGCAGCAGCCGGCAGGCCATCCATGAGGGCGTCATCCCGGCCACCCAGTACATGAGCACAGAGCGGATCGGCGCCATCGTCTACGACGGCGCCGATCCCGCCGATGACCCGCGATGGCACCTATCAGGGGCGCACACCCGAGCCGAGTACGACCGATGGTGCAGGCACGCCTGCGGCATGGCCTGCCTGCAGATGGTCCTCGACCACCGCGACGGGCACACACCGCCCCTGCTGGAGCTGCTGCACGGCTGCCGCTCCTACGGCGGCTACGTCGAGGACGATGACGGCGAGATCAAGGGCTTGTACTACGCCCCCTTCGCCGCGTACGTGCGTGAAGTTCACGGCCTACACGCCGATGTGCATCCGTACCTGGCCGTGGCCGAGATTCCTGGCCTGCTCGCCGACGGGCACCTGGTGATGGCTTCCGTTCACAAGGAGATCCGTCGCCCGGACCTGCCGGCACCCGGCCGCGGCGGGCATCTGGTCCTCGTGACCGGCCACGACCACGGTCTGATCCACCTGAACAATCCTTCCGGCCACACCCCCGATGCCCGCCGAGCCTGCCTGCCCATCGACGTGTTCGAGACGTTCTTCGGCGGTCGCGGCATCGCCGTGCGCACGCGCCAGATCTAGAACGTGCTGTCGAGATGAGGACACCCCGCCAGCCCGCCCGGGACGGCTGGTCCGGCGGTCCGGGATGACTGCGCCCTGGTGCCGGCGTCTCGACGGTGATCCGCAGGGCCCTGGGGACCAGGGCGCGCACATCGAAGAACGACAAGTATCTGCGGACGGACCAGCCGATCTCGGCCGTAGTGGAACGGGCCGCAGCTGCGGCTGGTCGTACCAGCACACGTTTTTCTCGGCCGCATGAAGGTATTCGCCATGATTCCGCTGCCACCCCACCGCACCAAGGACCGCCGCGTCTGGACGCGACGTCCTCCGGGCTGGTCGGGCCGTACGGGGTCGGGCGGGCCGAGGACAAGCCTGACAACACCGCACCGGCCGAGCCGGACACCATCGAGTCCCGGCCGGTAACGGGATGAAGTGATACTGCGGTGGTGGCTGACCCTGGACACGCCGGCCGACGGCAACCCCTGCACGACTCCGGGACCAGGGGGCTTGGCAACCCGCCAGAAAGCGCGTATCCCAACCATGGCGATAGACCGTCTATGAGCCGGTGCAGGCCTAGTATGAGCCGGTGACCGAGACCCTGCACCCCAAGGGTGTTGATCTCTTCGAAGTTCACCGGCTTCATCTGGCGGAGGCTGACGCGCCGTGGTTGTCGCCTGAAGACCAGTTGGTCAGGGACCGCGTGTGGGACAAGGCGGTTCAGGCCAATCCGGCACTCTTCGATGGGCCGGTCGTGGTGATGACGCGGTTGGAGTGGGAAGGCCCACACAATCTCGTCATTTCTTGGGCCCGGGTGACGTATCGGCACTACGCCCTGCGTCAGGTTCCGGGCGCCACCGCGCTGCCGTCGCTGTTCGTGAATGTCGTGCAGCCGACGGACGACGGGTGTGTGCTGGCGGCGCGGATGTCGCCGTCAACGGCTGCTCCGGGCCGCTGGCAGCTGCCGGGCGGATCAGTTGAGCCGCCCGAAGAGCACGAGGTGCTGGATGAGGCTGCGCTGCGTGGCCATGCCGCGCGCGAGCTGGCTGAGGAGACCGGTCTCGACACGGCACCCGAAGACCTGACTCTGTGGGCCGTTACGCGCGGCGAACACGGGAGCGTCGGTTTTGTTTTCCTCGCCCCGGGTCAGCCGGCGTCGGTGATGCGTGAGCGCTTCGCGACTCTGGTGGCCGCCGAGCAGGCCCGGGGGCGTGAATCCGAGCTGGACCAAATTGCTCTGGTGCGCTCCCCGGTTGAGCTCGCGGACCTGGATGGGCCGCACGTGGACTACCTGGAGCCGGTCGTCCGCCGGTACACGGAGGCATTGCTCCGACGCGATGCCTCCGACCCGATGTAGCTGCCGGACCGGTCATCGGCTGCTGGTGCGGAAGTCTCGGGCTCGCTCGGCGAGCTCGGCCGCGCACCGCAGGCCGTTATGTTGAGACTCGTCCCGATTTCGCCTTGCGTCTTCGCGATGCTCCTCGCCGGATCGGCCACTGTCACCCGCGGGTGAACACTCCTGCGGCGATCAACCCGGCGAGTCCCATGTCCATGTCGGTCATCGCACCCGACAGCACGTGATCAACGAACGCATCCAGCGGCACCGTCTCCACCCGCAGGAACTCCGCCCCTTGCGGGGAGGGAGCGGCCACCCTGCGGCACCCCCGCGCGAGCACGCCGTACCGGACATGGGTGGCGTAGGAAGCCAGGTAGGTTTCGGCCACGACCTCGACCGAGGATGCCTTGTAGCCGGTCTCTTCCAGCAACTCACGTTCGGCTGCGGCCTCCACGCTCTCCCCGGTGTTGGCATCCCCGCCGGGTAGCTCAGCGAGCACTCGGCCCGGACCTGGGCGAAATTGCGCCACCATCACCGCCTGGCCGTCGTCTGTCAGGGCGACAACGGCGACCGTCCGACCGCCTTCCAAAATGTCCCAGTCACCTGCATGCCCATCCGGATACCGGTAGGTGCGAGAACCCACCTTGCGATAGCCGCCGGGGGTGCCGCTTTCCCCGATCAGTTCCCACTGCAGCGTATCGCGCGGCGTCTCATTCACGCCGCGACCCTATATCCGGAACATCCTGGTGACCGTGGAATGAGCCGCAGCGAGTCAGCCTTCTACCGGAACTGGCCCTGACCCGTCGCGCCCAAGGGCTGGTGATCGGCCAGGAGGCTAAGGGTGTGTTAGTCCGCCAGGACTCCGCCGAGACCTCTGAGTCGGAAGCGCCCGGCGTGACTGGCGAGATCCTCGACCAGCTTGCCCGAATATGCCAGTCCCTTAAGGAGCTGGGTGATCGATTCGCCGTTCTGGAAGCGGTCGTGTTCGAAGAGCGGAAGCGATCTCAGCTGCCAACGTGCCGCCTGGATCGAGACTGCCCTATTTATCTCCGAAGTCGAAGATTGACTCCTCGTCCCAGAACGGCAGAACGTAGCGACACCGCTTACAGATCATCAGCGTCATCAACTGCGAGTTCCAGCCCCATCTGCTATCGACTCGGCCCTGTTCCTGCTGGAAGGAGGTGCAGTTGCAGAGGGGGCAGGATAACTGCGGTGTCGTCATGCCAGCGGAACGAGCGGGCGATCAGATGGGTTCCTCGCGGTACCGTCAGCTCTGAGCGGCTTTCTGTGGCGCCATTCACGCGGCGTGCCGCCCGCGGGCTTTCTCGGCTCATCGCAGAAGAGGGTGTAGTCGGGGCCTGAAGCCGCCGGTGTCGAGCATGCTGCGGGTGATGTAGTTGGTCAGGTTGCGGAAGCCGAGGGCGGTGCCGCGGAGGTGTTCGAGTCGGCCGTTGATGGCCTCGGTCGGGCCGTTGGACGTGCCGGGTCGGTCGAAGTAGGCCAGCATGTCAGCGGCGCGTTGTTTCAGCGTTCTGCCGAGTCGACTTAGCTCGGGCAGTCCGGCCGGGACGCCGTGGCTGATTGTTTTGTGATCCAGAATCGCTGATCGGGAGAAGGGGCGGCGCGAGCCGAGGTCGCCGACTCGCCCGCGCCGGCCCCACTGCTCACTCTGCCGTCAGTCCCTCAACAAGGCCGGTCGTTGGCCTGCCGAGGAGTCGAGAAAGATCGTCACCGACCCGAGCAAAAACCCCGGCGGCGATGGTTTCATCGAGACTTACCAAGAAGCTGGCCAGCTCGCCGTCCATCCCCGAATTGATGAGCGCTACCTGCAACTCTTCGGGAGTGACAGGCTGGTAAGTGACCTCTCGCTCCAGCACGACCGACATCGCTTCGGCGATGTCGGCGTAGGTGAAGTTCGTGTCGCCTGAGAGGCTGTAAGTGATATTGCCGTGCCCATCTGTGGTGACAACGACGGCCAATGCCTCAGCCAGGTCCTTCCGGCTGGCTGCCGCAACGACGGCGTCACCGGTCGCCGCGGCGAGAACGCCGGTGAAGCGGGGGCCTGCCAGCGCCTGAATGTAGTTCTCGATGTACCAGGTGTTCCGCAGGATCGTGTACATCACACCGGAAGCGGTAAGAGCTTCCTCTGTCGCCCTGTGGTCCGCATTGATCTCGAACCGGTCATCGTCGGCTCGAACTCCGCTGGTGTAGTAGACGTGTCGGACATTCGCGTTCTTCGCAGCCTCGATGACCGACTCGTGCTGAGCAAGGCGATTCGGGTCGCTGCCCGAGATCAACACAATGTCAGAGTGCCTGGCAACCAGTTCTGCGACGCCGACTGAATCCGACAGATCGACGGCAGCAGTGCTGAACCCGGCGGAAGCAAGTTCCCCGAGGCGCAATTGATTCCGGCCGACCGCGGTGATCGTTTCGGGACTGATTCCCCGAGCGACCAGCGCGTCCAGGACGTGGCGACCGAGTGCCCCGGTAGCCCCGAAAACCAGGGTGCTCGCCTCAGGCACGGTCATGGAGAGTGATCTGGTAGCCGTCGGGGTCGGCGAAGGTGAATGTCCGGCCGAAGGGGCCGTCGATCGGTGCGGAGACGATGGTGTGACCGTCGGCGACGAGAGCATCGTGAATGGCCTGGACGTCTGTGGCGTGGAGCCAGATCGCGGCACCGATGCCGGGCTGAGCAACGGATGCGAGGTCGGTGCCGGGAACGACGTCGCGGAGCGCGAACGCGATCGGCTTCGTCTCGAAGACGACGGCGTGCGGAGGTCCGGCCTGCGAGCGAACGAGGCCGAGGTACTTCTCGTAGAACGCCTGCGAAGCGTCGAGGTCACGCGCTTGCAGTGAGATGAAGTCGGGGCCGATGGCGGGCAAGATGATGCTCCTTCTCTTCGTGTCAGTTTTCTGACACAGGCCACCGTATGTCAGAATACTGACATGAGTCAAAACGGTGCCGGTGTCGACCTGGACAAATCACTGGGCTACCTGCTGAAAGAGGCTTCGAGCGCCCTGCGCGCAGCCATGGAGGAGGTGCTGCGGCCACTCGGGATGAGCGTGACGCACTACTCCTGCCTCGAACTGCTGGCTCAACGGCCGGGCTTGTCGAACTCCGAGCTCGCGCGCGGCGCGTTCGTGACACGGCAGTCGATGAACGTGCTGCTCCAGGCCCTGGAACGAGAGGGCTACGTGACCAGGCCTGCGGAGGCGCCCGTAGGGAAGGTTCTTCCCGCGCGGCTCACGTCTCGAGGCCGACAGAGCCTGGAGAAGGCGACCGTAGCGGTCCGGTCCGTCGAGGTCAGAATGCTGGCCGGCATGACCGAGACCGAGCAGGCAGGCGCGTTCCGGATCCTGCAGAGCATGATTCATTCCCTGCGCGATGGCAACGACGGTGCATAGCTCGTTCCTCGGCGCGCGTCTCGCCGCGCCCGGACAAGGAGTGCAGCCGAGCGTGAAAATCCGTGCAGGCGACCTCGAAAACCGACAGCCCCCGACTACACCCTCTTCTGCGATGAGCGGCTTTCTCCATCGTGTCTGTCGCCGTCTGTACCGCGGCGTCCGATACGCGGCCTCGAACAGTTGATATTCATCCTCGCCGAACCACAGCGCTTTGTGGTGAACGGTTTGACTCCGGTGTGCACGAACACCGGGATGCCTGCGTGGTTCAGGCGATAGCAGAAGCTCAGATTTTCTGAGAAGGGGCGGCCATCGCTGTAGCGGACCTGGGTGAACCATGCCTCGCCGGATGCCTCACGGACCTTTTCGGCGGCTGTGCGGGAGCCGTACACCACCAGGGGTGGGCGGGGCGGGACAGGTGCGACGGACAAGAGGAGAGGTTACGGGTGAGGGCTGACGGATCAGCGAAGAGTCATGAGGCGAGCAGGTCGAATCGGTGCCGAGCGTGGACCTGCCGTCCAGCCACATGCCCCACGCGTCGAGGTAGTTGATGTCTGCCACGACCGGAGCGTAAAGCGGCTGGCATGGTCTGGCCAGGCCGTGCGGGCGGTCAGCCGATCTCGGTGATGTATGGCTTCAACTCGAAGGAGTCATCTCGCCCGTACACATACTTGATGCCGAGTGGGTTGGGGCCGAGGTCGAAGCGGGTTTCCCGCATGTAGTCCTCGCCTCTGTCGTCAACCAGGTCGAGCGAGATCTCCTCGATGTTCACACCCTGGAGCTTCTGCTTGGCCAGTTGTAGCGCCTGCTCGCAGTCTTGGGTGTCGAGTTTCGCGGCGAACTGTGTACTTGCTTTTTCGTCGATGACGACGTGTGGGGGGTTGACTGTTGGGTTCCCGCACGTGTGGATGTAGCCCTGCTGGAGGGCGTACAGGAAGTTGTGCACGCTGTCTGCCTTCAGGACATGGTTGCCGCCGAAGACCACACCTAACCCGCCAACGATCACGAATAACCCGATGACCACCACGACGGCGAGGACCATAGCGCAACCAGCGATTCGTCCCATGGCGATCAACATGCCCGCCTAGTACGGCGACCACGCCTGTTCTGTGAGTGCGCGTCTAAGGGGTCAAGCGGCGTGGTGGGCGCGTTCCAGCTCCGCCAACTGGCGGTAGTCGTACACGTTGTAGCGGCCGATTCTCCCGAGGGGTTCGAGCCCGGCGCGGGAGATCCAGGAGCGAACCGTGCCAGCGGGGATGCCCCATTCGCGGGCGACCTGTGTCGGTGTGACGACGTCGTGAGGTTGAGGGTCGGAGGACATGTCCACCTCCGGAAATGCGAAATGCCCTCAGACTTTCCCGTCTGAGGGCATAGCTCTGCTGGGATCCTGCGTTGCAGGCCTGATCAAATTCCGCAAGTCAAGGCTTGACTATGACGTATCGGACGTCTATCCGACCGCGTAGGCCGTTGTCGTGATCGACATGGGCTGATCACTGATCACCATTCGCAGATCGACTTTGAGCGCATCGCACAGCATCCGGGCCTCATCAAGGTTGAACGTCTTCCGCTTGCCGCGCTCCAACTTGGCGATGATCGACCGGTGGATCCCTGTCTGGTTGGCGACGTACTGGATCGTCAGTCCGCGGGCGAGCCGGATTTCCTTGAGCCGGGCGATGATCGCCGCCTGGTCGAGCATGCCGACCATCATGGCCCTCTCATCGAGTCGGAGCCACTCGCGGACGGTCATGGACATCGACTCCTCGGGCACGTTCAGAGGGAGGACGAACGGGATGACCCGTGCGCTTCCGTCAGCGCACAGGGTCACATCCGCGTAGGTGGTGGGGCGTGGAGGCGGTGAGATCACAATGTGATCATTGTTTCAGATCGGGCAGGGCGACGGACCAGTTTGACGGCCTCCTCCACGAGGGCGTCGTACTCGGTGACCAACAGGACACGGGCGACCAACCATGCGCAGCCGAGGGTGAGAGAGTCGGTGTGAAGCGCTCCGGCTTCGGTGACGCTCTCCGCGTCGCAGGGAAGGCCGTTCTTCTCAAGGAAGGTGATGAAGGCGCGGGCGGTCCGCGTGTACAGGTAGATCGTGGGGTCGGCCTTCTTCTGCGCTTCCAGGGTGAGCTGCCAGGAGCCGAGGAGCGCAGGCAATGGCGTCCCCGCGGGTATGGAGGGCTTTGGACGACGGGTGCATCTGGGGCGATCGGGGTTGAAAGCGACGACGTTGGTTTCGGACACGAGGGGCCTCCTCATCGCGGGTCGCAGCCATCAAGCGGCTGCCCGGCGGGGAGGCCGATCATTGGCCCTTTCACCTACGTCCAGGCCGGGAGAAAGTTGTGGGAGGCGGTTTCCGTGCCGCCGGACCCTGTCTGACCACGGCTGATAAGGCGGTTGTCAGAGGATTCGGGTCGTCGAGATCATCCCCTTAACCTGGGCTTACTCACCCTCGGGCATCGTTTGGGTACCGGGAAGCACTGGTCGCCGCTCCGGCAACCCGCGGGCGGACGTAGGACTTGGGGGATGACATGGACCCGAACAAGAATGAGCAGAACACCACCCCGGCCGAGACGACCCCTGAGAATGACGGCTGGAGCCAGTTTGGAAAGGTGCCACCGCGCGCCGGCGGTTTCAGCGCGGGCAGGGACACCGGGCCGGAGCCGACGTTGATTCACCCGGTGCCGGAGGCGCTCACGGCCCAGGCGCCCGCGGTGCCCGCCCAGCGAACTCCCCTCACCTTCGGGCAGAAGCTGGGCGCCGGTCTCGCGCTGGCGGCGATGGCCGTCGGCGGCGGAGTGGCGGGGGCCTTCGCCGCGACCTCTTTCAACGGTGGCACCGTGACGGCCATCCCCGTCTCCGCTCCCGTCGTCAACCCGGTCGGCAACGTGACCACGGTCGCCGACGTCGCCAAGGCCGTTCAGCCCGCGGTGGTGTCCATTCAGGTCAAGACCGGCAACGGCGGAGGCGAGGGATCCGGCGTGGTGTTGTCCGCCGACGGCCTGATCCTGACCAACAACCACGTCGTGGAGGCCGGTGGGCGAGGCGGCCAGGTGACCGTCAAGTTCAGCGACGGCAAGACCGCCACCGCGAAGGTCGTCGGCACCGACCCGGCCACCGACCTCGCGGTCATCAAGGCGAACGATGTCTCCGGTCTCACCGCGGCCTCCATCGGCGACAGCGACCGGCTCAAGGTGGGCGACTCCGTGCTCGCCGTCGGCAGCCCGCTCGGACTGTCCGGCTCGGTCACCGCCGGAATCGTCAGCGCCCTCAACCGCACGCTGACCGTTGGCGGCTCGCAGCAGCAGATGCCGCCCGGCTGGGGTGGCCAGCAGATGCCGCCGGGCTGGGGCGACGGCCCGCAGGAGCGCGGCGGCGCGTCCACCACCATCGGCGGCGCCATCCAGACCGACGCGGCGATCAACCCGGGCAACTCCGGTGGCGCGCTGGTCAACGCGGCCGGGCAGGTGATCGGCATCAACACCGCCATCGCCACCAACGGTGGCGAGGGCAGCATCGGTGTCGGCTTCGCCATCCCGATCAACACCGCCAGGCAGGTCGCCGAACAGCTCATCAAGAACGGCAAGGCCTCCCACGCCTTCCTGGGCGTGAGCGTCACCGACGCCACCGGCGACGCGGGTGGGGCACTGGTCGGCCAGGTGACCGACGGCAGCCCCGCGGCCCGGGCCGGGATCAAGCAGGGCGACCTGATCACCAAGATCGACAACACTCCGGTGGAAGACTCCGCCACCGTGGTCGGCGCGGTCCGCGGCTTCAAGCCGGGGCAGAAGGTGACCATCGCCTACGTCCGCGACGGCCGGCCCCAGACCACCACCGTGACCCTGGCCGAGAAGACCGGCGAGTAGTTCCCGCGAACTTTCACGAATTTCCGCGGACGGATGTGCCGCCGGGACCACGGACGGTCCCGGCGGCACACCCGTTTCGAGGACCCGGTGGCCGGGTCTTGTCTCCGGGGCCCGGATGCCTGGGAGCACCGAGTCCCGATAACGCCTCCCCGGAGCCGGTGGCCGGGTCTCGTCTTCGGGGGCCGGGCGCACGGGAGCCTCTGGTCCTGGGAAACGCCTCCCCGGGAGGTGTTCCCAGGACCGGGCGTTCCCGGGCGAAAGAGCCCTGACGTTCAGGCGAAGCGGCGGCCCTCGTCACGCCGGTAGGCCCACACGGCCAGTGCCCCGGCGACCGCGCTCCAGACGGCGAACATCACCAGCGGCAGCGTCCCGGGGGTACCGTGGCCGACCGCCGCCCAGACCAGTTCGACCGCGCCCCGGCTGGGCAGGTAGGGGCCGATCAGGCCGATGAAGGCCGGTGCGTTCATCGGGTCCATCAGCAGCCCGCCGCCCACCGCCATCGGGAAGAGAAGGAGCTGCACCACCGCGATCGCGGCCTTGGACGGCAGCGCGTAGCCGATGAACAGCCCCAGCAGGGTGAACGGGATCGACGCGACCACCAGGGCGCCCAGCCCGAGCAGGAGCTGGGCGGGCGTCGCGCTGGCCTCCGTGAGCAGCGCGGCGATGACCAGCACCGGAACGATTCCGAGGAGGGTGAAGAGCAGCCCGTTGAGCAGCCTGGCCCCGAACCTCGGCCACGCTCCCGCCGGGAGGGTGCGGGTGTAGGGGTCCCACGGCTGGGCGCGGTCCTCGGAGACTCCCAGGCCGTGGGTGAACAGGGCACTGGACATCACCGCGAAGACCATCATCGACGCGCTGGCCAGCGTGGCCCCGACCGGGTGGTCCCCGGCGAACGGCACCACGAAGAAGAGCATGGAGGCGGCGGGGAAGAAGCTGTTTCCGATCACCGCGATCGGGATGCGGACGGTCTCCAGGAACTGGTACTTGGTATGGGTAAACAGGAGGGACATGGGGGTGGTCCTCTTTTGGAAGCTCAGGCGGCTTGAGGCGCGCGGGCGGTGATGACCAGGAACGCCTCCTCGAGAGAGGTGGGGCGGATCTCCAGGCCGGAGAAGGGGACGTCGGCGCGGACCAGGTCGCGGACCAAGGCGTCGGCGTCGGCGGTGAGCAGGTGGGTCCGGGAGCCGTCGTGCTCTGTGCTCAGGACGCCGGGCAGCTCGGGGAGGCTGTCGCAGACCAGGGTGACGCGGCGGATGCCCGCCATGTCGCGCACCGCCGCGGTGGTGTCGTCGGCGAGGACCCGGCCCTGCCCGATGACCACCACCCGCTCGGCCAGCGCCTCGATCTCCTCCAGGTAGTGGCTGGTGAGAACCACGGTGCCGCCGTCCGCGTGGAAGTGCCGGATGGCGTCCCACAGCGCCCGGCGGGCCTCGACGTCCAGGCCCGTGGTCGGCTCGTCGAGGAAGACCAGCCGGGGGTTGCCGACGAACGCCAGCGCCACCGCGAGCCGTCGCTTCTGCCCGCCCGACAGCCCCCCGACCTGGCGGCGGTCCAGCCCGGACAGGGCGAACCGCTCCAGTAGCGCCCCCCGGTCGGCGCTCCGCGGGTAGTGGGCGGAGACGAAGTCCACGACCTCGCCGACCCGCAGCGTGGGCGGCAGGCCGGTCTCCTGCGGGGTGACGCCGATGCCGCGTCGCCGTACGGGGTCGGCGGGGGAGCCGCCGAACAGTTCGACCCGGCCCGAGCTGGGCCTGCGCAGTCCGACGAGCAGGTTGATCAGGGTGGACTTGCCGGCGCCGTTGGGGCCGAGCAGGCCGACCAGCTCACCCTGCCGGACGTCGAGGGAGACGCCGTCCAGCGCCAGCACGTCCCCGTAGCGGCGGGTGACCTCGACGGCCCGCGTCAGTATCTCCGTCATCGGCGGAAACCTTCTTTCCTGGATGGATGTCAGCTGTTGTCGCCGGGGGGCGGTGTCACGGCCGTGTCCAGCAGTTCGCGGATCGCCGCGGTGTAGTTCTCGAAGGCGAGGCGGCCCCGCCGGGTGAGGGCGACATAGGTGACGGGGGTGCGTCCCCGGTGAGTTTTGGTGATCTCGATGTAGCCGGGCTCCTCAAGCTTGGTGAGGTGCACCGACAGGTTTCCCGCCGTCATCCCGAGGAGGTCCTTCAGGCCGGGGAAGGTGATCTGGTCCCCTTCGGGCAGGGCGTTGAGCGTGACGACCACCCGTAGCCGGGCCTGTGCGTGGATCACCGGATCGAGCTCGGGTGTCATCCGTGGCCTCTCCGGCGCAGCAGCAGACCGCCGACGATGGACCCACCTCCGGCGCCCACCGACATCAGCAGGGCGTGCCAGCCCGGCCCGGCGGCGGTGCCGACCGCGTTGAGCACGGCCATTCCCGCGCCGAGGACGAACATCGGCCGGACGAGCCAGAGGGCCCCGCCCGCCATGTAGAGAATGGCGACCACCATCATCGACAGGCTCGCCCACAACAGGCTGTTCTCCGCGGGGGGAAGCTGTGTGCCGAACCGGATGGCGATCGCCCACATGGAGAGAAAGCCGAAGGACCAGGCGAAGCCGTACATCATGCCGCGCGTCTGGGACGCGCCCCGCACCGGGCTGCGAAGCTGCCACATGGTGAGCGCGCTGACCAGCATCGCCAGCGCCATCAACCCGAACAGCAGCGTCAGTACGACGGGGAAGGGGATCGGCACGTACGGCGTGCCGGACAGGCCGTGGTGAAGGAACAGCGCGCCGAATCCGACGAACCAGGCGACGCCCCACGCCAGATAGTGCGGCACCGGGTCGGGTGTGAGCCTGTGGGCGGCCACGGAACCCTGTTGCTCGATCAGCCGGAGCATCTCCTCCGGACTCAGCGCCCGCTCGTCATCGTCCACGGCGTCCCCTCGGGGGTGCAAAGAAGTTTGAATCGCAAACCTATGGTTTGAACTGTAAACCACATTGCGCTGTCAACTCAACTTCGCGGGCAGGTGCCACCCCGGCCTCCCGGAGCGTGTTCCGCGGACCCTCTCCCACGCGGCGGATCGGCCAGGCGGATGCACCGCAAGGCCACGGTGAGGGCACATGACGGGCCAGAGGCGACGCGCCCCCGAGCCTCCCGCGGAGAACTCCGCCGGCCGGCGTCTCAGAGCTGTCGCCTCCGTGCCGCGGCTCCTACTTGACCAGCGCCTCCGACCGCCACAGGTCGCGGTAGTAGCCGTCGGCACCCACCAGTTCCTCGTGGGTGCCCCGCTGGATCACCGAGCCGTTCTCCAGCACGACGATCTCGTCCACCTGCTCCAGCCCGCGCAGGCGGTGCGTGACCAGCAGCGTCGTGTGGCCGTGGGTCGCGTCCAGCAGGTCGGTCATGAGCGCGTCGGCGGTCTCCTCGTCCAGCGCCTCGGCGGGCTCGTCCAGCAACAGCACCGGCGGGTCGTGCAGCAGCGCCCGCGCCAGCGCCAGCCGCTGCAACTGCCCTCCGGACACCGTCCGCCCGTCCTCTCCGAGCGTGGTGTCCCACCCGGTCTGCTTCACCCACCGTTCCAGCCGGGCCCGCCGTACGGCGTCGGCCAGGGCGTCCTCGTCGGCGTCCGGCCCGGCCAGCCGCAGGTTGTCCTTCAGCGAGGCCTGGAACACGTACGGGTCCTGGGTCAGCCCCGTCATCATCCGCCGGGCGTCATCCGAGGACAGCTCCCGTAGCTCCACCCCGTTCAGCCGGATCGTGCCCGACTCGGGCTCCACCAGGCGCATCAGGGCGGACAGCAAGGTGCTCTTGCCGGCGCCGCTGGGGCCGACCAGGGCGACGCGCTTGCCGGGAGTGAGGGTCAGGCTGACGCCGTTGAGGGCCGGGGAGCGGCCGGATCCGTGCCGGACCACCAGGTCGTCGATCTCGACGGTCGGCGGTCCGCCGGGGACGGGGGCGGCGGAGACGGGCTCGGTCACGGCGGGCGGGGTGGTGCGGACCTCCCGCAGGCGGCGAAGGGCGGCGAGCACCCCGGTCAGCCGCTCTCCGGCCGCGGCCATCGGCAGCACCGGTTCGAACGACACCAGCGAGGTCAGCGCGAGCACCGCCGTGGCGACCGTGCCCGTCCCGGCGTTCCGGGCGGCCAGGATGACCGCCAGCACGGTCAGGCCCTGAGTGAGCGCGCCGAGCCCCACGGCCACCGCGTTCGCCCGAGCCTGCCTGCGTTCCAGCCTCGCCAGCCGGGCGTCGGCCTCGGCGCAGGCCGCCAGCGCCCTGTCGTTCGCTCCGTAGGCGGCCAGGTCGGCGCAGCCGTGCACCAGGTCGGCGACCCGGGCGGCCAGGTCGGCGCGTGCGGGGGCGATCCGGGCCGACCAGCGCCGTGCGGCGGCGGCCGTCCCGGCCGGAATCAGCACCCCGGCGATCACCAGACCGGCCAGCAGCACCAGCGCCGCCGCCGGAAGCAGGAACAGCGCGATCGTCACCGCGGCCACCCCGGTCACCAGAGCCGCCACGGCCGGAAGCAGGCAGCGGACCAGCAGGTCCTGCACCGCGTCGGTGTCGTCGACCATCCGGCTGAGCAGGTCGGCTCCCCGATGGTTCAGCGGCCCGGCCGGGATGAGCGCCTGGTACAGCCGCTCCCGGGTCGTCGCCTGGGCTCGCAGCGCGACGTCGTGCCCGGCCAGACGCTCGCCGTACCGGAAGGCGCCCTTGCTCGTCGCGAACGCCCGGACCCCGACGATCGCCACGCTCAGCGCCGCCAGCGGCGGCTGCTCGGCGGCCCTGGTGATCAGCCACGCCGCCGTCCCGATGAGCCCGAGCCCGGCCAGTTCGGCCGCCGCCCCCGCCGCCGCGGCGAGAGCCAGCCGTCCGCCCGCGCGCCTCATCGAGACGCTCCGATGCGCTCGGTGGACACCACGCGGCCGTCGGCGAGCCGGATCACCCGGTCGGCCAGATCGATCATCGCGGGCCGGTGGGCCACGATCACGGCGGTGCGGCCCTCGGCGAGATCGCGGGTCGCGGTCACGATCGCGGCCTCGCTCCGGCCGTCGAGCCGTGCGGTCGGCTCGTCCAGCAGCAGGAGGTCCGCCGACGGACGGCAGAACGCCCGGGCCAGCGCGACCCGCTGCCGCTGCCCGGCCGACAGGTTCGCGCCGCGCTCGCCGAGCACCGTGTCGTAGCCTTCGGGCAGCGCCGTCACGAACTCGTCGGCGTGGGCCGCCCTCGCCGCGGCCCGGACCTCGTCGAAGGTCGCGCCGGGGGAACCGAGCCGGATGTTGTCGGCCACCGAGGTGGCGAACAGGTGCGGCCGCTGCGGCACGAACGCCAGCCGGGCACGCCAGGAGTCGTGGTCGGTGAGCTCGACGCCGTCGACCAGCACCCTGCCGGTCGTGGGGGTGATGAAACCCAGCAGGAGGTGGAGCAGGGTGCTCTTGCCCGCGCCGCTCTCGCCGACCAGCGCGACCCGCTCACCGGGCGCGATCACGAGTGAGACGTTTTCCAGCGCGGCCTCCTCCCGCTCCGGATAGCGCACGGTGACGTTCTCCAGCCGGATCTCCGGAGCCGTGCCTGCTCCTGCTCCCGCGTCCGCTCCCGTGGTCGCGTCCGTGCCGGACGTCTCGCCGGCCGAGGCCGGACGCCCGGCCTGCCCGTCGAGTACGGCGAAGGCCTGGTCGGCCGCCGCGACCCCCTCCATCGCCGCGTGGAACTTGTTGCCCATCGTGCGCAGCGGCAGGTACGCCTCCGGTGCGAGCAGCAGCACCAGCAGCGCGGTCGACAGCTCCAGCGACCCGGACAGCAGCCGCAGGCCCACCGGCACGGCGACCAGCGCCAGCGACAGCGACGCGGCCAGCTCCAGTACCAGCGACGACAGGAACGCCACCCGCAGGGTGCGCATCGTCGCGGCTCGGTGGGCGTCGGCGACCTGCCGGATCACCTCGGCCTGGAACCGGGCCCGGCCGAAGGCGCGCAGCGTGGGCAGGCCCCGGACCACGTCCAGGAAGTGCCCGCCGAGGCGGGACAGGGCCCGCCACTGCCGTTCGGTGACGGCTTTGGTGTGCATGCCGACCAGCGCCCCGAAGATCGGGATGAGCGGCAGCGTGACCAGCACGATCACCGCGCTGGCCAGGTCGGCCGCGAACAGCCGGACGAGCACGGCGATCGGCACGACACCCGCGACCGCGACCGCGGGGAGATACCCCGAGAGGTAGGGGTCGAGGGCGTCCAGGCCCCGGCCGGTCAGCGTCACCAGCTCACCGGAACGGTGCGAGCTCAGCCGGGCCGGGCCCAGCTCCTGCAGCCGCGACAGCAGCCGGTGGCGCAGCACCGACTTCACACCGGTGGTCATGTGCCCGGCGGCGACGCCCTGCACCAGGCCGAATACCGCCCGGACACCGACGACCAGCGCCAGCAGGGCCAGCGCCGAGGTCGCGAACCGGCCGGACAGCACGCCGGCGAGCAACTCCGCCTGGACCAGGACGAGCAGTCCGGCGAGGATCGCGGCGGCCAGGCAGAAGGCCAGGTGGCGGCGGACGGCTCGCTCGCTGCGCGCCAGCCGTACGAGATCCTTGTGCATGCGAACCTTAGAGGGAACCTTAGAAGAACGACGGGAACTGATCGGCCGCACGCCGGGGGCCGAACGTGCGCCACACCCATACTTGCGCACTTACCATGATCGGTGCGAACGGCAGAATCATGACACTCAACACACTCAGTGTGCCCGCCGGCGCGGTGTGCTCCAGCATCCACGGGGCGAGTACGGCGAGCAGCACCGCCGCGGGCGCGGCCGCCGCGCATGCCGAGGTCACGAGCGCCTTCCCGGTACGGCTCGCGCCGGTCACCTGTCCGGGCAGCCGCCAGGAGGCGAAGGTCCAGCCGTGGAAGGCGAGCGCCGCGATGACCACCGCCCCGCAGCCGAGACCGGGCAGGCCGACCGCCGGTCCGGACAGGCCGCCGGCCATCGCGGCCAGTGCCATGCCCCAGCTCAGCGCCAGGCCGTACGAACCGATGCAGATCATCCAGTCCCAGCCCGCCCGCCAGGCGCGGCCGTCGAGGCGGCGGCGGAACCACAGCCCGGCGTCGCGCAGGATCCACGAGACCAGCAGGCAGACCACCAGCGGGTAGAGGCCGAACAGCACCTCTCCCTCGATCGAGGGGAAGACGCCGAACAGCACGCCTGCCACGGCCACCAGCCACACCTCGTTGGCCAGGACGAACGGCGCCATGGCGGCGACGATCCTGTCCCTGTCCCGAGGGGTCCTGCCGAGCACGGGCAGCAGCATGCCCAGGCCGATGTCGAAGCCCTCCAACGCGAAGTAGCCGATCAGGAGCAGGGCGAAAACGCCGAACCAGAGGATGTCCATCGTCTGTCCTAGAAGTTCAGCGCGGGGGTGCGCGCGGGGGAGTCGGTTGAGCCGTACGCGCCGAGGGTGACGGCGGCGGGCCCGCGCAGGACGGTGCGGGCGATCAGGATGTAGTCGACGACCGCGAGCAGGCCGAGCACTCCGGCGAAACCGATGAAGGACATGGTGACCATTCCGGAGGTGAGACCGGGGGACATGGCGTCGGCGATGGTGAGCTTGCCGTTGATCAGCCATGGCTGGCGGCCGAGTTCGCGTGTCAGCCAGCCGCAGATCGCGGCCAGGAACGGCAACGGGGTGATGATCATGAGGATCGGCTGCGCCCACCGCCAGCGCGGCAGCCACCACGCGACGGGCAGCAGTACGAACATGATGAGGAACTGAAGCATCTGCCCGATGAAGAGCATGAACCCGAGCGTGGAACCGGCCACCGACGTGTGGAACTTGTCCGGCTGGAACTGGGAGATCGGGCCGAACTGCGCGTAGCCGAAACCGACCGTGATCAGCGAGCCGACGAACGAGGCGACCACTCCCAGGCGGAGCGAGCGCGTGAAGAACTCCCGCTCGGCGGTGCGCTTGAACAGGTGGTAGGCGCTGGCTCCCATCACCACGAAACCCCCGGTCCACAGACCCGCGCCGAGCACGTGGGGAAGGGCCATGGTCAGCATGGGGTTGGCGGCCAGCGCGCCGAAGTCGGTCAGGACCAGGTGACCGCCCCGCTCCACGGCTCCGGCAGGATTCTGCAGGAACGAGTTGGCCATCATGATCCAGAAAGCGGAGACGTAGGCGGTCAGCGTCACCAGCCAGATGCACGCCAGGTGGAGCCACCTGGGCAGCCGGTGCCAGCCGAAGATCCACAGGCCCAGGAACGTGGACTCCAGGAAGAAGGCTCCGAGCGTCTCGGCCGCGAGCGGCGCGCCGAAGATGTCGCCCGCGTAGTGCGTCAGGCCGCTCCAGCTCAGCCCGAACTGGAACTCCATCACCAGGCCGGTGAAGATGCCGAGCGCATAGTTGATCACATAGATCTGGCCCCAGAAGCGGGTCATCCGCTCGTGGACCGGCTTGCCGGTCATGGCGTAGCGGGTGTGCATGATCGCCACGAGGGGTGCCATGCCCAGGGTCAGCACGACGAACAGGAAATGAAGGCTCCCCGTCACCGCGAACTGTGTCCGGGCCAGGTCGAGCACGTCCATGGCTTCGCCTCCCTTGTTATGTTTGTCTACATGTAGACACTCTACATGTAGCACGCCTACGCGTAGAGTGCCTATACGAGAGGTAGGGTGACGAGGTGAGTGAGCGAGCCGACAGTCGCGGTGACGCCGCGTTCGAGGGGCAGTCGCAGGAGGTCGCATGAACGCCGACGCGCTCCGGGGGCATATGGACGCCCTGCTGCTGTCCGTGCTGGAGCACGACCCCCTGCACGGCTACGCGATCATCGAGGCGCTGCAGGAGCGCAGCGGGGGCGCGCTCAACGTGCCGACCGGCACCGTCTATCCGGCGCTCCGCCGCCTGGAGCAGGCGGGATATCTGGCCAGCGAGTGGGCCACGGTGGGCGGGCGCAGACGGCGCACCTACCGCCTGACCTCCTCGGGCCGCAGGGCCCTCGCCGGAGAGCGTACGGCCTGGCAGAAGTTCGCCGGTGCGATCGGCAGCGTGCTGGAGCCGCGCTCGACGCGGTGAAGCGTGCCGGGGTCGCGTTCGACGCGGTGAAAAGTGCCGGAGCCGCGCTTTACGCGGTGAAGCGTGCTGGAGCCGCTGAAGCGTGCCGGGGTCGCGCTCTACGCGGTGGACGGGCGGCGGGCGGTGGCGCGGAGGCACTGGCCGGCGCCGTACAGCTGCAGGAACAGGAACGCGTCGCTCACCAGCGAGACGGCCACGCTCGGCGGGTAGCCGAAGAGACCGGCCGGGTCCCGCGAGCCGTAGATCAGCGCCGCGGACAGCACCAGCGTGACCGGCAGCATGACCCAGACGAACACGGCCAGAGACCGGGTGACGCGCCGGGGCCGCCGGATCCTGCGCAGCCCCCGGCCCAGGGCGAGCAACGCGGCGCCGCCCAGCACGCCGGTGAGCATCTGGAGGATGTCCAGGCCGCGGGCGACCGGCGTGAACCAGCCGGGTTTGAGCTCGTAGAGCGCCGGGTCGGCGGGGAAGAGGCGCCAGATCACGCTCCACATCACCGCGGTGAACGGCACGCTGACGAACAGCAGGCCGGCGAGCCTGCGCCCGGCCGCGACGCTCAGCCCCTCCTGGTAGCCCGGCGCGATCTCGCTGATCGGGCCGAACTCCTCGACCGCGACCCGCTCCGCCTCGGCCCGGTCCAGGCCGTCGCTCTCCAGCGCCTCGGCGGTGTCGAGCAGGCTGTCACGCGCCTCGGTGACCATGTCGAGCTTGGGACCCCTCGGGCCTTTGAGAGTACGGCTGAGTCCGAGCACGTAGTCGTCGATGACGTGGGGGCTCGCCATGTTCTCTCCAGTCGCCGGGTCCCTCCAGCGTATTTGCCGCCCATTGTGGCCGCGGCCGTGGGTCGGCCGCATCGGGGACCACCCTGAAAAGACCCGGGGTCGACCGGTGGAAGGTCTCCTGCCCGTCACAAGCCGTGCGAGTCACGGGACGTGCCCTCGCAGGTGGCCGTACGGCGTCGGCTCTAGGCTCGGAGCAGCCTCGGAGCAACCTCCGGGCAACCGGGGAGAGACCGGCCGATCGTGATGGAGGCAGCCGCCGATGACAGAGACCGTCTTGCCGTACAACGGGACTCGGCTGGACCGGGCGTCCGTCCGTCGCGGCGATCCCGCCTGGATCGATACGCGCCGGCAGGCGGCGGGGAGCACGGTCATCCCGTTGTGGCGGGATAAGTGCCTGGTCACCGACATGGGTCTGGTGACGCTGCCCGCCTCCGAAGCGGGAGAGGAACCCGTCTTTCTCGGGCTTGATGCCGGGGCGGCGCTGTTCGCGACCGACCTGTCCGCTCTCGACGAGGGGGAGGCGCTGCGCGTGGTGGGGGCGGTGAGGAGCGTGGAGGTGCGCGAGCTGTTCTCCACGCTCGACGCCCAGCAGGCCGCGACCCTGGCCTACGCGCGCGGAATCCTGCACTGGAATCGAAACCAACGTTTCTGTGGTGTGTGCGGCGGCGGCACCGAGAGCCGCGACGGCGGCCACCTGCGGATATGCCTGTCGTGCGGAAAGCTGCTCTTCCCGCGGATCGAGCCTGCGGTGATCGTGCTGGTCGAAGCTCCGGGGGAGCCTCGCCGGTGCCTGCTCGGCAGGCACCGCGGCGCGGCCGGAGGGGCGTATTCCACGTTGGCCGGATTCGTCGAGATCGGCGAGAGCGTGGAGGACGCGGTGCGCCGGGAGGTGTTCGAGGAGGCCGGGGTGCGGGTCGGCCCGGTCGAATATCTGGCTTCCCAGACCTGGCCGTTCCCCGCCGGTCTGATGCTGGGATTCAGGGCCACGGCGCTGTCGGAGGAGATCGACCTCAGCGGTGACGAACTCGTCGACGCCCGCTGGTGCACCCCGCAGCAGGTGCTTGAGCTGCAGAACGCGAACATCCGGCGTGGGACTCACCGCACGGACTCGATCGAGCAGTTCCTGGTCGACTCCTGGATGCGTTCGAGCGACCCTGACTGAGTCACGCCTCCAGCCGTCCCGCCTCACCTCTCTCCTCTCACGTCGCCCGCGAACGCCGGAGGGCCTTTCCGGCCGCGGCAGCCTGGATGTCCCACAGGGCGCCCGCCTAATGGAACAGGTGGATCCCCGGGGCGGGTGCTCGGGGGCCGATCGGGCGGCGGGCGGCGTGGGAGACCGAGCTCGCCAGGAAGCTTCCGGCCGTGATGGCCGCGACCAGGACGAACCATCCCATGGCGCGGCTCATCCGCAGGCCGTACCCGCTGAGGATCCAGTAGAGCGACAGCAGCCAGCGCCCGGATGACCGGCTGGTGATGCGGCGCATCTCCATCGCCCCGAAGGCGAAGTCGGCGGCGACGGCCTTGTCGTCCACTCCGGAGCGGAGGCGGGAGTAGAGGACGGCGAGGCGGTGCGGGGTCGGAGGCTCGGCCTCGGAGCGGGACCATCCGCGCCAGATGTGCTCGTCGGCGAGGGTGCGCCGCCGGGTCCACCAGCGCAGCGGCGGCCAGCGCAGCGCGAACCGCACGCCGCGCGGGGTGGTGGCGAACGCGCAGCCGGTCAGCCGGAGCCGCTCCGGGTGACGGATTCCGCTGAAGCGGCAGTCGCTCAGGTCCACGCAGGTCAGCTCCAGCGCCTCGGCGTCCACCCCGCGAAGTGAGGTCACCCGGGCGGTGCCCCGCCCGCTGACCACGGCCGGGCCGAGCAGCGTCGCGCCCTCAAGGTCGGCGTCGGCGTCGTCGAGGCGAACGGCCAGCCGACCGGTCACCCACAGGCGCCGCAGGTCCACCGGGCAGCCGCTGACGGACAGGTCGAGGCCGTTGCCGGCCCACGCGCCGAGGAGGGTCAGGCGGCGGCCGACGGTGGCGGGAGTCAGGTATCCGCCCGCCCAGAACCGGGCCACCTCGAATCCGGCCAGCCCGCCGAACTCGGCCTTGCGGAACGACACGGCCCGGCCGAAACGGCATCCCCGGAAGGTCGCGTCACCGGTGAACCGGGTGCCGTCGAAGGTGGCGAAACCATGGAGCTCGGCGCTCTCGAAGGACACGGTCCGCTCGAACCGGGCCGTGCCGAACAGCGCGTCGCGGCCGATGGAGACCCGGTCGAAGGCCGCGTGCCCGGTGACGGTGACGCCGTGCATGGACAGTTCCTTGGCGAATCTGACCTCCCTGAAGGAGGCGTTTCCGGCGAAACGCGCATCGAAGAACGAGGCGAGGCGGTGGAAGCGGGCGTGGTCGAAGGAGACGTCCCCGCCGAACACGACGCCGCCGAACCGGGCCTCCTCGGGGAAGACCGCCCGGTCGAACCTGGCCCGGCCCAGGTGGCTGCGCGTGGCGGCCAGGATCCGCTCCAGCAGGTGCATGCCGACGGTGGTGCCCCGCAGGTCGATCGCGGAGCCGGGGGACAGGTCGCGGACGACCTCGTCGAGTTCGCCGTGATCCAGGTGTGCCAGACAGCGTCCGTACGGTTGCCGCGCCGATCCGGCGCACTCCGGGGAGGCGGCGCAGGTTACCCAACCCACGTCCAGAGTTCTCATGACCGAGTGATACCCACAGACGGCGACAAAGCGAGATCTAGGTCAAGGCAAGCCATATCTGAGACCGCTTGATCGACATGAAGTGTCAATATTCGCTTATTTCACTCTCTATCAACTTATAGGTAAGTGTCTCCAGATCAAAGGAGCTCTACGCTCCCGATCATGCGTGCTTTATCCAGCGTTTTACCCAGGACGCTCGCCGCCCTCGCGGCCGTCAGCGTCGGCGTCGTCGGAGTGACGGCCCTCACCTCGGCCCCGGCCCTGGCGGAACCGGGCAACGTCGTCATCAGCCAGGTCTACGGCGGGGGCGGCAACAGCGGCGCACCGCTCGCCAACGACTTCGTCGAGCTGTTCAACCGCTCCTCCGCGCCCGTCACGCTGGACGGATGGTCCGTCCAGTACGCCAGCGCCACCGGCACCGGCAACTTCGGCGCCAACCCGGTGGTGCCCCTGTCCGGCGTCCTGGCACCCGGCCAGTACCACCTCGTCCAACTCAGCGGCGGCGCCAACGGAGCCCCGCTGCCCGCACCGGACACCACCGGCGCCATCAACATGAGCGCCGGCGCGGGCAAGGTCGTCCTGGCCCGTTCGGCGGAGGGCCTGGCCTGCAACGGCGGCTCCACCCCCTGTACGGCGGAGCAGACGGCGTTGATCGGCGACCTCATCGGATACGGCACCGCGAACTATTTCGAGGGCACCGCGGCCCCCGCCCTCTCCGGCGCCGCGGCCGGTCTGCGCAAGGACCACGGGTGCGCCGACACCGACGTCAACGGCACGGACGTGGAGACCGCGGCCCCCGCGCCGCGCAACCGGGCCACCGCCCCGGCGCCCTGCGGCGGCGTCGAGCCCACCCCCACGCCGACTCCCACGCCGACCCCGACCGTCGAACCCACACCCACCCCCACGCCGACGCCCACTCCCACCCCGACGAAGGAGCCGTGCGAGACCCCGGCCACCCACCAGATCGCCCAGGTGCAGGGGAACGGCGACGCCAGCCCGCTGGCCGGCCAGACCGTCCGCGTCGAGGGCGTCGTGACCGCGGACTTCCAGGAGACGGGCCAGCTCGGCGGGTTCTTCCTGCAGGATGAGACCCCCGACGCCGATCCGGCCACCTCGGAGGGCCTGTTCGCCTTCGCCCGCAGCTCGTTCAAGGACGTCAAGGCCGGTGACCGGGTGCTGGTCACCGGCAAGGTCGTGGAGTTCAACGGCTGGACCGAGCTGTCGCCGGTCACCGCCGTGGACGTCTGCGGCACGGGCGCCATCACGCCGGCGCGGCAGAGCCTGCCGCTGGCCGAGGGCGCGACCTTCGAGCCGGTCGAGAGCATGCTCGTCACCTTCCCCGGGCCGCTGACCGTCAGTGACCACTACAACCTGGGCCGCTTCGGGGAGATCACCGTCTCCTCCGGGGGCCGCGTGTTCCAGCCGACCGACCGGCCGGGTGTGGACGCCGCCGCGAACGCGCGCCGGACCCTGCTCGTGGACGACGGCTCCACCAAGGAGAACCCGCCGGCCATTCCCTACACCGACCCGCACACCGTCCGGCTGGGCGACACCGCGTTCGGCGCCACCGGCGTGCTGGGATACGGCTTCGGGAAGTACCGGCTCCAGCCGACCAAGCCCATCGGTTTCCTGCGGACCAATCCGCGCCTGCCCGCGCCGCTCCCCGTGCTCGGCAACGTCAAGGTGGCCAGCTTCAACACTCTCAACTGGTTCACCACCCTGCGCTCGCGCGGTGCCGGCAACGCTGAGGAGCAGCAGCGGCAGCTGGCCAAGCTGGTCGCGGCGCTGAAGGGCATGAACGCCGACGTGGTCGGCCTGATGGAGGTCGAGAACAACGGCCAGACCGCGCTCCAGGCCCTGGTGGACGCGCTCAACGCCGAGGTCGGGGCAGGCACCTACGCGGCGCTGACCCACCCGAACCCCGGCACGGACCTGATCCACGTGGCGATGATCTACAAGCCGGCCAAGCTCCAGCTCGTCGGCGCGGCCCAGTCTTCGACCGACCCGGTCTTCCGGCGCCCCCCGCTGATCCAGACCTTCCGCCGGGTCCAGGGCGGGCAGCCGTTCACGATGGTCGTCAACCACTTCAAGTCGAAGGGGTGCGACGCGAACGCCACCGGCCCCGACGCCGACCAGGGCGACGGCCAGGGCTGCTACAACGGTGAGCGCGTCCGCCAGGCGAAGGCGACGCTGGGCCTCATCGAGAGCCTGGAGCTGCCCAACCCGCTGGTGCTGGGCGACCTCAACGCCTACGGCGAGGAGGACCCGCTCGACACGCTGGAGGCCGGCGGCCTGGCCAGTGTGACCAAGAGGTTCATCCCCGCGCCGCTGCGCTACAGCTACCTCTTCGACGGCCAGGTCGGCGAGCTGGACCACGCCCTGGCCGGCAAGGGCCTGATCAAGCGGGTGACCGGCGCGACGATCTGGCACATCAACTCCGACGAGAGCCGGATCCTCGACTACAACACCGAATACAACCCGCCGGACCTCTACCGGCCCGACGCGTTCCGTTCCTCCGACCACGACCCGGTGGTCATCGGCCTGAGCCTGCCGGGGCGTTAGAGGGGCGTACGGCATCCGGGGCGCCCGGGGCGGATGGAATGCCCCGGGCGGGGAAATGGTTATGCCAGCCGTACAGACGTGAACGACAAGAGGAGCCACAGGTGGCGACCATTGAGGTAACCGAGAAGAACTTCAACGAAATCGCCGACGAGGGAATCGTCCTGCTGGACTTCTGGGCGGCGTGGTGCGGGCCGTGCCGCACGTTCGGGCCGATCTTCGAGAAGTCGTCGGAGAAGCACGGCGACATCAAGTTCGGCAAGATCGACACTGAGGCGGAGCAGGGCCTGGCGCAGGGGTTCGAGATCACCTCAATTCCGACGATCATGGCCATCCGCGATGGCATCGTCGTGTTCGCCCAGCCCGGGGCGCTGCCCGCGCCCGCTCTGGAAGACCTGATCAGCCAGGTCCGCGCGCTCGACATGGACGCGATCCGGGCCGAGCTCGCAAACGAGATGGGCGTCCAGAACGGCTGACGCCCGATAGGGAAAGCCCCGCGACCGGCGGCCTCGGGCTCCGGGATCGTCGCGACACCTGATCCGTTCAGGGGTCGCGACGGCTCCCGGGGCCGGCCGTGAGGGCGCGGGGCTTTCGCGTGCGAACGCCTCCGAAGGCTCAGACCGCGCGGTACAGCTCCGCCAGCCGGAAGGCCAGGTCCAGCGACTGGCTCCGGTTGAGACGGGGGTCGCAGGCCGTCTCGTAGCGCAGCGCCAGGTCGTCTTCGGCGATCTCCAGGCCGCCGCCCACGCACTCGGTGACATCGTCACCGGTGAACTCGATGTGGATGCCGCCGGGGTGGGTGCCGAGCGCGCCGTGCACCTCGAAGAAACCCGCCACCTCGTTCAGGACGTCGTCCAGGCGGCGGGTCTTGTGGCCGCTGGGCGCCTCGAAGGTGTTGCCGTGCATCGGGTCGCAGATCCACGCCACCTGGGCGCCGCTCGCGGTGACCTTCTCCACCAGCGTGGGGAGGTGTTCACGGATCTTCGACGCGCCCATGCGGGTGATGAACGACAGGCGCCCGGGCTCGTTGTCGGGGTTCAGCTTCTCGATCAGCGCGAGGGCGTCCTCGGGCGTCGTCGTCGGGCCGAGCTTCACCCCGATCGGGTTACGGATCTGGGAGAAGAACTCCACATGCGCGCCGTCGAGCTGGCGGGTGCGCTCGCCGATCCAGACCATGTGCGCCGACACGTCGTACGGCCGGCCGGTCCGGGAGTCGATCCTGGTGAGCGCCCGGTCGTAGTCGAGGATCAGCGCCTCGTGCGAGGAGTAGAACTCGACGCTGTGGAACTCCTCCGGGTCGGCCCCGCACGCGCGCATGAACGCCAGCGCCTGGTCGATCTCCCGGGCGAGCTGCTCGTAGCGCTTGCCGGCCGGGGACTCGGCCACGAAGTCCTGGTTCCAGGCGTGCACCAGGCGCAGGTCGGCGTAGCCGCCCTTGGTGAAGGCGCGGACCAGGTTCAGCGTCACCGCGGAGGAGTGGTAGGCGCGCAGCAGCCGCCAGGGGTCGGGGATGCGGGATTCGGGAGTGAAGTCGAAGCCGTTGACCATGTCGCCCCGGTAGGCGGGCAGCTCCGCGTCGTCACGGACCTCGGTCGGCTTGGACCGGGGCTTGGCGAACTGCCCGGCCATCCGGCCGATCTTCACGACCGGCACCTTCGCCGCGTAGGTGAGCACGATCGCCATCTGCAGCAGCGTTTTGAGCTTGTTGCGCACGTCGTCTGCGGTGGCTCCGGCGAACGTCTCGGCGCAGTCGCCGCCCTGCAGCACGAAGGCCTCGCCCCGCGCCACCGCCGCCAGGTGCTCCTTGAGGTTGTCACACTCCCCGGCGAACACCAGGGGCGGCAGCCCCTTGAGTTCGGCGACGACCTTGTCCAGCTCGCCGTGGTCGGGCCACTCGGGCTGCTGCGCCGCGGGCAGCTGCCGCCAGGAATCGAGGTTGATGCTCACGACATACCAGGCTATTGCAACTACGTGGGAGCGCCGACCCATTGTCCACGTATTGAGAACGTTCTTTACGCATGATGAGACTTCATGGGGGTCCTGACATGTTCGGGAAGGACGCCCTGGCCGATGAAACGGCGGGCCAGAGAGCTGATCACCGGGAGCCGGGAAATGTCGCGCGGCAGCCGTACCGGCCGGGCTTTCTCGGATAGGGCGGGACGGATCACCAGGTTCTGCACCACGCGCTGGGCGAACTGGGTGATCACAGTGGGCGGGATGCGGCGGCGCTGGATCTTGGCGAGCAGCGATTCGGGGATTTCGGCTCCGGCGGCGAGCGGTCCGGCCAGCAGGTTGGCCGCGGCCACCGCGTCCTGCACCGCCAGGTTGATGCCGACGCCGAAGACCGGGGACATGGCGTGCGCGGCGTCGCCGATGATCAGCAGGCCCGGACGATGCCAGCGGCGCAGCCGGTTGAGCGCGACCGACAGCACGCTCACGTCGCCGAAGTCCGACAGCAGCTCGACGCGGTCTTTGAGGAAGGGCAGCAACCTGCCGACCGGCTCGCGGAGCGCCTCGATGCCCCGGGATCGCAGGGCGTCGAAACCGTTCTTGGGAATCATGTAGGCGAGCTGCCAGTAGGTCCCGCGGTTGATCGCCACCATCATGTGGCCGGTGGACAGCCGCAGGAACGTCTCGTCGGGGTCGGCGGACTCGCGCGGCAGCCGGAACCAGAGCACGTCCATCGGCGCGCCGTGCTCGACTGGGACGAGCCCGGCGGCCCTGCGCACGTCGGAGCGGCGGCCGTCGGCGGCCACGGTGAGCGTCGCCCGGATCTCGTGCTCGCCTTCGGGGTCCCGGTAGCGGACTCCGCGCACCGCGTTGCCCTCGCGGATCACGCCGTGCACCTCGGCGTTCATGACGAGGCGGAAGTTGGGATAGCGGCTCGCGGCGCTCGTCACCAGGTTGAGGAAGTCCCACTGCGGAACGAACGCGATGTAGTCGTATTTGCCGTCCAGCCTGGACAGGTCGGCGACCGGCACCGTGGCGTCGTCGGTCTTGAACTCCATGGAGGACATCTTGCGGTGGGGAAGCCTGAGGAACTCCTCCGCCAGCCCGATCTCGTCGAGGACCTGCAGCGTGGAGGGGTGGATCGTGTCGCCTCTGAAGTCACGCAGGAAGTCGCCGTGTTTTTCCAGGAGTGTCACCTGGACGCCGGACCGGGCCAGCAGCAGCGCGAGCATGGCCCCCGCCGGGCCGCCCCCGGCGATCACGCATGTGTTCCGATTCATAATTCATCACCCATTGAAATTCTCTCACAGGGTGGCCGCGAAGAAAACACTCTCCCTGGCAATCCGGTCGTCACCCGGTGTCGAATGGGGAGGTGTGAGGACAGAGCGTGAGCCCTCAGAGGCGCCGGTCCCCGGAGCGGGGACCGGCTTGGAGGATCTCCTGGCTCAGGTGGCGCTGGGACAGGAACAGGCGTTCGACCGGGTCTACGACCTTCTGGCCGGACCGGTCTTCGGTCTCGCCCGGCGGGTCGTGCGCGACCGCGCGCAGGCCGAGGAGGTGGCGCAGGAGGTCCTGGTCGAGGTGTGGCGCACCGCGTCCAGATACGACCGGACGCGCGGCAGCGCCCTTTCATGGGTGATGACCATGGCCCACCGCCGCTCCGTGGACCGGGTCAGGTCCGCGCAGGCCTCGACCGACCGGGAGGAGCGGGTCTCCCGGATGTCCGGGGAGGTCGCCTACGACGAGGTCTCCGAAACGGTCACCGCCCGCCTGGAAGGGGAGCGGGTGCGCCGCTGCCTCGGAGGCCTGACGGACCTGCAACGGCAGGCGGTGACGCTCGCCTACTACGGTGGTTACAGCTACCCGGAGGTGGCCGGGTTGCTCAAGGTGCCGCTCGGCACGATCAAGACCAGGATGCGCGACGGACTCGTGCGACTGCGCGACTGCATGGGGGTGGAGCGATGAACGAGGATCTCCACACCCTGTCCGGCGCCTACGTGCTGCACGCCCTTCCGGAGCGGGAGGTGGCGCTCTTCGAGGACCACATGGCCAGGTGCGAGGCCTGTGCCGTCGAGGTGCGCGGCCTTTCGGAGACCGCGGCCCGCCTCGCCGCGGGAGCCGCCGAGACGCCGCCCGCCTCGCTGCGGGCCCGCGTCATGGAGCGGATCGCTGAGGTGCGCCAGGAACCGCCGCTGGTGGAGCGCTCCGCCGAGCCGCCACCCGGCGACGTGGTACGGCTCAGGCCCCGCTCTCCGTGGCGCGGGCGTGTCGCGACGGGCCTGGTGGCGGTGGCGAGCGCGGCCGCGGTGTTTCTCGGCGTCGTCGCCGTGGACGCCGTGCGGGAGCGTGACGCGCTCCAGCGGGTCGTGGCCGTGATCGCGGCCCCCGACGCCAAGACCGTCAGGCGCCCCGTCTCCTCCGGGGGCACCGGCACCATCGTGATGTCGCGGGCGGAGGGGCGGATGGTGTTCACCGCGCGAGGCCTTCCCGCACTGCCCGGCTCGCGTGTGTACCAGCTGTGGCTGATGGGGTCCGGCGGCGTCCGCCCGGCGGGGCTGCTGGAGCGCACCTCCGGCGGCGTCACGGCCCCTGTCCTGGCCACCCCGCTCGAAGGCGACGACCGGGTCGGCCTGACGGTCGAACCGGAGGGCGGCTCCGAACAGCCCACCACGACGCCCGTCATGGTGGCCAGGATTCCATCCGCCTGACGGGTGACGCGTGCCGTGACCGGTTCGGCGACAGTTGTGCCATGACCGTTTATGAGACCGAGAGACTGATCATCCGTGAGTGGACCCACGACCAGGCCGATCTCGACCGCGTGACCGACCTCTACTCCCGTGAGGAGGTCACCCGCTGGCTGCCGCCCTTCACCTTCGAGGCGGCAGCGGCGGTGGATCGCTGGCGGGCCTTCCACGAGCGGGATCGCCGGTTCGGATCCTGGGCGGTCGAGGTCCGCGACACGGCGGTCGCGGCCGGGACCGTGCTGTTCCGGCCGATCCCGGGGGGAGAGGGGGAGGTGGAGGCGGGCTGGCACTTCCACCCCGACTCCTGGGGGAACGGCTATGCCACCGAGGCCGCCAGGGGCGCGGTCGAGCGAGGCTTCGCCTCCGGGCTGGAGGAGGTCTACGCCCTGGTCATGCCGGGCAACGAGGCGTCCATGGCCGTCTGCCGCCGACTCGGCATGACCCCGCGCGGGCGGACCCGGCGCTTCTTCGACATGGAGTCCGAGATGTTCCACCTGCCCCGAGACCGGTGATCTCTTCGCGGCGGCGCGGCGGCACTCGCGTCATTCCTTGAGAGCCGCCTCGCGGGCCGCCATGACCTCGTTCACGTTCTCCTCGGCCCAGTCGGTGATGGCCTGGATCGGGGTCCGCAGCGTCCGCCCGAGCGGAGTCAGCTCGTACTCCACGCGCGGCGGCACTTCGGCGAAGACGCGCCTGGTCAGCAGGCCGTCACCGGCCATCGCGCGCAGGGTCTGCGTGAGGACCTTGGGGGTGACGCCATTGATCATGTTGCGCAGCGTGGTGAACCGCTGGGGGCCGTCCAGCAAGGCCAGGACGACCAGCACCGACCACTTGTCGCCGATGCGGTCGAGGACCAGCCGGGTCGGGCAGTTCGGGTCGAACGCATTTCCGCGCTTCATAGTTTCCAAAGGGTATCAAGAGAACTTTGAAGTAACCAGTATCCAATGGATACCTTCACTTCCGCGACCATCGTAGGAAGAAAGTGGAGGTATGTCATGAGAATTCTGCTCATCGGAGCCGGCGGCATGATCGGGAGCCGGATCGCGGCCGAGGCCCGGGCGCGGGGACATGAGGTCACCGGGGTGACCCGCAGCGGCGCCGAGGGGACCGAGAGGGCGGACGCGAGCGACGCCCCGGCCGTGGCCGCGCTCGCCGCCGGCCACGACGCCGTGGTCCTCGCGATCGCGCCGCCGCGTGACGGCTCGGAGGCGTCGGGCCCGCTGCTCGCGGCCGGGCACGGCGTGCTCGAGGGGCTGCGCGCGTCGGGGGTAGGCCGCCTGGTGGTCGTCGGGGGAGCGGGCAGCCTGGAGGTGGCGCCGGGGACTCGGCTCGTCGACACCCCCGGATTCCCCGACCTCTACAAGGCCGAGGCGCTGGCCCAGGCCGAGTTGCTGGACCTGATCCGCACGCGGGCCGGCGATCTCGACTGGACCTATGTCTCGCCCCCGGCGGAGATCGCGCCGGGGGAGCGCACGGGGGCCTACCGGCGGGGCGGTGACCAGCTGCTCACCGACGCCGACGGCAGGAGCTTCATCAGCGCCGAGGACTACGCCGTGGCCCTGGTGGACGAGCTCGAGACGGGCCGGGGCACCGGCCGCCGCATCACCGTCGCCCACTCCGGCCTCCCCGCGGGCGAGGAGCCGGCTGAGGAGTCCTGACGGAATCTCTCCGGCGGCAGGGGCTCCGGCCGCTTCCGCATCCGTCGCGTCCGTCCGGCGCGGGTCAGACGGGGGAGATCGTCCAGGAGGTCTCGACCTTGTCGCCGGGCTGGAGCACGATCAGATCGGTGCCCGAGTTGAAGGCGTCCGGCGGGCAGGTCATCGGCTCGACGGCCAGCCCCGCGTGGTCGAGCCCGGTGCCGGTGCACACCTGCACCCAGGGCAGCCTCGCGGCGTCCCAGCGGAGCTCGACCCCGCCGGCCGGGCCGCTCACCCGCACCCGGACCAGCCCGTCGGGGTCCGGGAGGAGGCCAGTGAAGGCGTGGTCCACGGCGGTGGCGCCGACCGGGCGTGAGGTCCTGAAGTCGTACGGCGTGCCGGAGACGTCCTCCAGCGAGCGCGGCAGCAGCAGGTCGTCCACCAGCAGCACCGTGGTCGCGGGCACGCGCAGTTCGTATTCCTCGACGCTGTCGCCCGCCAGCAGCCACGGGTGCGGGCCACAGCCGTAGGGGGCGGGGCGGTCGCCGAGGTTCTCCGCGGTCAGTGTGGTGGCCAGCCCGTCGGGAGTCAGGGAGTAGGTCACCTGCAGGGCGACGGTGAACGGGTAGCCGGGGGAGGGGGTGATCGTGTGCGCCAGCCGTACGAAACCGTGCTCGTCCTCCACGGCCAGCCACTCCACCGCCCGCCAATCGGCTTCGGCGACCAGCCCGTGCAGGGCGTGGCCCCTGTTCTCCTCGTTCACGGGAAGCCGGTAGGTCTCGCCGCCGAAGGCGTAGGAGGCGCCGGCGACCCGGTTGGGCCAGGGAGCGAGCAGGGTGCCGCTGTAGCAGGGGATCGGCCCGTCCTCCGGCCAGCTGGTCACCAGGTCGCGTTCACCGTGCCGGAGCACGCGCAGGGCCGCGGCTCGCTCGGTGATCTCGGCGTACATGGCGCCGCTGCGGAGGGTGAACTGCCGGGACACGGGGGTCCTTTCGCCGGGGATGGAAAGTATGTGCGACCCGCTCAAGTTACACGTGTCCGATCGGGCGGAGTCACGCTTGATCGGATGGGTGTCCAATGTCACCGCGGGGCGCTCCAGGCGCCCGCGCACGGCCGCCGCCGGGGTGGGTGAAGGGTGAACAAAAGCGGCGAGCGGTCCCTGCGAAGGGGGATCGCAGGAACCGCTCGCTCAAGGAGCCTTTTGAGTTCTCACCCCGAGGGGAGGGGCGTGCACCCTACCGGCGCGTTTGGGTCAGCCGCTGTAGACCGGGTAGCCGTAGCCGACGACCTGGGAGGTGGGCCGAACGCGCTGCTCGACCTTGCCGTTGCCGGTGTTGCCCTCGATCGTGGTGATCGTGCCGTCGCCGTTGTCCTTCTTCACGAAGCCGACGTGGTCGATCCCGTCGATGCTCTTGCCGCCGTTCCAGTCGAAGTAGACGACGGCGCCGGGCTTGGGAGTGGTGCCCCAGTGCCCGTTGTTCTTGAACCACTGGGCGTGGGTGACGGTGTAGGCGTCCCAGCCCATGGTGGGACGGATGCCGGCGTGGTCGCCGACCCAGGAGACGAACATCGCGCACCAGGGAGCGTTGGCGTAAGCCCGCACGCTGCCGCCGTCACGGGCGACGGTCTCCTGGGCCCGCTGGGAGGACATGTACCAGGCGTGGAACTTGGTGCCGCCGCCCTGAGCGTTCTCCGAGACACCGATCTGCTTGGAGGCCAGGTCCAGGACCTGCGCGGCCGTGACCTTGGGCAGCCGCTGGGCCTGGTTGTTGGCGACCTCCGCCGGCGGGGCGCCGACGGGGCTGTGTCCGGGCGTGTCCGCCAGGGCGGGGGCCGCGATGAGGCCACCGGTGACGGCGATGGACGCACCCACGAGGACGCGGGCCAGACGGTTCATCTTGGGGGTGAGGCGGTGCTCGGTCATGCGGGGATTCGACTCCTTGCTTCGCTTCCATACCGCCTACCGGGTTAGCTGACGGGTTCGGGCTGGGAAGTGCCCTACGGCGCGTGAAAGCGCTGATTCACCCCAGAAACGTGGTTCCCCGGTTCCGCGAGACTCGCGGATTCGGCGGCCGGGCTCATCAGGCGGATTGGTCCGTTCCTGACAAGTTCGGTCGGGCAATGTACTGGCAATGCGCAGGCCTTGGCAGACCTAGGCGTTCGCCACGAATGAGTAGAAGCTACGTGAACCGGACAAACGATTACAAGTCCGACACATTGCCTTGACTTGGGAAAACGCCCCAATCGAGGGGGAAAGGTTGGAAGTTCCGGAGCTGTCGCGAGAATGTGCCCGCGATCGATTCGGCGCCGGAAACCCCTGTGAATCAGGCGTTTTCGAGCGACGGCATCGGCGAGGAGCCGCCATGGCGCGGCTTTGCGCTTCTCTGACCCGGCCGTCACCGTAGATCTTTTAGCTTGCGACCGTTTTAACCTGCGAAGATGCCCGTGCGCGTCATGATCCCGTCTTGGGATTCGCCGTGAACCAGGCGGCGCCCGGCGGGGACGGCACCCGGCGGGCCCGCCCTTGACGAAGAGGTCCCAGGGGGCCTGCCGGTAAAGGGCGGACCATGTGAGGGCAGGGACTCGGCGGCCGTCCGGCCGGGCTCGGCCCTCCCGGCCGGGGCACAAGTTGGTGTATTCGGGTGTTCACCCATAGTTCCCGGGCGTGTAAGACATCCGGGTTACCGTGGGACAGTCGTGAACGGGTCATCGCCCGGCGTGGAGCACGGTCGAGACCACGCGCGGGAGCAGGGTTCGGCCGTTGCCTGGGTGGAGTCCCCGCTGCAGATGCTCTGCGCCGTGGAGGCCCACCACGCCGGGCTGCTCGAAGCGCACACCCGGGTGGTGCCCCGGGCCGGGCTGCGTCCGCTGGCCGTCACCCGCCGTGAGATCTCCCGGCTCGGCCTTCCCGGCGGCCTGGAGCTGCCCGAGCCCGAGCCCGAGATGCCCAGGCCCCGTCGGGGCACGACCTGGGCGGTCGGTGACGCCTTCTCCGGCAAGGTGCAGGTCGGCTGGCTCACCGCGCTGCCGGGCCGCATCGTGATCGTCGACGACGGCCTGGCCACCATCAGGCTCCTGGAACTGCTCACCGGCCGGATCTGGACGCCGCTGCTGAGGGCCCGGGCCACCGCCGGTCCGCTCGGGACCAAACTCAGGAGCGTGCTGGGGACGGCCGCCGGCCTGCGGCTGCGCGCCGCCGCCCGATCGGGGCGGCTGTCCGTCTTCACGGCGCTGCCCGTGCCCGCCGAGCTGGCGCGGGCCGTACGGGACAGGGGCGTCGAGCTGGTCACCCACGACTTCGCCTGGTTGCGGTCGCAGCCCCTGCGCAGGCCGCGCCCCGAGGAGCGGACCGTCGTCCTCGGCACCTCGCTGGTCCGCAACGGCCTGATCCACCGTGACCGCTACTTCACCTGGCTGGCCGGGCTCGGCTCGGCCGAACCGGTGGCCTACTTCCCGCACCGCCGGGAGGACCCCCACGATCTCGCCCGGGTCAGGGAACAACCCGGGATCACCGTTTATGACGGTGGCATCCCCGCCGAGATGACCCTGCGCGGGCTGGCCGCGGAGCAGCGGGTGCTGAGCCTGCCGTCCACCGCGGTCACATCTCTGCGGGTGCTGCTCTCGGCCCGCGGCGTCACCGTGGAGACGGTCGACGTTCCCGACGAGTGGTGGACCGCCCAGGCGGCCCCCTCGCTCCGTTCCCACCTGTCGATGTTCGCCCATCACGACGCTGGAGTCACAGGGTCATGACCCCCCGGATGAAACGGATCGATCCGAGGGGACCCCACGCTGGAGGTGCTTGTTGAAGATCCTGGCTGTGGCCGACTCGGATTCCTACCTGAAATGGGCCGCCTACCTGCTCGGGGACCTTCCTTCGAGCTGTACGGCGGAGCTGACGGTGATCCGTACCCCGATCACGCCCTCCCCGGCCCAGATCCACGCGGCCGTCGCGGGCGCGGCCACCGATCCACCCGTGCTGTCGGCCCGGGCGCTGCGCCGGGCCGCCGAGCGGCTCAGACCCGACGTGGTGCTGGTCGCCTGCACCGGGCCCGTGGTGGACGTGCTGGTCAGCGAGGTGCTCGCCGGCCTGGCGCCGAGACCGGTGTTCGTGTCGGGGCTGCCGGGGATCTCCATCCCGGCGACCGAGAAGGCGTGGCTGTTCCGCAGCGGATGTGACCTGTTCGTCCTGCACAGCGGGCGGGAGGTGGAGGAGTTCTCGGCGCTCGGCCGGCAGCTGGGCGGAGGAGGGGCGGTGGGCCTGGCCCGGCTGCCGTTCCTGCGCGGCGGGACGGAGGTCCCCGTCACCGGTCCCCGCAACCGGGTGGTGTTCGCGACCCAGGCCAAGGTGCCCAAGCGCAGGGAGGAGCGCGAGCAGATCCTGCTCGCGCTGGCCACGCTGGCCGAACGCCGTCCGGACCTGGACGTGGTGGTCAAGCTTCGTGCCTTGGACAACGAGCGCCAGACCCACAACGAGCGCCATCACTACCAGCGCCTGTGGCAGTCGCTGGCCGACGGGGGCCTGGTCCGTCCCGGCGCCGTACGCTTCGAAGCCGGTTCCATGCACGAGCATCTGGCCCACGCGGCCGGGTTCGTCACGGTCAGCTCGACCGCGGCGCTGGAGGCGATCGCCCAGTCGGTGCCCCTGCTGGTGCTGTCGGACTTCGGGGTCAGCGCCGAGATGATCAACCTGGTCTTCGAGGGAAGCGGCCTGCTCGGCACCCTGGACGACCTGTCCGAGGGGCGTTTCCTGACGCCGGACGAGGCCTGGTGCCGGGCGAACTACTTCCACCAGCCCGGCGACAGCGACTGGATCTCCCAGCTGGTCGCCCTGGTCGGCCAGGCCCGTTCCGGCCGCCTGGTCCCCGCGCGATCGCTGCTCGACGGCCCGGAGTTCGCCGCCGCCCGCCGCCGTGCCCGCCTGCGCGTCGAGGTTCCGCCCAACGTGCTGCGCGTCGGCTACCGGGCCAAACGCCGGATGCGCCGCTATCTCAACGCCCTCGGCTAGACGAGTAAGTCCGAGCTCCACGCCGAGCATGTGCTACCCGGTCGGCGTCACGTAGCCGAGGAGCACGTACGGATAGCAGGAGCCACGTCACGGCCTCATGCCTGCGAGGAACCCGGTCCAGCGCAGGTCGGGCGGGAGGTGGCTCATGTCGTTGAACATCACGATCGTGGGCGGCAGGCCGTTGCGGTACTCGATGACCGTCAGTGCGGTGTTGGCGCTGTTCAGCCCGAGCCACCGGGATGGCGGCGCGTCCAGTGCGTGCCGCACCAGCCACGCGATCTGGTAGGCGTGCGTTACCAGGACGTCGTGTGTGTCGGGCCGGGTCTCTTTCGTGGTCGTGTCGGGGGCCTTCGCGAACCGGGCAACCAGGGCCTCGGCGAGTCTCTGGCCCGAGGCTGCCTCGGTGTCGTCGTAGCCGTCGAAGAAGCCGGCCCAGGACGGGGGTGTTTCGGCCGCACTGGGAACGTAGGGCACGTGGTCGACGAGTTCGGCGGCCTCAGTCACGGGCACGTTAGGTAGATGCCGGGCGAGTTCGTGCGCGCTTGCCACGGCGCGTGGTAGCGGAGAGTGCCACACGGCGTCGACCGGTACGCCGGCGAGCCGTTCGCCCAGCAGGTCCGCCTGCTGGCGCCCGATGTCGGTGAGCTCCCCGAACGCGTCGGCCGCGCCGTGGCGTGCTAGGTAGAGGTGTCGCGTTGTCATTAGTGGTTAGGGGCGCGGTGTCCGTGAGGGCCCGCTTCCCATCTCCTTTCGATCCGTAGATGTGGGTTCGGCGGCGGGATGCTTGGGTGGGGTCGGCTCTTGATCTGGCAGAGACCGAGGAGACCGTGCGCGGCCGGGCGGCGCGATCATCGTCAGCGAACGGGGCGGGGTCCGTGCCGTTGCGACTGCTGACACTCTTGCTACGTCGGCGGTGTGCGACTTCTGGCGATGTCTCCCGGCCAGGGACGGAAGTGATCAGTCAAGCGTTTGTGGCCGTGACGGTGCCGGTGGTGCCGTCGATGGTGATGATGGTGTCGTCGTGGAGCCTGCTGGTCGCGTTTGGGATGCCGAGGACGGCGGGGATGGCGTGCTCGCGAGCGACGATCGCGGCGTGGGAGAGCACGCCTCCGGTTTCGGTGACGACGCCGGCGGCGATGCGCAGCAGCGGTGTCCAAGCGGGGTCGGTGAAGGGGCAGACGAGGATGTCGCCCGGGTGCACACGTGCGAAGTCGCCGGGACCGCGGACGATTCTCGCGGTGCCGGTCACGGTCCCGTGACTGCCTGGTGTTCCGGTGAGTGTGGCGGCTGGGGTGGCCGAGGTGCCGGAAGGCGGTGTTGGTGGTGGGGGTGCGGCGGTGACCGGCCGTGCTTGCAGAATCCAGGTGCGGCCGTCGACGATCGCCCACTCGATGTCCTGCGGTCCACCGAGTAGGGCAGCAATCTCCTTGCCCAGCTTGGCCAGCTGTGTGGCGGTCGCGTCGTCGATCGTCGGTTGGTTCCGGGTGCGGGTGGGTACGTCGCGAATGACGAGCTGCGTGCCGTGCCGGTCGAGGCGGGTTCGTTTGTCTGCGATGGCGCGTGTGACCGACCCGTCGTCGGCGACGCAGTAGGCGTCAGGGGTGACCTTGCCCCCGACGATGCTGGGGCCGAGGCCCCAGGACGCCTCGATCTGGGTGGCGTCGTTTGGGTCTGCGGGTGTGAACATGACCCCGGATACCTCGGCGTCCAGCTGGCGTTGGACGATGACGGCCATCATAAGATCGTCGGACGGCTGGTCGTCTCGGCCGGAGGTACGCCGGTAGTCGATGGCACGTGGAGAAAACAGCGAGGCCCAGCAGGCACGCACGGCATCGGCGACCTCGCTGACTCCGTGTACGGCGAGGAAGCTCTCGTGCTGACCGGCCGCCGATGCCTGACCGGTGTCTTCATTTGCTGCCGATGATCTTACCGCCACGGGCGGATCGCCGAGCTCGTCGAGTGCGTTTCCCAGCGCATCGATCACGGTGGCGTGGACCGGGCGGGTCTCGATCACCTGCCGCGTTGCGTCAAGATCGTCCGACTCGCTGGCGAACCGCCCGAGGTTCAGGTCGCGGACAGCGGCGAGGTAAGCAGCGAACGAGACGACGAAGCCATCAGGAACCGGCAGGCCCGCGCGGAGCAACGCGCCGAGTGCGCCGGCCTTGCCCCCACAGGTATCGGCGACAGCCTCCGTGAGGGGTACGATCATCCACCTCAACCCTTCAACAAATAGTTGACAACATTTTGTTGATTATGAATCATGGGCTGCATGCAACGCAAGCACGACATCGCTCACACCGTGCACACTGACCACATCCAGGCCCACCGTGAGCAGGACGCGCGTGAGCGCCTTCTGAGCCTGGGCGCAGATGCGCTCGACGCCCGCCCGTGGCGACCCTCGCCCGCCCCGCTGTCGGCGGTCGACCTCGTGCAGTTCGCTGTCTGGCGCTGGGCCGATCTGGGCCCGGAAGACATCCTGAGCACGCTCGCCCTCCTGCCCGCCGCACGCGACGAGGTCGAAGGACTCGAAGCCGCCCTGCTGTTCACGGCCCGGAGCGCAGGACTGACCTGGGCACAGATGGCGCACGCAATGGGGTTCAACTCCCCGCAGGCGTGCCAGCAGCGGTACACCCGCCTGGCAGCACGACAGGACGCCGGCTCGTGACGCGGGACTCTCAGCCCGACCTGCTGGTCCTGCACGCCATGCGCCTCACCGGGTTCGCAGACACCCCGGTGATCGCTCATCGGTTCGGGCTCGATGCGGCCAAGACGAAAGAGGCGCTGTGCGACGCCGAGGCACGTGGCTGGGTTGAGCACACCGCCTTCGCCGGCACCGGAGGTTGGTCGTTGACCGAACCGGGCCGGGCCGAGAACGAGCGCCGGCTCGCGGCCGAGCTCGCACGCGTCGGCGGTGCCGACGAGGTCCGTGACGTTTACCGCGAGTTCCTCCCGCTGAACGCCCTCCTGTTACGAGCCTGCACCGACTGGCAACTCCGGCCCACCGCCGGCGATCGGCTCGCCGTCAACGACCACTCCGATTATGCCTGGGACGCCAGAATTCTCTACGAGCTCGCCGGCATCGACCGCGCACTCACGCCACTCGCAGACCGGCTCGGGAGCGTCCTCACACGGTTCCGCGGATACGACACACGATTCACCACAGCCCTGGCGCGCGCCCGAGCCGGGGAGGGCGCCTGGGTCGACCGTACCGACGTCGACTCCTGCCACCGTGTCTGGTTCGAGCTCCACGAAGACCTCATCGCCACGCTCGGCCTCGACCGGCGCGCGGAACCCTGACCTTACGCTTCCCCGCCCACATCCACTCGGCTGCCACCGCCGACGCGCCAGCGACCGGATCATCTTCGACTCATGACCGCACCCCTATCCGTACGGCCTCCTACAGCCCCGGGTAGAAGCCCGGAGAGCCCAGCTGCTCGAACCAGCTCGGTGGCTCAGACGCGGTGAACGCGTTGGCCATCGCGTCCAGCCAGGCGCCGAACGTGGGGAAGGTCGCCGCGGCCCACCTGCTCGGGCATGTGCACGAGATCGGAGTTCAGCGCAACGATGGCATCGTCACCGACGACGACGAACTCGATGTACCCGTTGGATGAGACGTCCCAGCGCTTACCGGCAAAGGTGTTGTGCTCGGCGAGGAAGGCCCGGTAGCTGGGCGGAGCCGTCCAGTCGACGGTTCCGAAATGGGGCTTCAGCCCGGTCTCGCGGTCGCGGACGGCTTCGGCGGAGGCGGGCTCCGACGCCGTGATGATGACCGTTCCGGATTCGGCGGCGCGGTGAAGGATTGCCAGACTCTCGTGTATCGACATCGCGGTCCTTGACCGGGTGATCGTACGGCTACGTGGGCGTGGCCCGACAACTACAGGTGCCTGATTGTGGCCGATGACAGCGATCGGCGGGATCCGTAGAACCACACCAGGCGATGACGCATTCAATTACGCGGCGTCACGTTCGAGAACCCCGGCAGCCCGAGTGGGCAAGTCCTGACCCAGCCCGCAGACAGCCCCCATCCGCACCAATCCACGTGGCCTCTCAGGCGTCCTTTGTGGATAGCCGACTGGCGGAATCAGCCCGCGTTGCGGGGTTCTCGCCGGGTGAGCACCAAGGGGGCGTCCTCGGTGATGGTGACGGTGTGCTCGGAGTGGGCCGTGCGCCCTCGTCGGACGTGGCGAGCGCGCCAAGTGATCGCTCCTGTGGGCGCAGCGCCCGCGATGGCAGGGTGACGATGGTGTACAGGCGGCAGCCTGTTGTCCAGTGGACAACAGGCTGCCGTTCATGACACCCAGACGACGCAGGCGCAGTCCCGAGGAATCGCGGGGGGAGCTGCTGGCGGCGGCGGCGGCCCGGCTGATCAGGGAACGAGGTCCGGACAATGTCAGCTTGAGACAGATCGCAGAGGCGGCCGGTGTCGCCCATGGGCTCGTGACGCACTATTTCGGCACCTATGCCGCCCTGGTCCGGGAGGTATTGACGGCCGAGAACGATCGTGTCGAGGAGCGGGTACGCGAGCGGATCAGGGCCGAGCGGGGTGTACCGACCGCTGCGGGGATCATGGGAGTGCTGTTCGACATCCTGGCCGATGAGCGCTACCTGCGCCTGTTCGTCTGGGCTGAGATGCATTCCGACTATCAGGGGGCCGCGCGGCCGGAGCTGGTGGAGCTGATGGACGCGATCGAGGCCGGGATCCGCGCCGCACTGGCGGGGCGGCCCGTTCCGAGCCGGTCTCGCATCGAGGCGGTGGCGAGATCGATCTGTGCGACGCCCGCTTCACCAACCACGAGATCAGGGTCCGTGTCTTCGCCCTCTGGGGCTACACGGAGGTCACCGTTCCCGACGACGTCGAAGTCGAGGTCAAGGGCTTCGGCCTGTTCGGCGGATTCGACAGAAGCGCCGTCCGCAGAAAGCGGGGGGCGCCGCGGGTCGTCGTCAGCGGCCTTGCCTTGTTCGGCGGTGTCGGCACGAAGGCCAAGAGGGCACGGAAGACGTCCTGACCAAGAATCGGGCGCCGGCTGGGGCCAGCTCGGCCAGTTCGTCTTTCCCATGGACGCGCTCTGCCAATGCGGCGTCGTGTCAGCAAACGGTTCCGGTGGGAAACGAGCCTTCCGCGTCTACCCGCCCTGGGTGACCACCACCAACCGCCAAGCCAGCACTGCGCAGGCGTGGCAACTGGACCACTTCCTGCACCTGCCCCAGGACCGACCCATCGACTCCGCCCGCGCCCAAGAGCTCTACTACCCATAGGACGGACAACCCAGCCGGGGTGACACGATCGCTGATCGCCTACGACCTCTGATCATTCGGAATGACTCGTCTAGGGGGAGGCCGGACAGGCAGGCGGAGCAAGCAAGGCGGCGGGGCAAGGCGGGCGGGCGGAGGTTACGAAAGGGCCCTGGACAGGCAACGGCGGAGCCTGCCCAGAGTGCTCGCCTGAGGTGTGCCGCCGGCGGGGAGCAGCCCCAGGGTTGTCAGGCGCTGGCGCTTGAAATAGCGGGCGGGGCCGTGGGCGTCCAGGTAGGCGGCGGCCGTCTCGCGCAGGCCGGGGTGGGTTTCGCTCTGCATGCAGTAGCCGACCGCGCGGACCAGCACCGGAAGGTCCACCGCCGGCGGCTCCTCCAGCGATCCGTCCGGGGACAGGCGGGGCAGCAGGGCGTCGGTGACGGTGGCGGGAATCCGGTTGCTGTTCTCGTACGGCGTGAGCCGTTCCAGGACCGTCTCGCCGCCCATCGCCGCCACCGGCAGGCCGAAATAGCGCCTGGCGGTGATCAACGCGGTGGAGAAGCACCCGACGACGAGCTCTGGCCTGAGCGCGGCGAAGCACGACTCCGCCGGGACCGTCTCTCCCACGACCGCCAGCCGTACGCCCAGCTCCCCGGCGGTCTCGCGAAGCTGCTGGGCGTGCCGCCGCCCGGCGGCCGGGTGGGGCTTGAACAGCACGGTGCCGAAGCCCCGCGCGGCCAGTCCGCGCAGCATGTCCGCGTGGAGCCCGGCCTCCTCCTCGGGGGTGACGATGTCGAGCGCCGACAGATACTGGCCCAGGATCATCGCCTGGCCGGTGGGCAGACCATCCGCGCTCGGCTGGATCATGCTGAGCACGTCGAGGAAGGACCGGTCGGGAAGGCGCTCGGCGGGCACGCCGTACTCCGACAGCAGCAGCGGGGACAGGCCGGGAACGAGGTCGAGGTGGAGCAGGCGGGTGATCCGGCCGGAGATCTCCTGGGGGAGGGGGTCGCGGGTGGGACCGTAGCTCATCAGGCCGTCGGAGTAGACCGTGATCGGGCAGTCCTTGATCAGACCCGCGATGGTCCTGGCCGGGGGGACCGCGATGGACTCCAGGACCAGCTCGTCCGGGTCGCCGTCAAGGGAGAGATGGGACCGCAGGAGGCGGCCCAGCATCGGGACCTCGATGATCCGGGCCTTCCAGTCCGACGGGTGCAGCGGGGCCACGATGTCGTTCCACGACCAGACCTCGTCGAAGCGCGGGCGCAGCGCGGCGAAGCCGGGAGCCTCGTCCAGGGACGGGGTGATCTCGGGAATCGCCGCGTTGTTGGAGACCAGCAGGATCCGGCGGCGGTCGTGCGGCCCGAAGCGGCCGTCGTCGATCGCGGCCGCCAGCGTCATCGCGCCGAACAGGGTCGAGGCGTAGAACAGCTGCGTCATCGGGTCTCCAACAGTCTCTGCAGGATCTGGTCGCGTTCCGGTTCCAGGCGGACCTCGGCGAGCAGGCCCGGGGGCAGCCGCCGCAGGGCGTCGGCGCCGCGTCGCTCGAAGCGGGTGCGGAGCTCGGGGGAGAAACGGTCACCCAGCTCCAGGTGATGGGCCAGAAGCGCGCAGAAGGTGCGCGCGGCCTTGGGCGCGAACTCCTCCTTCAGATCCGCGAAGACCAGGTCGAAGGCGTCGAAGAAGTGCAGCTGCCTGGCGTCGCCGACCTGGGTCAGCGAGCCGGACACCATTCGCCGGTAGAACAGACCGGCCAGCGAGACCACCCCGAACGAGCTCGCCTGCCGGTGCAGCCGCCAGATCCACGGCCGGTCCTCGGCGGTGTGCAGGTGCCCGGGGAAGGTCAGCAGGTCGCCGAGATCGCGGCGGTAGATCCCGGCCCAGGCGTAGGGGTAGTCGACCATCGTCTTCACCCCGGCGGGCAGGATGTGGTCGCGCGGCTTCAGCACCACCTCCCGGGTGGCCAGCGGCGCCCGGTGGACCACCCGCTTGCGGCCCTCCACCTGGACGTGGTCCACCCGGACGAAGTCGCAGCCGAGCCGCTCGATCGCCCCGACCAGGTCGGCGAGGTAGCCGGGGGCGATCCAGTCGTCACCGTCCATGAACGTCAGATAGCGGCCGGACGCCAGGGACACCCCGAGGTTGCGGGCGTCCGCCAGCCCGACCGGAGCGTCGTTGCGCAGCGCGATCAGACCGGGCAGATCATCGCGGAAGTCGTCGATGATCTGCCCGGTCGCGTCTGCCGATCCGTCGTCCACCACGATGAACTCGAAGTCCCTGCGCGCGTTCCTCGCCAGCGAGGTGAGCGCGTCGGAGATGTAGAGTTCGGCGTCTCGTACCGGGACGACGACGGACAGCTTTATCAAAATTGTCCCTCTGTGATGTTTTCCGGACGGCTAGACGGTGACGCGGCGCAGGCGCGCCTTGGGGGCCTCCTCGCCGGGGAAGACCCGCTTGACGCCGTCACCGAGGGCGGTCTCGATGATGCGGATGTCGCGGACCAGGTGCTCCAGGCCGGCCGGCTCCAGCGAGGCGGCGTGGTCGGAACCCCACATGGTGCGGTCCAGCGTGATGTGCCGCTCCACGGTCACCGCGCCCAGCGTCACCGCGGCCAGCGAGATCTGCAGCCCGCGCTCGTGGCCGGAGTAGCCGACCGGCACGCCGTACCGCTCCTGGAGGGTGACGATCGTGCGGAGGTTGGCCTCCTCCGGGGGAAGCGGGTAGGTGGAGGTGGCGTGCATCAGCACCAGCTTGGAGGTGCCGAGGATCTCCACCGCGCGGTCGATCTCCTCCAGCGTCGACATGCCGGTGGACAGGATGATCGGCTTGCCGGTGGCGGCGAGCGCGCGCAGCAGCTCCAGGTCGGTCACGCTGGCCGAGGCGACCTTGTGCGTGACCACGTCCATGGCCTCCAGGAAGTCCACCGAGGGCACGTCCCACGGCGAGGCGAACCAGTGCAGGCCCCGCTCCTGGCAGTACTTGGCGATCTCGGTGTACTCCTCCAGGCCGAACTCGGTCCTGATCTTGTACTCCATGTAGGTCATCTCGCCCCACGGCGTCTGCCGGATCTGGTCGCGCTGCTCCAGCGGCACGCAGATCTCCGGCGTGCGCTTCTGGAACTTGACCGCCTGGCAGCCCGCGTCGGCGGCCACGTCGATCAGCCTGCGCGCGATGTCCAGGTCGCCGTTGTGGTTGATGCCGATCTCGCCGATCACGTAGACCGGCTGCCCGGCGCCGACCAGCGTGTCGCCGATCTGGACCGGCTTGGCGACCGGGGAGAGCCGCAGCTCGGCCCGGGGGGCGGGCGCGGGCTCGGTCTCCGGGCGGGCCGCGAGGACCCGGTCGCACAGCTCCCGTACGGCTCCCGCCCCGCCGGGCCGGGTCAGCACGGTCCGGGCGGCGGCGCGGACCCGGGGGTGGGCGTCGGGAACCGTGACGGGCCAGCCGACCTCGCTCATCGGGCCCAGGTCGTTGACGTCGTTGCCGACGTAGGCGACGCGGGCCGGGTCCAGCCCCTCGATGGCCAGCCAGTCGCGCAGCACGGTCCGCTTGTCGGTCAGGCCCTGAAGGACCGGCACGCCGAGCTTGCGGGCGCGGGCCGCGACCACCGGGTTGTGCTCGGTGGACATGATCATCAGCTTGACGCCGGCCCGGCGCAGCAGCGCGATGCCCATGCCGTCGGAGCGGCTGACCGCCACCATCTCACGGCCATCCTGGTCGACGTAGGCGCGGTCGTCGGTGTGCACCCCGTCGAAGTCGGTGATCACCGCGTCCACGTCGATCGGCTCGGGCTGGTCCACGAAGGGCGCCAGCGCCCGGACGATCTCCAGGTCCTCGGGGGTGTCCACCTCAAGGGCGTGCCGCGACGGCACCGCCTGTACGGCGACGGCGCCGAAGAAGCGGTGCCCGTGCTCGCGCAGGCCCTCGGCGCGCATCACGTAGAACGCGCCGGTCTCGCGGAAGTGCGGCTCGCGGTCCTGGCGGCGCGGCCGGAAGGACGGGTCGTGGTTGACGCCCGCACCGGCGGCACTCCACAGGAACTCGTGCGTCTCAAGCCCGGAGAACACCACGTCGGCGGTGCCGTCGAGGACCTTGACGATCGCGGTGTCCAGGTCGGCGGGGTCGATGAACGCGCTGGTGCACTGGACCAGGACGACCACGTCGGGGGTGTCGGACAGGTGGTCGAGCACGTGCAGCACGGCCGACTCGCTGGAGGCGGTCGCGTCGCTCAGCTCGGTCGGCCGGTCGATCACGGTCGCTCCCGCGTCGCGGGCCACCCGGGCGATCTCCGCGTGGTCGGTGCTGACCACCACCTCGTCGATCAGCTCGGCCCGCAGACAGGCCTTCACCGCGCGGGCGACCAGGGGAGTGCCGCCCACCGCGGCCAGGTTCTTCAGCGGAACGCCCACCGAACCTCCACGGGCGGGGACAACGGCCAGGACTCGCAAGGTGGCTCCTCATGACATACGGCAAACGCCCCTGAACTGGGGTGTTTTAGGAACGCTAGTCACGAGGGTGACCGGACAGGGGTGCCTGAGCTGAACGTCCAGAGTCGCCCGTCTTAACTTTCCGGGCGAGTGGGAGCTCCAGCATGGGGGGTGTCATGGCCGGTGCCGAACGGCGTCCGGCACCGGCCGTCACCGGCCGTCACCAGGGCCGGCTCTGCGGCGCCGGCGCCAGGTGACGGAGGAACCAGTCGCGGGCCAGCCGGGCCACCTGCTCCAGCGCCCCCTCTTCCTCGAAGAGGTGCGACGCGCCGGGGACGATCACCAGGCGGACCTCGCCGTCCAGCTCCTGCGCCGCCTCGCGGTTGAGCTTGACGACGACGGGGTCCCGCTCCCCGACGATCAGCAGTACCGGCTGGCGGACCGACCCGAGCGCCTCACCGGCGAGATCCGGCCGCCCGCCACGGGAGACCACCGTCTTCACGAAGGCGGGCCGGGCGGCGGCGGCGACGAGCGCGGCCGCCGCGCCCGTGCTGGCGCCGAAGAGCCCGAGGCCCAGGCCGGCGGTGGGTTCGTGCCTCACCAGCCAGTCGGTCAGCGCCGCCAGCCGTACGGCGAGCCGGCCGACGTCGAACCGGAACTCGCCGGTCTGGGCGTCGATCCGCTCCTCCTCGGGAGTGAGCAGGTCGGCGAGGATGGTCGCCAGACCGGCCTGCCGCAGCTCGTCGGCCACGTGGCGATTGCGCGGGCTGTGGCGGCTGCTGCCGCTTCCGTGCGCGAACAGCACCATTCCGCGCGCCGGGCTCGGCACCGCGATATCGGCGTCCAGGACGACGTCCGCGGCGGGGATCTGCTGGCTCATCTCCCCTCCTGGCGTGACATCGACGCGGCGCGGAGCAGGTCGCGCACCTCTTCGTCGGTCGTCTGGGTGAAATCCAGGTAGGCCTGCCCGACCGCCAGGAAAGGCGACGGCATGGTGGCGCAGACCATCTCGTCGACCACGGCGGCGAACTCATGGCAGGTCGACTCGGGCGCGGCCGGGACCGCGACGACGATCCGGGCCGGCTGAAGGCGACGAAGCGCCTGGACGGCGGCGCGCATGCTCGCGCCCGTCGCGAGACCGTCGTCCACGACGATGACGGTCTTGCCGGTGAGATCCGGCGGGGGACGCCCCTCCCGGTAGGCCCGCTCCCTCCGGAGCAGCTCGCGGCCTTCCCGCTCGGCCGTCTCCTGGATGGTCTTCGACGAGATTCCCAGGCCCCGGATGACGTCCTCGTTGAGCACGACGCCCCCGCCGCTGGCGATCGCGCCCATGGCCAGTTCCTCCCTGCCCGGGACGCCCAGCTTGCGGACGAGGAAGACGTCGAGCGGAATGCCGAGAGTCCTGGCGATCTCGTACGCCACGGGCACACCGCCCCGGGGCAACCCCATCACGACGGTATCGGGCCTGTCCCGGTAGTGCTCCAGGAGGCCGACCAGAACTCGACCGGCATCATGCCGGTCCTGAAACAAGTGGTCTGACATGGCTACCAACCCCGATCGGCGTAACCCGCCTTACCCGCTCCACATCAACCCAACCTGCACCATGCCGAGTTTTGAATCTGGTCGCACGCCGGATCCCGCTCACCCGGCCGCCACCGTGAAAACGGCCACGGTGCGTGCCGGGACGCTCAGCGTGCCGGTGCCGGGGTCGAAGGCAGACCGCTTCACGACGTCGTCGCCGCCGGCCGCCTGGACGGGGTGGAGCTTCGCTCGGGCACCCTCCAGCGCGGCCATGGTCTGCGACTGCGTCTCGGGGGTCGCGTTGAAGACGACGGTGATCGACTTCCAGTGCGGATCGATGCCTGAGGCGTCCAGGTGCATGGTCACGACACCCGGGATCTCCCCGATGCCGCTGGTGGGAAAGGTGAGCCGGCTCTGCACCTCGGCCAGGGAACCGAGCGCGAAGGCGGGGGAGGAGGAACGGATCCTCAGCAGCTCGCCGTACCTGGCCCGTGCCGCGCCGATCGCCGCGCAGTCCGGCTTCAGCGCCGGGTCGGCGAGCAGCGGCCTGGCGTAGACCCACCTGTCCGCGTTGCCGGCCTCGGGGGGCAGCCCCGCGCCGAAGCCGTTGCCCCGCGAGCAGTCCCACAGCAGCCGGTTGAACCAGTCGCCGGAGTCGTAGGAGTTGCGGTCGAGCGACTTCGATCGCAGCCGCTCGCTGCCCGCGTGGACGAACGCGATGCCCTGGGCCAGCACGACCGTGGCCAGCGAGAGCGACTGCATGCGCACCCGATCGGCCATCGAGGTCGCCTGCGGCAGCTTGTAGGCCAGCGCGTCGAACAGGGTCTCGTTGTCGTGGGCGTCCACATAGGTGACGACCTCGCCCGGTGCGGCGGCGTAGCCGGCGGGGGAGCCGTTGTAGCTCACCTCCGAGCCCCTGACCTGCCGGCCGTCGGAGGCGGTGAAGATGTAGTCACGCAGGTTGCCGGTCAGCCCCACCTTGATCAGGTCCTGGTAGTCCAGGAGGCGGATCCTCTGCTGCTCGGCCGTACCGTTGGCCGCGGACCCGTTGGGCGCGCCGGCCAGACCCGAGCCGAATCCCTGGACCCGGGGGTCGGCGTCGAACGGGTTGCCGCCGCGCACCGCGTCACGCAGGCGGTCGCTGAAGGTGGCGATTCCGCTGCCGGCCATGTTGAGCTGGGTGGCCTGCTCGAAGCGGGCGCCGCCGGCGACTTCGCCGAAGTTCCAGCCCTCGCCGTACAGGATGATCGACGCGCCGTCCACGCCGTCCTCGGCGAGGGTCAGCTCGTCGAGCGCCCTGCGGACCGCGAGCATGTTCGCCTTCGGGTGGTGGCCCATCAGGTCGAACCGGAAGCCGTCGACCTTGTACTCGCGGGCCCAGGTGACGACGGAGTCGACGACGAGCTTGCCCATCATCATGTGCTCGGGCGCGGTGTTGGCGCAGCAGGTGGAGGTGGCCACGGTGCCGTCGCCCAGCAGCCGGTGGTAGTAGCCGGGCACGACGCGGTCGAGCACCGAGGCGGGGTCCTGGCCGGAGGCGTGGGTGTGGTTGTAGACCACGTCCATGACCACCCGCAGCCCGGCCGCGTTCAGCCCCGCCACCATGCTCCGGAACTCCCTGATCCGGCCCGAACCGTCCGGGTCGCGGGCGTAGGAACCCTCGGGCACGGTGTAGTGCAGCGGGTCGTAGCCCCAGTTGAAGGAGTCCTTGGCCGCGGTCCGCGCGATGCAGGCCTGTTGCCGTTCGGAGTCGGCGGGCATCGAGGCCAGGTCGCAGCGGGGCTCGGTGCGGCCGGCTCTTCTCTCGGGAACGGTCGCCATGTCGGAGACCGGGAGCAGGTGCACGTGGGTCAGGCCGTCCTCGGCGAGCCCGCGCAGCTCCTTCATCCCGTCGGAGTCCGTGGCGAACGCCGCGTAGGTGCCCCGCAGGTCCTCGGGAACCGAGGCGTCGGAGGCGGAGAAGTCACGCACGTGCAGTTCGTAGATCGACGCGCGCCCCTGGGGCACGGCCTCGGGCTTGACCAGGGAGGACCAGCCGCCGGGCCACAGGGACCGGTCGGAGAGGTCCACGAGCTGGCTGCGGACCGAGTCGGCGGCCAGCGACAGGCTGTAGGGGTCGGTCACCTCGTTGGTGACCACCCTGCCCGCGGCGGGGGAGTAGACCGTCACCAGGAAGGTGTAGTAGCGCTCCTTCCAGGAGGGCAGGCCCCGCACCGACCACACGCCGGTCTCGTCGTCACGCCGCATTTCGTGGATCGTACGGCCGGCGCCGGACGCGTCGCGGTAGAGCGCCAGCTCGACCCCGCGCGCGGTCGGAGCCCAGACGGACAGCGTGGGCTCCCCGCCCCAGGACGGGCCGAGTTCGGCGCCGGCGGCCCTGGCGTAGAGGTCGTCGAGCACGCCGGGGATCTGCACGCCGGTGGCGGTGAGCAGCGCCCCGGAGGCGTCCCGTTCGACGGCCACGACCTGGCCGCGCAGCGCCTCCCCGGCGAGGCCGGCGTCGCGCGGATCCACCGTCAGGGCGGTGTGCGCGGCCAGGTGCGGCCACCTGGCCTTCTGCGCGTCGGTGAGCGCGCCGGGGGTCAGGCGGATGACCCGCGTGTCACCGGTGAGGTCGCCGTCGGCGTAGGCGATGTCGCCCTCGCCGGAGAAGGCGAGGTGGTAGCGGAGCGAGGGGGACGGCTCCACCTGCCAGGCGACGGTGTTCCGGTCGATCCAGTGCGCCGAGGACCTGCCCAGGTCGGCGTCCGCGTCCCGGGCGGGCGGCAGCGGGCCGCCTTCGGCGGCCGTCACTGCCGGGCCTCACGGCCCACGGCGGTGGAGTCCGGTGTCCGGCCCCCCTGCGGGCTCTTGTCGGCACCCCTGCGGATGATGTCGCTCACGTTTTTTTGCCCCTTCGGTCAGGGGACGCGCGAACGGACTTTCGCAGCCGTTCCCACCGGCAGGCCGGAACGAGGCGGTCCGCTCGGTGGGAGCCGCCGTGTCACCCCGCGGATGCGGTCCCCCGCCGTCGTGATTCCCGCCCTGCCGGTGGTAATGCGGGATCCCGTTTCGCGGGTGTTGCCGGAAGGCCGCCCGGCGGGCGCGATCCGCGCAAAATCTTGCGGAAAGTTCCCGAAATGTTTTCGCCTTCTGCTTCGGGCGCCGGAGCCCGAGGGCGTGTTCCGCGGGTCTCCGCCTCCGTCGCGGATCCACGGAACACGCCCTCAGGTGCGATCTTCAAAGGCCCCGAGCGGCTCAGGCCCGAGCGGCTCAGGCCCGAGCGTTCAGACCGCGAGCCAGAGCGCGGTGTCGGCGGGGATGGAGCCGTTCTCGCCGAGCGGGCCGCTGGAGATCAGCGGCTCGCCGGACAGGCCCAGCTCTGCCAGGGTGACCGGGCCGTCGGTGACGTTGACCACCACGACCAGGCCGGGCTCGCGCGCGATGACCAGCACGTCCTCGGGCGAGTCCAGCCACTTCACGCGGCCGCCGCCGAGCGCCGGATGCTCCCTGCGGATCCGCAGCGCGGTCCGGTAGAAGTTCAGCGTCGAGTCCGGATCGTCCTCCTGGGCCTGCGCGGTGAGCGGCTCCCACGACGCCGGCTGCGGCAGCCACGGCCTGGCCGCGCCCGCGGGGCCGAACCGGAAGCCCTCCTCCACCGTGCCGCCCCAGGGCAGCGGCACCCTGCAGCCGTCGCGGCTTTCCCCGGTGCGCGGGAACGCCGGGTCCTCGCGCAGTTCGTCCGGGAGGTCGAGGACCTCGGGCAGGCCCAGCTCCTCGCCGTTGTAGAGGTAGGCGGAACCGGGCAGCGCCAGCATCAGCAGCGTGGCCGCGCGGGCCCGGCGCAGCCCCGCCTCGCCGTCGCCGTACCTGGTCACGTGCCGCCACTTGTCGTGGTTGGACAGCACCCAGGTGGTGGGCGCGCCGACCAGTTCCGCCTCGGCCAGCGACCTGTCGATGACGGTGCGGAACGACTTGGCGTGGAAGTCGGCCATCATGAAGTCGAAGTTGAACGCCTGGTGCAGTTCCTGCCTGCCGATGTAGCGGGCCAGCCGTTGCGGCGAGGAGACCCAGGCCTCGGCGACCGCCATCCGGCCCCCGGGATAGCTGTCCAGGATCGGCCGCCACTCGCGGTAGATGTCGTGCACGCCGTCCTGGTCGAAGTACGGCACGACCTCGTCGCCGAGCATCTCCGCCTGGCGGACGCCGTCGTCGCTGCTCCGGCCGACCGAGGGCAGCCCCTCGGCCTTGATCATGCCGTGCGCCACGTCGATCCGGAAGCCGTCGACCCCCCTGTCCAGCCAGAAGGCCAGGATGTCCCGGAACTCGGCCCTGACCCCGGGGTTCTCCCAGTTGAAGTCGGGCTGCTCGGGTGCGAACAGGTGCAGGTACCACTGCCCGTCGGGCAGCCGGGTCCACGCGGGGCCGCCGAAGATCGACTCCCAGTCGTTGGGCGGCAGCTCGCCGTTCTCACCCGCGCCCTCGCGGAACATGTACCACTCGCGCTCGGGGGAGCCGGGCTCGGCCGCGAGCGCGGCCTGGAAACGCGGGTGCGCGTCGGACGAGTGGTTCGGCACCAGGTCCACGACGACCCGGATGCCCAGCTCGTGCGCGTCGCCGATCATCTGGTCGAAGTCGCCGAGGCTGCCGAAGCGCGGGTCCACGTCCCGGTAGTCGGCCACGTCGTAGCCGCCGTCGGCCAGGGGGGAGGTGTAGAACGGGCTGAGCCAGATCGCGTCCACGCCCAGGGTCTTCAGGTACGGCAGCCTGCTCCGCACGCCCTGGAGGTCGCCGGTGCCGTCACCGTCGGCGTCGGCGAAGCTGCGCGGGTAGACCTGGTACACGACCGCGTCGCGCCACCAGTCGTCGTTGCCGAGGATGGTCACTGGTTGTTCCTCCGGGGGATCGGATCGCAGGGGGACGCGGTGTCCGTGATGTCCGGTGAAGGATCCCGTCCTGCTCCGGGAGCGTCAAGCCGACTTGCAGAAAGTTGCAGAAGCCGAGAAGCGGACATCGGGCTGTTGATCTTCAAAATTAGGACAAAACGGTAGATATGTCAATGTATCGCAAGCAGTCTTCCATCGCCAGGTAGCGGTCTGATAACTCTGTTTCGCAAGTTCTTCCAGAGCTTGCAACCAGTCGCTAACGTCCCGGAAACATAAGCCTCAATCGGGTCAAGGTCACGCAAACATGACATGAAGCCCGAAAGTGGTCATAAGAGATCTTTATCCCGGAACCTCACCACATCACGAGGAGATCCCATGCGCGTCCGTGTTGCGGGTGCGGCCACCGCGGTGGCCGCCCTGGCCCTTGCCGTCACGGCCTGTGGCGGCGGAGAGAAGCCCGCCGCGGAGGCCCCCGGCGCGACGGCGGCCACCTCCGCCCCCGCGAAGGACAAGGGCAACGGCAAGCTCGTCATCTGGGCCGACCCCAACAGGACGAAGGCGCTCAAGCCCTTCGCCGACGAGTTCGGCACCGCGAACGGTGTCACCGTCGAGGTGAAGGAGATCAGCAAGGACAACCAGCAGACCTTCCTCACCGCCTCGCAGCAGGGCAGCGGCCCCGACGTCATGATCGGCGCGCACGACTGGATCGGCAACCTCGTCCAGAACGGCGCCATCGACACGGTGAACCTGACCGCCGAGCAGAAAGCGGCGTTCTCCGAGATCGCGCTGAAGGCCGTCACCTACAACGGCCAGATCTACGGCGCCCCCTACGCGGTGGAGAACATCGCGCTCATCCGCAACACCAAGCTGGTCCCCGGCGCCCCGACCTCCATGGAGGTCCTCATCAAGGCCGGTAAGAAGCTGAAGGACGAGGGCAAGGTCAAGGAGATCCTCTGCCTGCCGGTCACCCAGAAGGGCGACGCCTTCCACGTCTATCCGATCTTCGCCTCCGGCGGGGGCGCCATGTTCGGCACCACCGCCTCCGGCGACCCCGACCCCAAGCAGGTGCTGGTCGGATCCGAAGGTTCCGTGGCGGCGTTCACCAAGCTCAAGGAACTCGGGGAGAAGGGCGAGGGCGCGCTGAAGACCTCGCTCACCAACGAGAACTCCATCCCGACCTTCGCCGGCGGCAAGTGCGCGTTCCTGATCTCCGGCCCGTGGGCCATGGCCGACGTCAAGAAGAGCGGTGTGAGCTACGACATCAGCCCGGTTCCGGGCTTCGAGGGCGGCAAGCCCGCCACCCCGTTCGTCGGCGTGCAGTCCTTCTTCCTCGCCGCCAAGGGCAAGAGCAAGGCCCTCGCCCAGGAGTTCGTCGCCAACTACGTCACCAACCCCGACGTCGCCAAGGCCCTCTATGACGCCGACCCCCGCCCGCCGGCGCTGACCGCCGCGCTGGAGGCGGTCAAGGCCACCGACCCCGACGCCGGAAAGTTCATGGACGCGGGCAAGGACGGTTTCCCGATGCCGGCCATCCCCGAGATGGCGGCGATCTGGGAGCCCTTCGGCATCGCCGAGGCCGCGGCGGTCAAGGGCGGCGACCCGGAGAAGGCCGCGACCGCCGCGCAGAAGGCCATCGACGGCTCCCTGAAGAACTGACCTGAGACAGCCGATGTCCACTCCAGAGATGACGGCCGTGGAGGGCGAGAGCCCTCCCCGGCCGGGGCCGCGGGCCGGCAAGCACGGCCCGGCCCCCGCGCGACGTGAGATCTCCACGGCCTTCGTGGTGAGCAGGATCGCCGTGCTCGGCGTCGTGGCGGCGATCCTGCTCTACGCGGTGCCCCCGCTGATCGCCACGGAGGCCTGGACCGCGCTCGCGGTCCTCGGCGTCGCCACCGTGGTCATCGGCTACCTCTATCTGACCCGCCGGTTCGTTCCGGCCAAATACCTGGTGCCCGGCACGATCTTCCTGATCGCCTTCCAGGTCTTCCCGGTCGTCTACACGCTGACCACGGCCTTCACCAACTTCGGCGACGGCCACCGAGGTGACAAGCAGGCGGCGATCGAGGCGATCGAGTCGGGCTCCGTACGGCAGACGCCCGGCTCGCCCGAATACGGCCTCACCATCGGGCGGAAGGGCGACGAGCTGGTCTTCCTGCTGGTCGACACCAAGACCAAGCAGGTCCAGGCCGGCACCGCCGACGGCCTCACCCCGCTGCCCGGTGCGAAGGTCAGCCTCGGCGGCAAGGTCACGCAGGCCCCCGGCTACATCGTTCTGACCACCCCGCAGGCGGCCGAGCTCGGGTCGGAGATCTCCGCCTTCTCCGTCCCCACCCCGGGCGGCGCCATCAAGGCCAACGGCCTGAGCCGAGCCGTCGAGGGCAAGGCGCAGATGACCTACGAGGCGGGCTGCGACTGCGTCGTGGACGCCGGGAACGGCCGGCGGTGGACCGCCGACGAGTCCAGGGGCTTCTTCGTCGACTCCTCCGGCCGGCACCTCGCGCAGGGCTGGCAGGTCAACGTCGGCCTCGCCAACTTCACCAGGGTCGTCACCGACCCGGCCATCTCCGGATACTTCCTCGGCGTCTTCACGTGGAACGTGTTCTTCGCGGTGGCCTCGGTGCTCACCACGTTCGCGCTCGGCATGGGGGTGGCGCTCACGCTGCACCACCCCCGGATGCGGGGCACGAAGATCTACCGGGTCGTGCTGGTCCTGCCGTACGCGATGCCCGCCTTCGCGATGCTGCTGGTCTGGCGGGACATGTTCAACCGCGACTTCGGCCTGATCAACCAGCTGTTCGGGCTGAACCTCGACTGGCTGGGCGAGCCGACCACGGCCAGGCTGGCGATCATCCTGGTCAACCTCTGGCTCGGCTTCCCCTACATGTTCCTGGTGACCACCGGCGCGCTGCAGGCGATCCCCAGGGAGCTGACCGAGGCGGCCGGCATCGACGGGGCCTCACCGACGTACGCCTTCCGCAAGGTGACGCTGCCGCTGCTGCTGGTCGCGCTCACCCCGCTGCTGATCTCCTCCTTCGCGTTCAACTTCAACAACTTCAACGCGATCGCGCTGACCACCGAGGGCGGCCCGTTCCCCGCCGAGAGCCCCCAGGTCGGCGCCACCGACCTGCTGATCACCTACACGTTCCGGGTGGCGTTCGGCGCGGGCGGGGCCCAGTTCGGCTTCGCCGCCGCGATCTCGGTCTTCATCTTCACGATCGTGGCCGTCATCTCGGCCGTCACCTTCCGGCGGACCCGCCGGCAGGAGGAGGTGTACTCATGACGCGCTGGTTCAGGCAGGTCGGCTGGCGCCACCTGGTGGTGCTCGCGGTGGCGGCGTTCGCGCTCTTCCCGATCCTGTTCGTGCTCTCGGCGGCGATCAACCCGCTGGGCACGCTCGCCTCCTCGGACCTGCTGCCGACCGGGGCGAGCCTGGACAACTTCACCAAGCTGTTCAGCTCCGGCACCTACCCGTTCGCGCGGTGGTTCCTCAACTCGATCTTCATCGCGCTGGCCGCCTCGTTCGCGAGCCTGCTGCTGAGCATGTTCGCGGCCTACGCCTTCAGCCGCATGCGCTTCCGCGGCCGCAGGACGGGCCTGCTGGCGCTGCTGCTGATCCAGATGTTCCCGCAGTTCCTGGCGATCGTGACGATCTTCATGATCTTCACGAAGGTCACCGAGCTCTACCCGGCCTTCGGCTTCAACACGGTCTGGGGCCTGATGCTGCTCTACCTCGGCGGCGCGCTCGGCGTGAACACCTGGCTGATGAAGGGCTTCCTGGACACGATCCCGAAGGAGCTCGACGAGTCGGCGACGGTCGACGGCGCCACGCACGCGCAGATCTTCTGGCGGATCATCCTGCCGCTGGTGACGCCGATCCTCGCGGTCACCGCGATGCTCGCCTTCATCGGCACGATGAGCGAGTTCATCATCGCCAACATCTTCCTGCGCGATCCGGAGAGCAAGACGCTCGCGGTCGGCATGTTCGGCATGATCTCCGGTGACGGGCGCAACGCCAACTTCGGCATGTTCGCGGCGGCCACGCTGATCACGGCGATTCCCACCGTCGGGGTCTTCCTCTGGCTGCAGAAATACATCGTCTCCGGTCTCACCGCCGGGGCGGTCAAGGGCTGAGGCCCAGGCACAGGTCGCGACCCCGGACACGTTCACGGGCTGAAACGTCGACTTCTCACCACGAAAGGACGGGCATGCGTCTCATCGACGAGCCACACCACGACGGTTCGGCCCTGTACGTCTCCACACTGACCCCCGCTCTCGGTGAGCGGGTCACGGTGTGGGTGCGGGTCCCGCGCGCCGCGGAGGTCACCGCGGTGCACGTCCGCGCCGTGTACGACGGCGAACCGCGCTTCGCCGCCGCCGAGATCGACCACGACCGCACCGGCCGGGCGGTCGGCGGGTACGGCGCCGCCGACGTGTGGTGGAAGGCGGAGGTGATCGCGCGCAACCCGGTCACGCCCTACCGCTTCCACCTGCGCCGCGGCACCGGAGCGCCGGTCTGGCTCACCGCCGCGGGCACGGTCGCGCACGACCTGCCCGACACGGGAGACTTCCGCCTGGTGACTCACGCGGCGCCACCGGCCTGGACGGGCGAGGCGATCGTCTACCAGATCTTCCCCGACCGCTTCGCCCGCTCCGCGCAGGCGGGCCCGCTGGATCCGGCCGTCCTGCCGGGATGGGCGCTGCCCCGGGAGTGGGACCGGGACGAGGTGATCGGGCACGGGCCTGGCACCGCGGAGCAGTTCTTCGGCGGAGACCTGGACGGCATCGCCGAGCACCTGGACCACATCCAGGCGCTCGGCGCCGACACCGTCTACCTGACCCCGGCCTTCCCCGCGCGATCCAACCACCGTTACGACGCCTCCACCTTCGACGCCGTGGACCCGCTGCTCGGCGGGGACGAGGCGCTGCGGCGGCTCTCGGACGCCCTGCACGCCCGGGGCATGCGGCTCGTCGGCGACATCACCACCAACCACTGCGGCGACGCGCACGAGTGGTTCACCGCCGCGATCTCCGACGTGGCCGCGCCGGAGCGGGAGATGTTCTACTTCGACCCCGACACCGGCGACTACGAGTCGTGGCTCGGGGTCAAGAGCCTGCCCAAGCTCAACTGGGGCAGCCCGCTGGTGCGCGAGCGCATGCTCGCCGTACTCCGCCGCTGGCTGGGCGTCCTGGACGGCTGGCGGGTCGACGTGGCCAACATGACCGGCCGTCGCGGTGCCGCCGAGCACACCCACGAGGTGGCGGCGCTGCTGCGCCGCGAGGTCGCCGCCGCGCTGCCCGAGGCGATCTTCGTCGCCGAGCACGCCCACGACGCCGGGGGAGACCTGGACCGCGACGGCTGGCACGGCACCATGAACTACGCGGGATTCACCCGTCCGGTCTGGAGCTGGCTGCGTGGCGCCGAGCTCGACCTGCCCGACTTCCTCGGCGTGCCGGGCGGCGTCCCGGAGCGGGACGGCCTTGGCGCGCTGGCCACCGTCCGCGCCTTCGGCGCCCGCATGTCGTGGCGTTCGCTCACCCACTCCTGGCAGCTGCTCGACTCTCACGACACGGCCCGCATCCGCACCGTCACCGGTTCCCTCGAGGGCCAGCTGGTCGCGCTCGGGATGCAGGCCACACTGCCGGGCGTCCCCATGATCTATGCCGGGAGCGAGTACGGCCTCACCGGCTGGAACGGCGAGAACGCGCGCACCCCGATGCCGTGGAACAGGCCGGACGACCGGGACGAGACGACGCTGGCGGCCTACCGGACCCTGTTCGGGCTGCGGCGCACCGAGCCCGCGCTGCGCCACGGCGGCCTGCGCTGGCTGCACGCCGACGCGGACGGCCTGGTGTTCCTGCGCGAGACGGAGACCGAGTCGCTGCTGGTGTCGGCGCGGCGGGCGGCGGGAGACCCGGTCACGTTGCCGCTGGGCGCGCCCGCGACCGGCGTCCACGACGCGGACGACCTCGCGGTGGACGCGGCGGGCGGGGTGACCCTGCCCGGCGACGGCCCGAGCCTGCGGATCTGGCGGCTGACCCATGCCACGCCCGCCTGACCTGGTCCCGCTGAGCACTGCTGAATGTCGAGAATCGGGGGATATTTCATGACCGAGCTGATCCATGATCATCACGCCGGGACCGCCACCGCCTGGTGGCGAGACGCGGTGATCTACCAGGTCTACGTCCGCAGCTTCGCCGACGGCAACGGCGACGGGGTCGGAGACCTGCTGGGAATCCGCGGCAAGCTGGACTACCTGGCGGAACTGGGAGTGGACGCGCTCTGGCTGACGCCGTTCTACACCTCTCCCATGGCCGACTTCGGCTATGACGTCGCCGACTACCGGGACGTGGATCCGATCTTCGGGACGCTGGCGGACGCCAGGGGGCTGCTCGACGACGCGCACGCCCACGGGCTGCGGGTCATCGTGGACGTGGTGCCCAACCACACCTCCGACCGGCACACCTGGTTCCGGCAGGCACTGGCCGCCGAGCCGGGCTCCCCCGAGCGCGAGCGCTACATCTTCCGCGAGGGCGCGGGCGAGAACGGCGAACTGCCTCCCAACGACTGGGAGTCGATCTTCGGCGGCCCCGCGTGGACCCGGCTGCCCGACGGGCAGTGGTACCTGCACCTGTTCGCACCCGAGCAGCCCGATCTGAACTGGGAGAACCCCGAGGTCCACGCCGAGTTCGCGTCGATCCTGAAGTTCTGGCTCGACCTGGGCGTGGACGGCTTCCGGATCGACGTGGCGCACGGCATGGTCAAGGCCGCCGGGCTCCCCGACGTCGGCCACCCCGACCAGGTCAAGATGATCGGCTCCGAGGTCGTCCCGTTCTTCGACCAGGACGGCGTGCACGAGATCCACCGGGCCTGGCGCAGGCTCCTGGACTCCTACCCGGGCGAGCGCATCGGGGTGGCGGAGGCCTGGGCGCCCACCCCCGAGCGCCTGGCCGGCTACGTCCGTCCCGACGAGCTCCACCAGGCGTTCAACTTCCACTTCCTGACCACCCCGTGGGACGCGGAGCGGTTCCGCGCGGTGATCGAGGAGTCGGTGCTCACCGCCGGCCTGGTGGGCGCGCCGACGACGTGGGTGCTGTCCAACCACGACGTCAAACGGCACGTCACCCGCTACGGCGGAGGGGAGCTCGGCCTGCGCCGGGCCAGGGCGGCCGCGCTGCTGATGCTGGCCCTGCCCGGCTCCGTCTACATCTACCAGGGCGAGGAACTGGGCCTTCCCGAGGTGCTCGATCTGCCGGAGGAGTTCCTGCGGGACCCGCAGCGGCTGCGTAACCCCGAGGACGGCCGCGACGGCTGCCGGGTGCCGATCCCGTGGGCGGTCTCCGGGCCCGACTTCGGCTTCGGCTTCCCCGGCAGCCAGGACAGCTGGCTGCCCATGCCCGGCTCGTGGGGCGAGCTCAGCGTCGAGGCCCAGCTCGACGATCCGGACTCCACGCTCGGGCTCTACCGGACCGCCCTGGCCGTCAGGCGCGAGCGGGAGGAACTCGGTGACGGCTCGCTGACCTGGCTCAAGTCGCCCGAGGGCACCCTGGCGTTCGGCCGCGGCGCGTTCGTGTGCACGGTCAACCTGACCGGCGCGCCGGTGGATCTGCCGGCCCCGGGCAGGGTGCTGCTGGCCAGCGACCCGCCGGCGTTCGACGGAGAGACGGTACGGCTGGCACCCGACTCCACGGTTTGGTGGGAGCGCGATGACGATTAACGGCAGCCTCGCCGGTGGCACGTCGCCACGGCTGGTGGACATCGCCGCTCAGGCGGGGGTGAGCGAGGCGACGGTGAGTCGCGTGCTCAACGGCAAGCCGGGTGTTTCCTCGGGGACGCGGCAGGCGGTGCTGGCGGCGCTGGACCTGATGGGGTATGAGCGTCCTCAGCGGTTGCGGCAGCGCAGCAACGGCCTGATCGGGCTGGTGACCCCGGAGCTGGACAACCCGATCTTCCCGGCGTTCGCCCAGGCGTTCGAGAAGGCGCTGGTCCAGCACGGCTACACCCCGGTGCTGTGCACCCAGCTGCCCGGCGGGGCGGTGGAGGACGAGTTCACCGAGGTGCTGATGGAACGCGGGGTCAGCGGGATCATCTTCGTCTCCGGCCTGCACGCCGACGTCACCGCGCGCTCCGACCGCTACACCCAGCTGATCGGGCACGGTGTGCCCATCGTCCTGCTCAACGGGCACGCCGACGACGTCCCGGCGCCGTTCATCTCTCCGGATGATCGGGCCGCGGCGCGGCTGGCCGTGCAGCATCTGGTGGATCTGGGGCATGAGCGGATCGGTCTGGCGGTGGGGCCGGGCCGGTTCGTGCCGGTGATCCGGAAGATCGAGGGGTATCGGCGGGCGATGGCGCAGTTGCTGGGGGCGACCGAGGTGGGGGAGTTGATCTCGCATTCGTTGTTCTCGGTGGAGGGTGGTCAGGCGGCGGCGGCGCAGTTGCTGGAGCGGGGGTGCACGGGGATCGTGTGTGCCTCGGATCTGATGGCGTTGGGGGCGATCCGGGCGTGCCGGGATCGGGGGTTGTCGGTGCCGGGTGATGTGTCGGTGGTGGGGTTCGACGATTCGCCGTTGATCGCGTTCACCGACCCGCCGCTGACCACCGTGCGCCAGCCCGTCCAGTCGATGGTGACCGCGGCGGTGCACACCCTGCTGGAGACCATCTCCGGCGCCCCGATGAAGCACTCCGAGCTCATCTTCCAGCCGGAGTTCATCGTGCGGGGCTCGACGGGCTCGGGCCCGAAGGTCCTGCGCTAGGTCCTGTGCCGTGGATCTTTCCGTCCGCCGCGGCCGTCCGGGCGGGTTTTGTGGATCTTTCGTCCGCGCCGCGGGTCCGCGAAACAAACCTGGGGCGTCCCGGAGGCGGGCAGGGCGTGGTTGATCTTCCTTTCTTTCCCACCCGTCCCGTTCATTTCCATCCACCCTGACTGATTGCATGTCCGAGCTAATGTTTTCGGGCTTCAGGTCTTATCCTGGACATCACCCCGGAACCTTCGCGAAACCTGTCTAGGACACCCTGATGTCCGAAAGAGAGGTGGCGACGATGATGTTCCGACTAAGGGTGTCCTTTCCCGATCGGCCCGGTGCCCTGGGCCAGGTGGCCCGGGTGCTCGGCACGCTGGGAGCCGACATTCTCCAGGTGACGGTGCTGGAGCGCGAAGCGGGCCGGGCGGTGGACGACTTCACCGTCTCCTGGCCGGGCAGCCCCGACGCCGACACCGTCCGGGACCACATGTCGTCCGTTCCCGGCCTACGTGTCGAAGCCGTCTGGCCCACCCGCGAGATCCCCGGCTGCGCCCTCGATTACGACCTGCTGAAGCATGCCGCGGCGGACCCCGGCAGGGCCTTCGCCACGCTCGTGGACGCCGCCCCCGCCCTGGTGAGCGCCGAGTGGGCGGTCGCCGTGTGCGCCAAGACCGGCGAGCTCGTCCACCGCAGCTGGCAGGCCCCGTCCTCCCTCGACGAGATGGGTGGCCTGGCCGGGGTCAGGGTGAGCGGCCTCACCCCCCTGCGGCCGTCGACCATCGGCTCCGGCCGTCATCAGCTGATGTGCCTTCCCGTTCCCGGCACGGACCTGCATCTGGTCCTCGCCCGCACCGAGGGGCCGGCCTTCCACCGCGCGGAACTCGACCGCGCCACCCGCGTCGTCGAGATCGTCTCCCTCATCGGCCGCTGATCCGTGAAGACGCCGTCCCGGGCGATCAGCGATGCGGGGGATCGATCCGGGAGCCGTCGAGGGTGAAGAGCATCAGGCGGGTGACGTCGACGCCCACGCGGGCGGGTTCGCCGGAGCGCCAGGCGGGGCGGGCGCCGAGTCGGACGATGAGGTCGGTCCGGCGGTGGGTGCCGCCCACCTGCTCCTGCGCCTGCGCCGGCTCGGGATCGGAGGCCGGCCCCGGGAACAGACGCCGTATGGCCTGGCGGGCGCGGCCGCCCTGGGCGGCCGCGCCCGCCAGGCCGCGGGCGGCGCGACGGGGGTCCGGCGGCTCGGGGACGGCCACGGAGGGGATGCCGCTCTCGACGTAGGCGAGCCACTCGTGGCCGTGATACTCCAGAACCCGGACGCGGCCCAGGAAGACCGGTCCCTGGAAGGACTCGGGAACCGGGGCGAGGCAGTCCGGGCGGATGCCGACGATGATCTGGCGGCCGACGTGCCGGGAGACGGCGTAGGCCCTGGGATCGGTCCAAGGGATCATGATCTGGTGCATCCCGAAGTCCAGCAGGATGAACTGGTTCTGCGGGGTGCGGACGGTGGCCGCGAGCAGGTTGAGCTGCTGGGAGCTGAGGAAGGCGGCGGTGAACGCGGTGGCCGGGTCGTTGTAGACCTGCCCGGGGGTGCCGAGGTCCTGGAGCACGCCGCGGTTCATTATGGCGATCCGGTCGGCCAGGGTCAGGGCCTCGACCTGGTCGTGCGTCACGTAGACCGTGGTCACGCCGAGGGAGCGGACCAGCGAGGAGATCTCCATGCGCAGTTCGGTGCGCATGCCCGCGTCGAGGTTGGACAGCGGCTCGTCCATCAGGAAGATCGAGGGCTGCCGGACGATCGCCCGGCCCATGGCCACGCGCTGGCGCTGGCCGCCGGAGAGCGTTCCGGGACGGCGGTCGAGGGTCTCGTCGATGTGCAGCACCTTGGACAGCTCGATCACGCGTTCCCTGACCATCGCCGGGTCGGCCTTGGCGATCTCCAGGGGGAAGGCCATGTTGCCGCGCACCGTGCGGTGCGGGTAGAGCGCGCCGTTCTGGAAGACCATGGCCACGTCCCGGTCACGCGGGGCGAGGTCGTTGGCGCGCCTGCCGTCCAGCCACAGGTCTCCGGAGGTCACCTCCTCAAGGCCCGCGATCATCCGGAGCAGCGTGGACTTGCCGCAGCCGGAAGGCCCGAGCAGGACGAGGAACTCCCCGTTTTCGGCGCGCAGGTTCATACGGTCAACCGCGAGGTACCCGCCGGGGTAAACCTTGCTCACATTGTCGAGGACGACGGTACTCATGCGCGCTCGTTCCTCCCGGGCTCCGTCGCCCGGATCCAGCTGTGTGATTGATGAGGTAGTACATCGCGCTACTTGCTCGTGTGTCCATAGATGTCGTTAGAAATCGCACAGCTATGGGTTACCCCTTTGTTCCCTGATGAGCAGAGGAGTTACGGATGAGGAGATCCCGGGCGACAGATACTGTGGCAACCGTGGTGGAGAGCTCAGGATGTTACAGTTCGTGAAAAGTTTTTGGAAACGAGTTTCACATCCAAGGTGTCGAATGCCGATTGGCGAGTACCCAATATCAGCCGCATGGTGGAGTACTTCTGGTGGACGGTGAACTCACGCGGCGCCCCGACGGCGCAGGCACCCGGCTGGCCGACATCGCCGCTCAGGCGGGGGTGAGCGAGGCGACGGTGAGTCGCGTGCTCAACGGCAAGCCGGGTGTTTCCTCGGGGACGCGGCAGGCGGTGCTGGCGGCGCTGGACCTGATGGGGTATGAGCGTCCTCAGCGGTTGCGGCAGCGCAGCAACGGCCTGATCGGGCTGGTGACCCCGGAGCTGGACAACCCGATCTTCCCGGCGTTCGCCCAGGCGATCGAGAAGGCCCTGACCCAGCACGGCTACACCCCGGTGCTGTGCACCCAGCTGCCCGGCGGGGCGGTGGAGGACGAGTTCACCGAGGTGCTGATGGAACGCGGGGTCAGCGGCATCGTCTTCGTCTCCGGCCTGCACGCCGACACCACGGCCAAGATGGATCGTTACACCCGCCTGCGCGAGCGCGGGCTGCCGATCGTCCTGCTGGACGGCTACAGCAACCAGATCGACGCGCCGTTCATCTCTCCGGATGATCGGGCCGCGGCGCGGCTGGCCGTGCAGCATCTGGTGGATCTGGGGCATGAGCGGATCGGTCTGGCGGTGGGGCCGGGCCGGTTCGTGCCGGTGATCCGGAAGATCGAGGGGTATCGGCGGGCGATGGCGCAGTTGCTGGGGGCGACCGAGGTGGGGGAGTTGATCTCGCATTCGTTGTTCTCGGTGGAGGGTGGTCAGGCGGCGGCGGCGCAGTTGCTGGAGCGGGGGTGCACGGGGATCGTGTGTGCCTCGGATCTGATGGCGTTGGGGGCGATCCGGGCGTGCCGGGATCGGGGGTTGTCGGTGCCGGGTGATGTGTCGGTGGTGGGGTTCGACGATTCGCCGTTGATCGCGTTCACCGACCCGCCGCTGACCACCGTGCGCAAGCCCATCGGCGCGATGGCCTCGGCCGCCGTGGCGACCCTGCTGGAGGAGATCAACGGCGCCCGGGGAAAGCACATCGAGCTGATGTTCCAGCCCGAGCTGGTCGTGCGCCGCTCGACCGGGTCCGGCCCGCTGGTGAACCGCTGATGAGCCATGACGTCGTGATCATCGGCGGGACCGGGGTGGACACCACGGCCTACGTGCCCGAGCTGCCGCTGCCGTACGCCGACACCTACGCCGTTCCGCCGATGATCGACCGGATCGGCAACACCGGCAGCGGCGTCGCGCTCGGCTGCCACGCGCTCGGGCTGAAGGTGAAGCTGGTCGACCTGATCGGCGACGACCCGCAGGGCGCGTTCATCCGGGCCCACCTGCGGGACAGAGGGGTGGAGTTCGCGTGGGCGCCCGCGCCCCAGGGCACCCGGCGCAGCGTCCTGCTGGTCGGCCCCGACGGGCGGAGGCTGTCGCTGTTCGACCCGCGTGCCGTACCGGGCGAGCGGCTGCCCCGGGAGCTCTACCTGCCCGCGGTGCGCGCCGCCCGGCACGTCCACGTGTCGATCACGGACTTCTCCCGGCACGTCTATCCCGACCTGGAGGGCCGCTCCGTCTCCACCGACCTGCACGACTGGGACGGGGAGAACGACCACCATAAGGACTTCGCCTACTCCTCCGACCTGGTCTTCCTGTCGGGCACCGCGCTCGGCTCCCGCCGTGACGCCGTCATGCGCGACATTCTCACCCGCGGCCGCGCCACGGCCGTGATCTGTACGGCTGGCGCCGAGGGCTGCCGCGTCCTCGACGCCTCAGGGCCGCGGGACTTCCCCGCCGTCCCGCTGCCCGGCCCGATGGTCGACAGCAACGGCGCGGGGGACGCGTTCGTCTCCGGCGTCCTGTACGGCCTGCTGTCGGGCCGCTCCCTCGACGACTCCATCCGGCTGGGCGGCATCGCGGGCGCCCACGCCTGCACATCGGCGGGCACTCACGAGAACCCCGTCGACGGGGAGACCCTGCTGAAACGAGAGCGGGAGCTTTGAGGGCGTCATCCGCCGCTGCCGCGGGTCAGGCCGGAACGCGGTGAGCGGCGCTACCGCCCGCTTCCGGCAAAGGACACGTGACGTCCTCCGCCGGACACGGTGTGGTTCACCTCACAGCGGACCGGCGATGGCGCATGCCCGGCACGGGGGCTGCCCGCACGTGCACTGCATGATGGCGTTGAGAACATCGCGGTCGTGGTAAAGGCACTGGTCCTTGCAGGTGTGGCGCGGAATGAACCCCGCCTGGATCTCGTCGGGCCATGGCTCTTCGCCATCGCGGCAGCGGACGAACCGCTCGGGATCCGCCGAGTGCAGCCCGTGCATGCTCGCCCTGGCCTGGGTCTCCAGTGCCCGCGCCTCGGCCACCATGGTCTTGATCTGGGTGGCGAGGCTGGAGTACCGATCGTCACCGGTCCGTACGTGCGCGGCCTGCAGCGCCATCGCCGCATTGCCGAGAAATCGGCCGGCGTCCTGGAGGTTCGTGGTGTGGTGCAGCTGCGTGCCTGTCACACCTCGCACCCACACGGCGTCGTTGTTCATTGATCAACCTCTCGAAGTGGCAGGCGCTGGCACCTGTTCGATGCGGCAGTACGCGGATGTCCATGTTCATCTTGGTTTTGGACACCGCTTGCCTGCGGCTTGTGGAACAGATCCGAGCGGAGAGCCTACTAGAGGGTGCCCGAAAGCTCCTTAGGTGAGCATATTAATGGCGAATTAACCCATTTTGAAAGTGCGGGGCTGTCGATGACGGTGAAATTTGCCACGGATCCGGCGGATCCGGGCGGCATCGCGGCGGAAAGTCCGGGCGCCGAAGCACGTGAACGATCAGCCGGTCCCTCCCGGCGACCGGGCCCGGAACCTGCCGTCCGGGCCCGGAACGCCTGCATGCTCACCGCTCGATCGGCGCGTGGACCTCAGGCACCGGAAAGCCGGTCAAGGATGGCCCTGGCGGAGGCGCGGTACTTCGCGACGTTGCCCAGCTTCACGTGCTCGTAGCCGCGGATCACGTCCGGCAGCTCGGCCAGCTCGCGGATCCGGTCCTCGGTCTCCGGGCTCAGGTGCGCGAGGGCGCGGTGCACGTCACGGGTGTATTCGTTGACGAGCTCGCGCTCGATCCTGCGCACCCCGGCCACGCCGAACGGGTCCAGCCGGGTGCCGCGCAGCCCGCGCATGCCGTACAGCAGGCGGAACGCCGGGTCGAACCAGGTGCCGAGGCGGATCTTGCGGTTCATGCCCAGGGCGCGGAAGACCGGCGGGTGCAGGTTGTAGGAGATCTTCGCGTCGGGGCCGAACTCGGCGGCGATGCGGGCCCGCTCGGCCGGGTCGAGGTGGAGCCGGGCCACCTCGTACTCGTCCTTGTAGGCCATCAGGCGGTGCAGATGGCAGGCGTAGGCCTCGGTGATCGGGTAGAGCCCGGCCGAGACCGCCCGCTCCTTGGCGAGGACCGCGCGGACCGCCTCCGCGTAGCGGGTGGCGTAACGCAGGTTCTGGTAAGCGGCGAGGTCGGGGACCCGGACCATGAGGAGCCGGTGCAGCTCGGTGCCCGCGGCGGCGATCGAGTCGACGAGCCTGACGATCTCGGGGCTCGGCGGCTGCTCGGCCGGCGCGTCGGAACCCATCGCCCGCGTCACGGCCTCCGGGTCGGCGACGACGGCCCGGCCCCAGTGGAAGGCGGCGATCGTCTTGTCCGCGCTCTTGCCGCCGCCCATCCGGATGGCCCGTTCGATCGACTCCAGGCCGAGCGGGATGAGACCGCGCTGCCAGGCCGCGCCGATCACGATCGTGTTGGCCGGCATGTGGTCGCCGAACAGCGCCTGCGCCACGTCCTCGGCGTCGAGGTAGACGTTCAGCTCGCGCCGGGTGCGCGACTCCAGCGCGCCGATCGGCGAGCCCAGCTCGGTGACGTGCCTGGACGGGTCGACGACCATGGAACCGGTGGGGACCAGGCTGGTGGAGACCACCGCGACGGTCCGGTCGCGGTCGGCGGCGCTCAGCTGCTTGGGGTCGGTGGCGCCGATCAGGTCGAGCGCGAGATAGGCGTCCACGCTGGCCGTGCCGGCCTTCCCGGACCGGTCATCCCCGCCCTCGAAGATCAGGATGTCGGAGACGACCGTGCCGCCCTTCTGGGCCAGGCCGGTCTGGTCGAGCCCGCGCGACTGCTTGCCGTCGAGCATCGCGGCGGTGCCCAGCATCTGCGCCACCGACACCACGCCGGTGCCGCCGATGCCGACCAGCCGGATCGTCGTCTCCCCGGTGCGGAACTCGGGCGCGGGCATCTCCGGAGCGGCGGGTACGGCGCGCTTTTTGGACGCCTTGCCCGGCGTGACGGTCAGGAAGGAGGGGCAGTCGCCCTCCACGCAGGAGTAGTCCTTGTTGCAGGACGACTGGTGGATCTCGGTCTTGCGGCCGAACTCGGTCTCCACCGGCAGCACCGACAGGCACTCGGACTTCTGCCCGCAGTCGCCGCAGCCCTCGCACACCCGCTGGTTGATCGCCACGCGCTTGACCGGGTCGGGCAGGTCGCCCTTCTTGCGCAGCCGCCGCTTCTCCGCCGCGCACTGCTGGTCGTGGACCAGCACGGTCACGCCGGGAACCCCGGCCAGCTCCCGCTGGGCGTCCTCCAGCGCGGTGCGGTCGCGGACCTCGGCGATCGGCGCCAGCTTGACGCCGCGGTAGCGCTCGGGCTCGTCAGTGGTGACGATCACCCGCCGCACACCCTCCACCTCCAGCCAGCGAGTGAGGTCGGCCACGGCGAGGGACGGGGTGATCACCTGGCCGCCGGTCATGGCGATCGCGCTGTTGTAGAGCAGCTTGTAGGTGATGTTCACGCCCGCGCCGACGGCGGCGCGTATGGCGAGCGAGCCGGAGTGGTGGAAGGTGCCGTCGCCCAGGTTCTGGAAGATGTGCGGGGTGTCGGTGAACGGCGCCTGGCCGATCCACTGCGTGCCCTCACCGCCCATCTGGGTCAGGCCCGTCAGCTCGCCCTTGCCCTCGCGGTTGATCACCACCATCGTGTGGCAGCCGATCCCCGCGCCGACCGGGGCGCCGTCGGGGACGGCGGTGGAGCGGTTGTGCGGGCAGCCGGAGCAGAAGAAGGGGGTGCGCTGGGGGCCGAGCAGTTTCAGCGGCGCCGGACGGGAGATCACCGCCAGGCCCTTCGCGACCTGGTCACGCACCTCCGGCGTGAACCGCTCCGCCAGCCCCGGGATGTCTTCGCCCGGTGCCGCCACGCCGCCGTCCAGGCCCCTGCGGCGCAGCCGGAAGGCGATCGCCTTGGCGGCCAGATCGGCGTCGACGGCCCCGGCCTGGGGGATCAGGACGGCGCCGTTCTCGTCGAGCTTGCCGAGGACGCGCGGGGCGTTCGCGGTGCCGTACAGGATGTCCTTGACCTGGGTCTCCAGCAGCGGTGCCTTCTCCTCCACGACGAGGATCTCGCTGAGCCCGCGCGCGAAGGTCCGGACGATCTCGGGCTCCAGCGGCCAGATCATGCCGATCTTGAGGATGCGGATGCCGAGCTCGGCGGGGTCCACGCCCAGCTTGCGGAACCCTTCGAGGATGTCGTAGTAGGCGGTGCCCGAGGCGACGATGCCGAGCCAGGCGTCACGGGGGTCCGAGGTGATCTGGTTGAGGCCGTTCTCCCTGGCGTAGGCGCGGGCCAGCGCGAGGCGGGGGCCGACCAGGGTGCGCTCCATCTCCAGCGACCAGGGGGTGAGCAGGGTGGCGTCCGGCGTGTGCCGGTACGGCCTGCCCTCGTGCTCGACGACCGGCATGACGGGGACCACCCGGCCGAGGCCGACGTTGACCGTGCCGGTGGCGTCCATCACGTTGGAGACGGCCTTCACCGCCACCCACAGCCCGCTGGCCCTGGAGGCATAGATCGCGTGACGGCCCAGGTCGAGCAGCTCCTGGACGCTGCCGGGGTGGACGACCGGCATGCCCAGGGCGGCGAGCGCGGTCTCGGTGGCCGAGGGCAGGGTGGAGGACTTGCAGGTCGGGTCGTCGCCGCAGAAGGCGATCAGGCCGCCCTCAGGGTGGGCGCCGACGAAGTTGCCGTGCCGGAAGGCGTCGGCCGCGCGGTCGACGCCGGGGGCCTTGCCGTACCAGACGCCCAGGACGCCCGTCTTGCGCGGCCGGGGGAGCGCGGGAACGAGCTGGCTGCCCCAGACCGTGGTGGCGCCCAGCTCCTCGTTCTGGCCCGGCCGGTGCACGATGTCGAGCGGTTCGGTGTGCTTGCGCGAGCGGGCGAGTTCCTGGTCGAAGCCGCCGAGCGGGGATCCGGGGTAGCCCGACACCATCGTGCCGGTGTCGAGATCGGCGGCGCGGTCGGCGCGCATCTGGTCGAGGATCACCCGGACCAGCGCCTGCGTGCCGGTCATGAAGACCTGGCCCTCGTCGAGTGCATACCGGTCGTCTGGGGTCACTTCACGGGCGTCGGCGAAGATCGTCATGATCGTTTTCCAGTCTTCCGGTGCCGCTTGGATTGCCGCAAGGTTATTTCAGAGTGGACGGAATATGATGTCAATATTTATGGTGATCTTCGCTTTGGTTAGCATTGACTGCTATGGATGCCACAGATCGCGCAATTCTCAACCTTCTGCAGGTGGAGGGGCGGCTCAGCAATCTTGAACTCGCCGAGCGAGTGCGGCTGACCCCCTCGCCCTGCCTGCGCCGGGTCCGCAACCTTGAGGAGTCGGGGGTGATCAGCGGATACCGCGCCGTGGTCGACCCGGCGGCCGTCGGGCGCGGCTTCCAGGTCCTCGCCTACGTCGAGCTGGAGGGGCAGGACGCCGAGACCGTCACGGCCTTCGAGGCGGCCGTCATGGAGGTCGACGATGTCGTCGAGTGCCTGCGCATGTTCGGCCGCCCCGACTACGTGCTGCGGGTCGCGGTGCCCGATATGGAGGCCTACAGCCAGCTCTGCCTGGAGAAGCTCGGCCGCCTGCCCGGGCTCGACAAGCTCACCTCGCAGATCGCCATGAAGGCCCTCAAACCCGGTGGCATCCTGCCCCTGTGAGTCGCGTCGTCCGCGAGTCGGGCCGGTTCGTGAGTCGTCCCGTTTGGAGCGGCGTCCTCTGGGCGCCGCGCCGTTCGTGAGCCGCGCAGTCTCGCACGATGGCGTGACACCCCGCGCGATGTGGCGATCATCACCTTTCGCATTCTTTGTACTTTTTACGAACTTTGAACGTTCAAAACTGAATCGGGCGTGATTGGATCGGTTGAGTAAAGGAAGCGTTGCGTAATGTGCACCTCCGGCGCTCATCCGTCAAGGTTGCGTCGGCTCGACTTGACCCAGAGGAGCCGTTCGTGCTTGTCGAAGCCACGTCCGAGCCAGGCAGGGCTGTCGGCGGGGCGGCCGACCCCGGCCCGCCGTACCGCCTGCAGCCGCTGCTGCACGACCTCGTCAGCACGGTCATGGCGCCGACGATCGCGCTGGGCGGCACCGACGGGCAGATCCGTCCCGCGGGTGTCCAGGGCCTGTTCCACGCGGACTCCCGGGCACTGTCGCAGGCCAGGCTGGAAGTGGATGGGCGGGAGCCCGAGGCCGTCGGACATGCTCCCGACGGGCCGGGCGGCGCCCGGTTCGTCGGCCTGCTCCGGTGGCTGGGTGACCGCGGCCCCGATCCCACGGTCCGGGTCGACCGCGTCCGCCAGGTCACCCCGGGCGGCATGAGCGAGCGGATCGAGCTCGCGTCCACCGCCTCGGCGATCGTCGCCGCCACTGTCACTCTTGAGCTGAGCTGTGACTTCGCCCCGATCGAGGTGGTGAAGTCGGGTGGTGGCACGGTGCCCGCCACCGCTGAGGACAGCGGGCCCGGCGAGTTGTCCTGGGAATCAGACGGCATCCGGGTCGCCGTGACCGGGCAGGACGCGAAAGCCGAAGCGGGGCGGACGGCGCGGCTGACATGGCAGGTCACGCTGCCTCCGCGGGGGCGCACCGTGCTGCGCTGGGAGGCCCGGATCGACGACCCGCGCGCCGTCGTGGTCGCACCCGCCCGCGCCGTCGAGTGGAACCAGCCGCAGGTCGCCGCCGCCGACCATCGGCTGACGCGCCTGCTCGACCGCTCGCTCGACGACCTGCGGTCGCTACGACTGGCCGAGGCGGGCGCTCCCGGTGACACCTTCCTCGGCGCGGGCGTGCCCTGGTTCCTGACCCTCTTCGGGCGCGACAGCATCTGGGCGGCCCGCATGCTCCTGCCCCTCGGCACCGAGCTGGCGGCGGGCACCCTGCGGGTGCTCGCCCGCCGTCAGGGCACACGGATCGACCATGACTCCGGCGAGGCCCCTGGAAAGATCATGCACGAGCTGCGGCGGCACGAGTTCGCCGTGGAGGGCAACGACCTGCGCCTGCCCGCCGCCTACTACGGCACCGTCGACGCCACCCCCCTGTGGATCAGCCTGCTCCACGACGCATGGCGCTGGGGGATGCCCGAACAGCAGGTGGCGGCGCTGATGCCCCACCTGGAGGCCGCGCTGGGCTGGCTCGGCGAGCACGCGGACCCCGACGGCGACGGCTTCGTCGAATACATCGACACCGGCTCGCATGGGCTGGCCAACCAGGGGTGGAAGGACTCCGCGGACGCCGTGCACTTCCGCGACGGCCGCCAGGCCCAAGCCCCGATCGCCTTGGTCGAGGTGCAGGGCTACGCCTACCAGGCGGCTCGGCAGGCGGTGGCGCTGCTGGAGGCGTTCGGGCGCCCCGGTACGGCACGCTGGCACGACTACGCAGAGGCCCTGGCCGAGCGGTTTCGCGCCCGCTTCTGGGTGGACGGCCCGCACGGAAGGTTCCCAGCGCTCGCCCTGGACCGGGACAAACGCCCCGTGGATGCGCTGACCAGCAACATCGGCCATCTCCTCGGCACCGGCCTGCTGTCGGACGAGGAGTCGGCCGTGGTCGCCCGGCTGCTGGCCTCGCCCGCGATGGCCGACGGCTTCGGGCTGCGCACGATGGCCTCGGACGAGGGCGGGTTCAGCCCGCTGTCCTACCACTGCGGATCCGTCTGGACGCACGACACGGCGATCGTGATCGCGGGCCTGGCGCGCGCCGGGTTCGGAGCCCAGGCGGGAGCGCTCGCCGAGGGCCTGCTCGCGGCGGCGGAGTCGTTCGACTATCGGCTGCCGGAGCTGCTGGCCGGCGACGCCCGGCACGCGGTGGGCCGGCCCGTGCCTTACCCGGCTGCCTGCCGTCCGCAGGCATGGTCGGCCGCGGCGGCGGTCGCGATCGTCCACGCGGCCGTGGGCCTGTATCCCGATGTGCCCGCCGGCCGCGTATCGCTGCGCCCACTCGCCGGGGCGCCGCTCGGGGAGATCTCCGCACGGGGGCTCCGGGTGGCGGAGGCGGAGGTGAGCGTCGAGGTCGACCGGGACGGCATGGCCAGCCTGACCGGCCTTCCGGCCGGGCTCTCCATCCAATTCGCCGGGCCCGCACGAAGCTTTGCCGGGCACGCATAAAGCGGGCGACCGTCAGGCAACGGTGGTGAGGAGGATGACGGAGTCCTCATCAGCCTCCAGCGAATGCCGGTGGGGCGGAACCGGTGAGATATGCCCAGCGGTGAGCTCGATGGTCTCCTCGCCGCCGACGATGACGAGCCGCACGCGCCCCCACAGGAGGTGAAGACTCACCTCCGGCGGGCCTTCATGCTCGCCAAGAGCCGCTCCTCCGGTCAGCGCGATGATCGCCTGGCGTAGCGATCCGACGCGGAGGAAGGTATGGCTGCTGTGGCCGTGCGGGCTCTCCTTGGCGCGGGCCAGTTGCTCCCGGCCGAGAGCCAGTACGTCGATCATTTGGCATTCCTCCTGGTTCTCCTGACATCTGCCCGCGCTCGCGGGATGATAACTGTTCGTGTTTGAGCATGCACTAATATGTATAAGCGATCTTGAAAGAGTGGGCCACGGCGCAGGGCGTCCACCCGATCACCGCTTACCGGTGGTTTCGGGAAGGCACCCTGCCCGTGCCCGCTCGCAAAGTCGGACGACTGATCCTGGTCGGCGATGTCGAACCGGCCACACCTCCCACCGAAATCACCGTGGTGTACGCACGGGTCTGCTCGGCCGACCAGAAGCGTGATCTCGATGGGCAGGTGGCGCGGGTGACCGCGTGGGCGACCACGCGCGGCATGAGCGTGGACCGCGTCGTGACCGAGGTCGGCTCTGCGCTCAACGGCCGCCGCAAAAAGTTCCTCGCCCTGCTTGCCGACCCGCAGGTCACCACGATCGTGGTCGAGCACCGCGACGGGTTCGCCCGGTTCGGGGCCGAATACGTCGAAGCCGCCCTGGCTGCGCGGGGCCGACGCCTGCTGGTCGCCGATCCGGCCGAGGTCGATGACGATCTGGTGCGGGATGGGACGGAGATCCTCACATTGCTGTGCGCCCGCCTGTACGGGCGCCGTTCGGCGGGCCGCCGGGCGCATGTCTTTCGCTGATCGGATGGCCGCCGACCCCGCCCCAAAGATAAACTCACGGTGATCTAAATACAACGTAGAGTAAAGAGGTGGAGGGGTGGTGCGGGTCCATCAGGCCTACCGGTACGCCCTCGCCCCCACCACCGAACAGGCACACGCGCTGGCCTCGCACTGCGGCGCGGCCCGGTTCGCGTTCAACTGGGGCCTGGGCCTGGTCAAGGCCGCGCTGGATCAGCGCGCGGCAGAAAAGACCTACGACGTGCCCGAGGAACTGCTGACCGAGATTCCCTGGTCGCTGTACGGCCTGCGCCGGTCCTGGAACGCCGCCAAAGGCACGGTCGCGCCGTGGTGGACGGACAACTCCAAGGAGGCCTACAACACGGGCCTGGACGGCCTGGCGCGGGCGCTGAAGAGCTGGGCCGCCTCCCGCACGGGCACCCGGGCCGGGACGAAGGCCGGCTTTCCCCGGTTCAGGTCCAAGCATCGCGCCGCCCTGTCGTGCCGGTTCACCACCGGGACCATCCGCCTGGAGACCGACCGGCGCCACGTCACGCTGCCCCGGCTCGGCACCATCAAGACGTGCGAGTCGACCCGGAAACTCGCCCGTCACCTGGAACGCGGCACCGGCCGAATCCTGTCGGCCACCATCCGGTTGGCGGGCGGGCGCTGGTTGGTGTCGTTCACCTGCGAGGTTGACCGTCCCGACCGCGTCCCGGCCCGCCCGGACGCGGTGGTGGGGGTGGATCTCGGGGTGAAGGCGCTGGCGGTGCTGTCCACCGGCGAGGTCATCGACAACCCCAAACACCACCGCGCGGCGCTGCGCACACTCCGCAAACTCAACAAGCAGCTTGCCCGCCGCACCGGGCCACGCACCCCCGATGGTGGCCGGCGTGAGGCCTCGGCCCGGTGGCATAAGGCCAAGGCGGCGCTTGGCAGGGCGCACGCCCGCGTCGTTAACCAGCGGCGCGATGGCCTGCACAAACTCACCACCCGCCTGGCGGGCAGCTACGGCACGGTCGTGATCGAGGATCTGCATGTGTCTGGGATGCTCGCCAACCGGCGCCTGGCCCGCGCGGTCGCCGATGTCGGCATGGGGGAGGTGTGCCGTCAGCTCGGCTACAAAACCGGGTGGGCCGGCGGCAGGCTCGTCGTGGCCGACCGCTGGTATCCCTCCAGTAAGACGTGTTCGGGTTGCGGCGCGGTGAAAGCCAAGCTCGCCCTGTCCGAACGCACCTACGTCTGCGCCAGGTGCGGTCTGGTTGTGGACCGGGATCTGAATGCCGCGCGCAACCTGGCCGCGCTCGCGGCCCGGTATGAGCACGACGTCGCCCAGAGTTGCGGGGAGACGCAAAACGCCCGCCGAGGAGCGGTAAGACCCGGCGTCCGTGCCGGGCACGCACCAGTGAAATGGGAACTCCCGTCAGGGAGAACGCTCCGGCGCAAGCCGGAAGCTGTTTGAGAGTGCGCTTACCAAAGCACACTCACAAGCAACGGGACATCGCCAGGCTGAGGTAAAGCCGTCTGTTCCGCCGAGTCGCCATCGGGCGCTCCACCGTCCAGCGGCTCGCCGTACCCGCTGACGCTGTGGTGGACTGGTTCGCCGGAGACGGCGAAGGGATCTTGCATCATCATGGCGCGGCGGTTGCGAGGCGGCCTGATCGCCGGCGGGGGCGCTCTGGTGGCCTTCGTCCTCGCGGGGCACAGGTCGCTGCCGAACTGGCGGGGAATGGGCAACACGCTCGACAGCGCCCTGCCGTGGATCGGGTTCGCCGTTCCCCTTCTGGCGCTGGCCGCGCTCGCCCGGTGGTCACGGCTCGCGCTGGCGGGGGTCGTGATCCCGGCCGTGACATGGGTGATGATCTTCGGGCCCGCGTTCGTCCGCACCGCCCAGACCGGGCCGAGAGACCTGCGCGTGGTCCATCAGAACGTCAACTTCGCCAATGGCGACCTCGCCAGGACCGCCAGGGCCCTGCGAGCCACCGGCGCGGACATCCTCGTGGCGGCGGAGGTCCCCGACGACCCGGTGCTGATGAACGGAACGGTTCACCCCGCCTTCGCCGGGCCGATCGATCCCGGCTACCGGTACCGGTTCCCGGACAACCCCGGTGTGGCGGTGTGGAGCAGGTATCCGTTCGAGGGCCGGCCGCGGCCCGTGCCGGGGGTGGAGCGCTCCCGGCACGCGATCATCCGCACGCCGCGGGGCGAGGTGAGCCTTTACGCGGTTCATCTCGCCTCCTTCCGGCCCGACCAGCCGTCCGTCATCGCCCACCGCAACGCGGAGGTGGAGGCCCTGGCCCGTGCGGTCCAGGCCGACCGCAGCGCCCGGGTCATCGTCGTTGGGGACCTGAACACCGCCGGCACCGACCGGGAACTGGGCCGGCTCACCGAGACCCTGTCGCCCGTGTCGGAGAAGGCCGGCACCGGCCTGCAGTTCACCTGGCCGGCGGTCCTGCCGGTCGTCCGCCTGGACCATGTGCTCACCCGCGGCTTCACGGCCGTCGACAGCCGGGTGCTGCCGATGACGGTCAGCGATCATCGGGCGATCCTGGCGGACCTGCGGGTCTCGGCCGCCGGCGGGGATTCGCCGAACCGGTGAGCGGCCGACCAGGCAGGGGCCTCCTCACGCGGGACCGGCTGGTCAGGCGGAGGGCTCTTCCTGGGAGACCGGCCGCTCGGCTCCGGTCCGGCGGCCCCGGGTTCCGGTGACTCGGGATTCCGGCGATCCCGAGGTGCTGGGAGTTTCGGCAACCCGAGGTGCCGGAAGTTTTAGTAGCCGGAGGTGGAGGAAGGGACTGCCGTCGGGGTGGCCGAAGAAGTGGGGGCGTCGGCACCCGCGTCGGCCGGGCGGATCAGGCCGAGGAGACCGTGGGCTCCGCCGTCGGGGCCGGAGCTGAACCACAGGGCGTTCTCGCCGCCGTTGGCCGCCGTGCCGGGTTCGAGGTCCCACAGGCCGCTCAGGGTGATGGGCCTGCCGTCAGGGGTGCACAACGGGCCGAGCGGGCGGCGGGTACGCGGGTCGTAGGCGTTGATCCGGCCGTCGCCGAAGTTGCCGACGAGCAGGGCTCCGGCGTGCGTGCCGAAGCCGCTGGGGGCCAGGGTCATGGCCCAGGGGGCGTTCAGCGCGCCGCGCGTGGCGAAGCGGCCGAGGAACCGGCCGTCCCCGTCGAACTGGCTGACGAAGCCCTTGCCCGGACCCGGTACGGCCTTGCCGGTCCGCGGGTCGCGCTTGGCGTAGGCGACGAGGACGGAGCGGCCCACGACCTCCACGTTGAACGGGGCGTAGTCCGGTGGCAGCGCGGGGTCGCGGAACGCGCGGCGGTGCAGCCGGAGGCGGTCGAAGTCGCCGTCGAAGACGTGGACGCGGTTCTGGGCGAAGTCGGCGGCGAACAGTCTCGGGCCCCGGTTGGTCCGGGCCAGGGCCAGGCCCTTGAGGTCGCTGTTCTTCACGAACGCGCTGATGATCGCGTCGTCGGCGTCGGCCTGGGCGTTCCAGCCGGTGATCGCCCCGCTGGGGCTGGCGAAGATGAACGTCGCGGGCCCGGAGCCGTCCTTCCCCTTGATCGTGAACTCCTGGCCGGGGTTGACCACCTGTCCGGTGGGCCTGCCGCCGGGGATGCGGACATGTGTCCTCTCCTGCCTCGCCGTGCCGATCCCGCCCGAGTAGACGGTGGCCGAGTCGGTGCCGGTGGCCGACACCCACAGCGTCTTGCCCATGGCGAGTCCCCATGGGTTGACCAGCGCCGGGTCGGTGATCGCGGCCCGGCCTTTCACATCCGAGACCATGCCGGCGACGGTGAACCGGGTCCACGTCCGTTGGATCCCGGCGGATGCCGTACGGGCTCCGGCGGATGTCGTACCGGCGGCGCCCAGAACCAGGGTGGCCGTGCAGACCATGACAATGCGTACTCGCATCGGTGCCTCCTCCTTGCGGGAGTGCCTGTCGCCGCGAGATACGCGCGGGGCCGGTGCCCGGTTCAGCGGGTGCCGCCGGGCCCGGCGGGGAGGGAACGGGCGGCCGCGGTGGGGGAGTGGCAGCCGCGGTAGGAGAGCGGGCGGGAAGGGCGCGGGAGAACGGGCGGGAAAGACAACAGCCCATGGCCGCCGGGTAAGGGGCCATGGGCTGGATTCCACAAGCAACACACCGGGTCACGGTGGCTCATGGCCGCGCGCGGATCGAGGAAGGAGGTGATCCGCCCGCGGAGCCGCGGGAAGTCATGGGGGAGGCGCGGAGAGGCCCAGGGAAGCACGGGAAGGCACGGAGAAACACGGGGAGCCGTGCCCGGCCGTTCCCGCCGGAGCCCTATCGGAGCCCTGCCGGAGTCCTACCGGAGCGCGGCCGCCTCGGCGGCCAGCTTCTCGATCCGGGAGTAGTCACCGGTGGCCAGCGCGTCGGCGGGGGTGAGCCAGCTCCCGCCCACGCAGCCGACGTTCGGCAGCGCGAGATAGGCGGGAGCCGTCGCGAGCTTGATCCCTCCCGTCGGGCAGAACCGCACCTCGGGCAGCGGGCCGCCGAGCGACGCCAGGTACGGCAGGCCCCCCGCGGCCTCGGCCGGGAAGAACTTCATCTCCGTCAGCCCGCGCTCCGCCAGCGCCATGACCTCCGAGGCGGTCGCCACGCCGGGCAGGAACGGCACGCCGCTCGCCTCCATGGCGTCCACCAGCTTCGGCGTGCTGCCCGGGCTGACCAGGAACCTGGCACCGGCGTCCACCGAGGCCAGCACGTCGGCCTGGGTGCGGATGGTCCCGGCGCCGATGACCGCCTCGGGCACCTCGGCGGCGATCCGCTTGATGGCCTTCAGGGCGGGAGCCGTACGGAGGGTGACCTCGATGACCGGCAGGCCCCCCGCCACCAGGGCGCGGGCCATGGGCACCGCGGTCTCCAGGTCGTCGATCACGACGACCGGGACCACCGGGGCGATGTCCAGCAAACTCATGCAAACTCCAGATTCGACATGGCCGACATGCGCTGACCGAGCCACGCGGCCGCGCCGGTGAGCGCGGGCTGGGGGGCGACGATCAGCGTGGTGGCGATGCCCGAGAGATAGTCGTTCAACGTCGGGGTGGCCTCGAACCGGCGGCGGAAGTCGCTGGAACGGACCCGCTCCACGATACGGGGCAGTACGCCGCCGCCAAGATAGACGCCTCCCCGGGCGCCCAGGATCAGCGCGACGTTCCCGGCGAAGGTGCCGAGCATGCCGCAGAAGACCTCGACGGCCTCCGCGCACAGCGAGTCGTCCAGCCGGGCCACGATGTCCGCGGCGGACAGCCGCGGCGCGTCCACGCCGTGCACCAGCGCCAGGGCGCGGTGCAGCCGGGTCAGGCCCGGCCCCGACAGCAGGTGCTCGGCCACCACGTGGTCCAGTCCCTCGGCGCGCAGGGCGCGGACGATCTCGTGGTCCCGTTCGTCGAGGACCGGCACAGTGACGTGGCCGCCCTCGCCGGGGACCGGCACCCACCCCTCGGCCGCGGGAACCAGCCCGCTCACACCGAGGCCGGTTCCCGGGCCCAGCACGGCCTTGACCCCGCGCGACGGCGCCGGGCCGCCCAGGGAGACCAGGTCGCCGCCGTGCAGGTGCGGAAGGGACGCCGCCAGGGCCTCGAAGTCGTTGAGCAGTTCGACGTGCGGGATCCCCAGATCGCGCACGGAACCCGACCAGTCGGCATTGGTGAACCGGTAACGGTCGCCCTGGACCGGACCCGCGATCGCGATGCATGCCGCTCCCGGCCGAACTCCGCCCGCGTGCTCCGCGAGATAGGCGGCTACGGCTTCGGGGAGGCTGTCGTGATCGGCCCCGGACAGTACGTCCACCTCCGAGGGGCCTGCGCCCGGCTCCGTGACCAGCCCGAACCGGGCGTTGGTGCCGCCGATGTCGGCGACGAGCCAGGGGAGGCTCACCGGGCCCCCTCGTGGCCGTTCAGGGCGAAGATCCCGGCACCGCGCTCGGCGGGGCCCGCCGTACGGCGGAAGGCGGCGAACAGCTCACGGCCGGTGCCCACCCACTGGGCGTCGGTCAGCGGCGCGCCCTGCGGCGTGCGGGCGGCCAGCTCCTCGGCCGGGACCAGCAGTTCCAGGGTGCCCGCGGCGGAGTCGAGGCGGATCGGGTCGCCGTCCTGGACCAGCGCGATCGGGCCGCCGTGGGCGGCCTCGGGCGACAGGTGGATGGCGGCCGGGACCTTGCCCGACGCGCCGGACATCCGGCCGTCGGTGACGATCGCCACCCGCTGCCCCCGGTCCAGCAGCACCGCCATCGGCGGGGTGAGCTTGTGCAGCTCGGGCATGCCGTTCGCGCTCGGTCCCTGGTAGCGGATGACGGCCACGAAGTCCTGCCCGTCGAGCTCGCCCGCCTCGAAGGCGCGCAGCAGGTCCAGCTGGTCGTCGAAGACCTTCGCCGGGGCCTCGATGACCAGGTGCTCCTCCTTGACAGCGGAGACCTTGCTGACCGCCCGGCCCAGGTTGCCGTTGAGCATGTGGATGCCGCCGTCGGGGGAGAACGCGTCGCTCACCGGCCGGAGCACGTCGAGGTCGGTGCTGCCGCCGGTGCGCTCCTCCCAGACCGGCTCGCCGTCCTTGAGCTCGACGGCCGAGCGGTAGTGCTCCAGCCCGTGCCCGGCGATCGTCAGCACGTCGCCGTGGAGCAGCCCGGCGTCCAGCAGGTCGCCGATGAGCACCTGCATGCCGCCCGCGGCCTGGAAGTGGTTCACGTCCGCCTGCCCGTTGGGGTACATGCGGGTCAGCAGCGGCACCACCTTCGACAGGGCGGCCAGGTCGTCCCAGAGCAGCTCGATGCCCGCCGCCGCGGCGATGGCGACGATGTGCATGGTGTGGTTCGTGGAGCCGCCGGTGGCCAGCAGCGCCACGCAGGCGTTGACGATCGCCTTCTCGTCGACCACCCGGCCGACGGGGGTGTACTCGCCGCCGTGCGCGGTCAGCTCGACCGCCCGCCTGCCCGCGGCCCTGGTCAGGGCCTCGCGCAGCTCGGTGCGCGGGTTGACGAAGGTCGAGCCCGGCAGGTGCAGGCCCATGACCTCGATCATGACCTGGTTGGAGTTGGCGGTGCCGTAGAAGGTGCAGGTGCCGGGGGAGTGGTAGGACTTCGACTCGGCGTCGAGCAGTTCCGCCCTGCCGACCTTGCCCTCGGCGAACAGCTGCCGGGTGCGGGCCTTGACCTTGTTCGGCAGGCCGGAGGACATCGGCCCGGCGGGCACGAACACCGCGGGCAGGTGGCCGAAGTGCAGCGCGCCGATGAGCAGGCCCGGCACGATCTTGTCGCAGACGCCGAGCATCAGGGAGGCGTCGAACATGTCGTGCGAGAGCGCGATCGCGGTGGCCATCGCGATGACCTCGCGGCTGTAGAGCGACAGCTCCATGCCCGCGCGTCCCTGCGTGATGCCGTCGCACATGGCGGGCACGCCACCGGCGAACTGCGCGACCCCGCCCGCCTCGCGGACTGCCGCCTTGAGGATCGCCGGGTAGGTCTCGTACGGCTGGTGCGCCGACAGCATGTCGTTGTAGCTCGACACGATCGCCACGCCCGGCTTGACCCCGGCCCGCAGGTCCAGCTTGTCGGTCTTCCCGGCGGCCGCGAAGCCGTGGGCCAGGTTGGCGCAGCCCAGGCCGGCCCGGGCCGGCCCGCGGCGGCGGGCGGCCTCGGCCTCGGCGTCGAGTCGTGCCAGATAGGCGGTACGGCTGGCGCGGCTGCGCTCGATCAGGCGGTCGGTGACCTCTTGGATCGCGGGGTTCATCCGGCCTCCTCCGTCGTTGTCGGGTCGGTCGCTCATGCGAGGTCCTCCTCATGCCAGGCGCGGCCGCTGCGACCGACGAGCTCGTGCGCTCCGGCGGGTCCAGAGGTACCCGCCGGGTAGGGCTCGGGCGGCGTGCCGTGCGACTCCCACGCGCTGAGAATCGGGTCGATCCAGCGCCAGGCGGCTTCCACTTCGTCGCGCCGCATGAACAGGGTGGGGTTGCCGGTCAGGACGTCCATGAGCAGCCGCTCGTAGGCCTCGGGCACCCGGGTGGTGAAGGTCTCGGCGAAGCTCAGGCTGAGCGGGACCGGCTTGAGCCCCACCTCGCCCGCGCCCGGCTCCTTGGCCATGATGTGCAGCTTGATGCCCTCGCTCGGCTGCAGCCGGAGCACCAGCCGGTTGGGCGTGCTGCCCGGGAAGATCGAGTGGGGCACGTCCTTGAACTGCACCACGATCTCCGAGCACCGGTACGGCATGCGCTTGCCGGTGCGCAGGTAGAACGGCACGCCCGCCCAGCGCCAGTTCTTCACCTCGGCGCGGATCGCGGCGAAGGTCTCCACCCGGTGCGAGGCCTCGGTGGGGGCGGTGTTGTCGGGCTCGTCGAGGTATCCCGGAACCCGGACGCCGCCGCACTCGCCCGCCGTGTACTGGCCGCGGACGGTGAAACGGTCCACCTCGCCGCCGACGATGGGCCGCAGCGACTCCAGGACCTTGACCTTCTCGTCGCGGATGGACTCGCGGTCGTTACGCGACGGCGGCTCCATCGCGACCAGGCACAGCAGCTGGAGCAGGTGGTTCTGCACCATGTCGCGCAGTGCCCCCGCGTGGTCGTAGTAGCCGCGGCGGCCGGGAGTGCCGACGGTCTCTGCGGCGGTGATCTGGACGTGGTCGATCCAGAGGGAGTTCCAGATCGGCTCCAGGAACGCGTTGGCGAACCGGAGGACGAGCAGGTTCTGGACCGTCTCCTTGCCCAGGTAGTGGTCGATGCGGTAGATCTGCCGCTCGTCGAAGATGGCGCCGACCTCGTCGTTGATGCGCTGCGCGCTGGCCAGGTCGCGGCCGAGCGGCTTCTCCAGCACCACCCGGGAGGCGGGGGTGACCAGGCCCGCCCGGTGCAGCTCCCGGCAGAAGGGGCCGAACGTCATCGGCGGGCTCGCCAGGTAGAACACCCGCCCCCGCTGCTCGTGCCCGGCGAGCATGCCGGTGATCTTCGCCCAGCCCGTCGTGTCCTCGCCGCCGATGTCGATGGAGACGTGGTGCAGGCGGCCGAGGAAGCGCTGCCAGGTGTCCATGTCGTCCACCGGGACGGAGTCACGCACCTCCGCGTCCACCTTGCCGCGGAAGTCGGCGTCGTCGAGCCCGCCGCGGGACATCGCGATGATGCGGGTCTCGGGGGCCAGACGGCCGTCGCGGTCACAGTGATAGAGCGCGGGGAGAAGTTTCCGCATGGAGAGGTCGCCTGTGCCGCCGAAGACGATCAAGTCGGCGGATTGCGGGGTCTCGGACATGGGGACTGCTCCGTGGTGATCTACCGGAATTGGGGATAGATCGGACAGTAGCCATATCTTGCGCTTCGCACAAGCAAAGTTTTGTCATTTGAGATGAGAAAGTGTGAACTTTTCATTCCCTAAGCAGGTGTGATTCACTTGGCTGATGTCTCGTCGTCCCGCTGCCGCGCTAGCCACCAGCGGTGAGGTGCTTCGCCTCATCCGCACCGGTGAAGCTGTCACGCGCGCGGACATAGGGCGCGTCACCGGCCTGTCCCGGCCCGCCGTCTCGCTGCGCGTCACCGAACTGCTGGATCGGGGCCTCGTCGTGGAAGACAGCGAGGGCCCCTCCACCGGAGGGCGGCCGCCCACCCGCCTGGTCTTCAACGCCTCCGGCGGCGTCGTGCTGGTCGGCTCCCTGGGCGCGAGCCGCGCGCAGATCGCCGTCTGCGACCTCGCGGGAGCCGAGCTGGCCCGCGCCGACCTCGCCGTCGACGTGGAGGAGGGCCCGGACGTCGTCCTCCCCCTGGTCATGCAGACCTGGAGCGAGCTTCTCGGAGACCTGCCGGTCTCCCAGGTGCGCGGCGTCGGCCTGGGCGTCCCCGCGACGGTCGAGTTCGCGGCGGGCCGTACCGAGAGCGCCCGCATCATGGCGAACTGGACCGGTGTCGCCATCCCGCCGATCATCGCCGAGCGCTTCCCGGTGCCCGTCTTCCTCGACAACGACGTGAACGTCATCGCGATCGGCGAGCACCGCGCGATCTACGCGGGCGAGGCCGACGACCTGCTGTTCATCAAGGTCTCCACCCGGATCGGCTCCGGCGTCATCGCCGGGGGCGAGATCCTGCGCGGCGCGCTGGGCGCCGCCGGGGAGATCGGGCACATCCCGGTCCGCGACGGCGGGGGAGTGCTGTGCCGATGCGGCAACATCGACTGCGTCGACTCGGTCGCCAGCGGCACCGCGATCCTGCGCGACCTACGCGCCCGGGGGCACGACGTGAAGACCCTGGCCGACGTGGTGAACCTGGTGCGGGCAGGTGACGCCGAGACCATGACCGTGGTCCGCGACGCCGCCCGGATGCTGGGAGAGGTCGTCGCCAGCGCCGTCAACCTGCTCAACCCCGCCGTGGTCGTCCTCGGCGGCGACGTGGCCGAGACCTTCCAGCCCATGGTGTCGGGCGTGCGCGAGGTCGTCCACCGCCGCTCGACCGCCCTGTCCACCCGCAACCTGAGGATCGAGCGCAGCCGCCTCGGCCCCGCCGCGGGCATCGTGGGCTGCGCTCACATGGTCCTCGACCACATCCTCTCCCCCGAGGCCGTCGACGCCCTCCCCTGACCGGACGTCTCAGCCCGCTTCGGTGGTCGTGCCGGGATGGCGTGACTGGCGGCGGACCGCCAGGACGATGTCCACGATCACGATCACCATGAGCACGGCCATGGCGACGATCAGCCAGGTGAGGCCGGTCGCGAATCCGAACACGCCGAGAGCGACGATCGGGATGAGCGCGAACGAGCCCATGCGGATGTGCACCACGTCTCGCGGCGTCGCGCGGACCATCGGCTTGCCGGTCTCGGACCTCTGCTCCGGCTGTCCTTCGGAAGTCATCTGTTCCCCTCCTCCGCTTCCTTCGCTCGGACGCATTCTTCGCACCCCCATACCCGGATGCCTCCCTGTCATGTGTCGTGCGATCGTCTGTCATGCGGTCGTCGGAGTGCCTTCATCAGTTCTTCGGGTTCGGCCACGGTGAAGGTTGCACCGGGATGGGTCAGCAACCCGCCGGGCACGAGCGCCGGCACGGGGGCGCGGAAGCGGACGCAGACACCGCGCCGGGGATTGGTCCCGAAGGTCACTCCCCGGTCGGCCGCCGACAGGCGCGGCCCGAAGGCCTTCCACGCCGTATAGGGACCGGTCAGGGTGACCTCGACGACATTGGACAGGGGCGTGCGCAGCACCCAGGGGCCGAAGCGGACCGTGAGCTCCTCGTCGTCCACGAGGGCGAAGGCCCGCGCGGGAGTGACACCGAGCAGCCGGAGGGGGATCCTCCAGGCCGGTTCGATCGCGAAGCCGAAACGAGGCACCGGTCAGCGTTCCCACGGAGGCTCTTCGCCCATTTTGGCGTAGTACTTGGCCAGGTGGGACTTGATCCTGTCGACCTCGTCCTTGGGCACGTCGACCCCGCCCCGCGCGCCCTGCATGACGCCTCCGGCAGCCATGATCGCACGAGGTACGGCCTTGAGTTCGCCTCCGATCACATCGGCGATCGGCAGCTTGTAGCTTCCGAAGTTCTCGGGATCGTCGCCGTCGTACCAGACATGCGCGTCCCGGTATTTCGCGTTCGGCGCCTCCTCGGCCCCTGCCCAGGCGCGGACGTGCTTGTCGGCCTCGTCCGCGTCCCAGTCTCTGTCCCGGTCGGCGAGTGGAAGATCCTGAAACCGTGTCACCGTCATCGTCCCGCTCCTTCCCTCAGCGGATCCCCTACCCGGTCGTCCGGCTCCATGCCTGCCGGACGACATATTCGGGCCTCTGCCGGGGAGGGGGCTGACATGAACGACGAGCGTGAAACGAGTGAGAAGCCGGACGAACACGGCCCCTCGGACGAGAAGCCGGTCGCCACGACGCCACGAGGCACCGGTGGAGAGAGCCGGGTCGTGGCCGAGAGGTCGGGGGCGGACACCTCCTTCCCGGAACGGCCGATCCTGGCCGATCCCCCCGAGGCCGAGGCCCGCCGTACCGAGCGCATGGACGAAGAGCCCGGCGAGGGCGAGCCCGAACCCGAGATGGGCCCGGCGTCCTGACGGAAGAGGCGGGACCGGCGTCCCGACGGACCAGACGGGGCCGGTGTCTTTCGGGAACCCGAAGTGAGAGCCGTATCTTGCCGGAACCTGAGACTGGACCGGCGTCCTGACGGAGCCCGGGGTGGGGAATGCGTCTTGCCGGAGCCCGAGGCCAGCCCGGTGTCTTGCCGGAACCCGGAGTGAGAGCCGCGTCTTGCCGGAACCTGAGACGAGATTGGCGTCCTGGGAGGGCCCGAGGTAGGCGAGATAGGTTGGCACCCCGGCGAAAGCAGGCGGTGGAGGCCCCGAAGCGGGGTCTCCACCGGCATGCGCTGGAAGTCAGCTCTTGAAGGCGTCCTTGACCTTCTTCGCGCTGTCCTTCACCTTCTCTCCCGCCTGCTTGAGGTTGCCCTTGAGCTGATCGTCCTTACCCTCGGCCTCCAGGCTCTCGTCGCCGGTGGCGCGACCGGCGCCCTCCTTGACCTTGCCCTTCAGCTCTTCGGCCTTGTTGGAAATCTTGTCATCGGCGCCCATGGTGTAATTCCTCCCGTTACATGAGGTTTTCTCATGCACAGATACCTGCTATCCGCAGATGAGAGGGGTAAACATGGGCCATGCGGCTCTCGCGACGGCGACGGAGGACATGCTCCTGCCCGGCAGGCGGCCGCCCTGGCGCGTCCTGCTGCTCTGCGGCGCCTCCGGGACCGGGAAGACCCGGGTGAGCTACCCGCTGGCACGGCACTACGGGGTCCCGATCGTGGAGGTGGACGATCTCGTCGAGGCGCTGCAGGCCATGACCACGCCGGAGCAGCAGCCGCTCCTGCACTACTGGCGCACCCACCCCGAGGCCGCGCGACTGCCCCCGGCCGACGTCGCCGACCTGCAGATCGCGATCGCCGAGGCGCTCGTCCCGGCCGTGGACGCGGTGGTGGGCAACCACCTGGAGACCGACACCCCGGTGATCATCGAGGGGGACTACCTGCTGCCCGCCTTCGCCGTCCGCGACAGCTTCGCCGGGGTTTCCGCCGGAGGGCGGGTCGCCGCCGTGGTCCTCCACGAGCCCGACGAGGCCCAGCTCGTGGCGAACTACCTGGACCGCGAGCCCGGCCACGGCGAGCAACGCCACCGCGCCCAGGCGAGCGCCCTGTACGGCGACCGCCTCGCCGCCCAGGCCGCGGAGGTGGGCGTTCCGACGGTGACCGCGCGTCCCTGGGACGACGTGCTCGCCCGCGTCACCGCCACCTTCACCGCTCCCCAGCCGGTCTCCGCCGCTCACTAGTGCAGCGACTGCACACCTCCACCGTGTTCGTCGTCCGTCCAGAGCGCCGGTACGGCGAGCGATGGGGTGGCGTTCGCGCGTCGGCTCGCGGTCCGGCGGGCAGTGCCGATGCTCGTCCGCCTTGCCGGGACGTGTCTCCCGGAGTTCTCCGGGAGACACGATCGGATCACGGCCGCCTGCCCCGGCGCGTCCAGGACAGACAGCTGTCGGGCCGTCGAACTATCGAGCCGTCGGGCTGTCGGGCTAGAGCTCGGACACCCAGTAGGGAGTCACGTCCATCCACCCGTTGGCGGCGGCGCCGTTGAGGCGGCCGCCGCTGCCGGTGGACAGCGTGTACCAGGAGTCGACGTAGTCCGGGTCGTCGGTCCACCACGAGCCCGGGATGGCGGAAATGATCGCGTTGACCAGCGGGACATAGGCGCCGGCGTCCACGATCGTGAGCAGGGCGGTGGCGATGGCCTGGGCGAGCTGCTGGTAGTTGGTGTCGCCGTCGTCCTCCATCATGACGACATCGGCCAGGTTGTACTTGTAGGCCGAGAAGTGCACGAGGAGCTGGTTGGGGTAGTAGGTGGTGCCGTCGTGGTCGAGGTACGGCATCTGCACGATGTTGACGGCGGCTTTGCCGTCGAGCCCGAAGCCTCCGACGATGCTGTAGATCTCGGCGGCGCCCTTGATCCAGGGCTCCTCATCGTCGTTCAGCCGGACGGCGTTGACCTTGGTGGCCCAGTACCCACCGGCTGCGGCCGCCGAGGCGGGCTTCTCCGCCACCATGCCCCGGGCGGCCAGCGTGTCCTCCATGAGCTTCAACCCCATCGGCAGAGCCTTGGCCACATCGACCTCCACCACGAGAACGGGTCTCTGCGGCAGCTTGACCGGGTCAAGGACGACCCTCTCGCCGAGCGGGCCATATGCGTTCACCGCGGTCGGCTCGTCGTCGGTGGGCGCCGCCGCGACCAGGGGCACCTCGCCACGCGCCAGAGCCGCGCGCATGTCCGGGTGCGCCAGCCGTACCTGCAGCACCGAGCCGCCGGTCGCGGGCAGACCCTTGGCCGCAAGCACGGCCAGGTTGGCGGCGCGCGCGGCCTGCCCGAGCCCCGCATCGGGCGCGAGCGCCAGCATGTCGGCCGCCCCGGACGCGGTCGCCGAGACCACCCGATCCCGAACGGCCCGATCGGCCAGGGCGTCGGCGACCTGACCGGCGAGGCGGTCGGTGACGGTGAATACCTTGCCCGGGGCTTTGACGACGGAGGCGGGCCCACTGCGGGACGGGGCCGTGACGGCTCCGGCGGGGGCGATGGCCGAGGTGACCGATAAGAGGAGTGCGGCTACCGCGGTGGCGGTGGTGATGAGGACTCGAGTCACGAGCCTTCTCCTATCTCGGGGCTCCGGGCCAGAGGCGCTCTGGCCACGGACGGGGGGAGCGAGACAGAAGAAGTATGTCAATTCATGACATGTAGCGAAATACGCAGTATTGCCAGTGTGTCAAGTCGGGCTGGGCGGATCCTGTCGCCGGACTAGCTGAGCGCCAGGCGAGCTGGGATGATACTCGGGTGGTGATGGGGCCGCCAGGGTGAATCCCGGCGAAAAGTGAGTGGAGAGGCCGTCGGTCGGCGATGACTCGCGGAGTGCGACGTTGGCGAGCTCGACGGAAACCGTTTGGCTGAGCCGTACAGGTCTGTATAAGACGGTCAGATACCTCGTGTGTCAATTGACAACAGTGTTCTCGAACGATGATCGTTTATCCCCGGACCGACGTGATCGGCCACGTCATCGCGACCTTCGCCGCTTGACAGCCGATCGGCGGGAGGAAACTGTTCGCCGCTGTTCGGGCACTCGATTGAACCCACGATGAATGGGTGGTCGTTGGCCGTACTGCAAATCTCCAGCCGGTCTTGTCCGGAACCATTTGCATGCCATCACCAGGAAGACCCTGTCGCGCCGCATCACTCCATTACGTGCCGAAGCTGTTCGACGACGATGTCGGCTTCCGGGACGCCCATCTCGGTGAAGATCTGAAGCGCCTGTTTCCAGTGATATATGGCTTCGTCGGCCCGGCCAAGAGCGCATAGAGCTAGAGCCAGCCCGTTGTGCGTATAAGCTTGCTGGTAGGGTCCTCCCGCGGAGGGGGCGATGTCCAGGGCGGTCTTGTAATATTCCAGAGCTGTTTGGTTCTCTTCTATGGCGCGATAAACATCTGCCAGCCCCTGGAGCGCTTCGCCTTCCAAATGGTGTCCGGGAATTTCCCTGGCCTTGGTGAGTGCTCGCTGTTGATGGTCTAAGGCCATCGCGTTGAGTCCTTGCTGTCGGTAAGTCCTGCCGAGCCCGATGAGGGCCTGCACCTCGAGACGCAGGTTGCTCATTTTCTGGCTCAGCTGGAACATACGCTGAAGCGACTCGATGGCTGTCTGATGGTCGCCAAGCCTGGCATGAGCCTCACCTAAGGTCAGAAGAGTATAAGCTTCGTCATGAATCCTCTCCTGTTCGCGCCAGTAAGGCAGGCAGAGATGCAGGCACTCGAGAGAGTCGACGATCCTTCCTATGTGCAGATAGGCGCCCGCCAAATCCAGGAGGACGGAGAACTCTCCCCCCTGGTTACCAAGGCTCCCATGCATGCCACGGGCTTGTTGAAGAGCTTCTATGGCTTCCGCGTATCTACCTGTGCGTATTAATCCGTAGCCCATGTAGCCGAGAGCATTGGCTTCGCCGGATAAATCCCCGGTAGCGCGGGATAGGGCCACAGCTTGTCGCTGGCAGTCCAGAAACTCCGGATACTGCGAGGTCGACATGTAAGCATGACCCATAGTGATAAGAATCATGGCCTCCCCATGCTGATCGCCTATTCGCTGTGCAGCTGAGAGCGCGATCTTGTGGGTGTCTATCCAATCATCTACATAATCTCTGAGATAGAAGAAATAAGCAACGATATGTGTAAGCTGCCAAGCGACGACCGGCCATCCGTGCACGGCCGCATGACTAACCAATGGAATCAAGTTGGGACGTTCGGCCTCTAGCCACGCCAGAGAGCTGTCATAGTCGCTGAATTCCTTTGAACCGCCTAGCGGAACTGGCGTCGTCGGGCGTAGAAGAGTGGCATCAAGATCGATATACCCCATGGCGGAACGAACTGTGTGCGCGTACCAGTTGAACATGTTGGATAGCGCACTATGGCAATTGTCTTCCGTGTCATCCACGCTGCTGTGATCCCGCGCGTAGATACGCACCAGGTCGTGCATCGTCAATCGCTCGTCGCTGACTCTGTGAACAAGGTGAGCGCGAACGAGCGTGTCCGTGACTTCATGGACCTCGTTGAGCGGTAGGCCGCTCAACGCTGCGATCGCTTCAAGGCTGATGTCAGGCCCAGGATGAAGACCTAGCAGTCGAAAAGTGCGCCGTTCACGCTCGTCCAAGCTCCTGTAGGAGAGCTCGAACGTGGCACGGACTCCGATGTGGGGATCCTCCCGCATGTCGAGGGCGGTAAGGCGATTCTCCTGGCGAAGCTTTGTGACGAAGTCGTTGACCAGCAAGGCGGGCTGGCTGACGAGATGTGCAGCAGCCAGCCGAAGCGCAAGTGGCAAATACCCGCATAGCCGGGCGAGCTCGTCCACTGCTTTCAATTCATTGCCGAATCGTTTGCCACCTATGAGGGCTAGAAGTAGCGCCCGGCTTTCTTCTTCCGCCAGGACATCCAACGTGATGGTGTGGACATCGTGTGTCACGGAGAGTCCGCGCAGAGAGTCTCTGCTGGTGATGATCACTCTGCAGAGAGCCGAGCCGGGCAGCAGCGGACGTACTTGCTCCGGCGAGGCCGCGTTGTCGAGGACTATGAGCATCCGTTTGTCGGCGATCAGCGATCGGTAGAGAGCGGCGCGCTCTTCTCCGTCGTGAGGGATTTCATCCGTCGCCACGCCCAGTCCACGCAGGAGCCGGTGCAGCGCCTGCACTCCTGTCACCGGCTCGCTGGGTGAATAACCGTGCAAGTTCACATACAGCTGGCCGTCCGGAAAGCGATGGGCTACACGATGGCCCCAGCGCGTCGCCAGCGCGGTTTTACCCACTCCGCCAGCTCCTCCAATGGCCGAGATCACGATAGGTGCGACGCCTGGACCGTCGGACAAGAGGGCGTCCAACTCCTCAAGGCTCTCCTGTCGGCCGGTGAAGCGTGCGATATCAGCGGGCAACTGGCGAGGTACGGGTGATGGCCGCAGGGAAACCGCCGACTCATGTGACGCGGCAGAATCGGCTTTCTCGCCGTCGGCGGGACTATCGGTGAGGATGGCCTGATGCAGCTTGGCCAGTTCCTCGCCCGGCTCCAGGCCGAACTCCTCACGCAGATGGTGACGTCCGATCCGGTATTCCTCCAGGGCTTCCGCCGTACGCCCGGAACGGTGAAGGGCGAGCATCAGCTGACCCCGTAGCCGCTCCTGCAGAGGATGCTCGGCGATGAGCCGACGCAGTTCACTGATCAAGTCCGCGTGGCGCCCCAGCGCTAAGTCGGCCTCGATGCGGTCATTGAGCGCGGCCATGCGCTGCTCTTCGAGCGCCGCGCCTTCAACCAGTTGCAACTCGTCCCGCGTTCCGGCCAGAGCAGGTCCGCGCCACAGCTCCAATGCGAGCCGCAGTTGATTCGCCGCCTGCGCGGCATTACCCGCGGCCAGAGCCGTACGGGCAGCGCGAGTTTCAGTGGTGAAGATGTCAAGATCTGATCTGCTCGGTGGCACATGGAGGGAGTAGCCCGTCGGCACACCGGAAAGGTGACTGGCGTCGGTCAACAGGCGGCGCAGGGACCACAAGTGGTTGTGCAGCAGTTTTCGGCCTGAGGGCGGAATCTCCGAACCCCACAGCGCGGCCAGCAACCGATCGTGCGAGACCACCTGATTGGCATTGAGCACCAGGACGGCCAGCAAGGTGCGCTGCTTTTGACCGACGACCGGCATTGAACGTTCATCTCGCCACAGATCCACCGGTCCGAGGATGCGGTACTCCACCATTGCCTCCTTTCGAGGCGCCTGAGACCTGCTTCTGACTACGACGATGGCGCGCTCGTCGATCACGTGTAGGTCCGGCTACATGGTCTCGAGTCTGGATTTCTATAGACCAATCGCCGGATGACGGATCAAGCGCCACAAGATCGAGATATTACAGTGCCAAGATCAAGAGTGCTGCCCGGCATGCTTGCGATGATCACTTCCGGCCGGTTCCTCCCATTTCCCGAACACCGGTCGGCCTATCTCTCCCCAAGACGGAGGTATTGGTGGGCTCTTCTCCCCCCAAGCCCAGATTCTTCGCGCCGATCCGCCGGCGAAGATTCCTGGAACGCGCCACCACCGTGGTGGCCACCCTCGCACTGATGACATCGTCGGCCTACGCGGCTGAGGCATCCGCGGTCTTACAGCCGCAACCGACATCACAGCCGAAGCCGCTTCCCGCGAAACTGGTGACCGAGCGCCCCGACCGGGTCTCAGCGGCGCTGAGTGCACGCTTGCAGGGCAGCCGGGTGCTAATCACCGGTGAGACGACAGAGTCAAATCTCACCTACGCTAACCCTGATTCCACCTTTACCACCGAGGCAGTGAGCGGCATCGCTCGGGTGAAGCAGGACGAGCGGTGGGTCCCGGTCGACACCACGCTGATCGAGGAGAACGGTGTGCTTCGGCCGCGTGCGGCCAAGGCCGTTGTGGAAGTCTCCGCTGGCGGCCAAGATCGGCCGCTAGCGAAGATGTCCCACAGCGACAAGCAATCCTTCGCGCTGAAGTGGCCCATCGCGTTGCCGAAGCCCAACGTTAAAGGCAACGTCGCCACCTACGCCAACGCGGCCGGTCCCAATGCCGACCTCGTCGTCACCGTCCTACCCGCAGGATTCCGCCACGATGTGGTGCTGCGCGAACGCCCTACAGGGCCGGTGGAGTTCAAGATCCCGGTGCAGGCCGAAGGCCTCACACTTGGCATGACCAAGCAGGGTGGTCTGAAGCTCACCACGAGCAAGGGTAAGGTCGTTGCTTCTGCTCCCAAGCCGTTCATGTACGACTCCCCGGCGGGCGAGACGCCGCAATCGACAGACGCGGCGCCGGTGGAAGCCTCCATCACCACTAGCGTGAAAGTTGAGGACGGGCAGCAGATGCTGGTCCTCAAGCCCGACCCCGACTTCCTCACCGATCCCGAGACTCAATATCCGGTGACGGTGGATCCGACCACGACCCTCACCTTGCTGGCAGCAAGGACCCTCAACTCTGCATGCTCCAATGGATACGCCGGTGAAACGACCAGCTGGAACCTTACCCCGGGTATTAGGGGTAATGGTGACCAGGAGTGCGGATACGCAGCCAACGGCTCGAGATTGAGTCGCGGACTGATCAAGTTCGACACCTCCAGCCTGTCCGGCCAGCAGGTGGTCGATGCCCGGCTGGAGTTGTTTGGCGACCTGCTCCGGTGTCCGGTCGGGCAGAGCCTTCGGGTTCGCCGCCTCACGAGCAACTGGGACCCTGACGAGGTGTTTTGGTCTAACCAGCCCACTTCTACCAGCGATGGCGAAACTACGTCAGCGCCGCCTGCGGTGTGTGGGCCCACCTCTTATACAGAAAACACGCCGTGGTCAATGGCGGTGACCGCAATCGCCAAGGCCTGGGCCGGTGGCGCAGCCAGCCATGGGCTGGTCCTGGCACCCAGCAACGAACAGGACCGCAGCAAGACCTTCGGCTGGCACTTCAAGGACAGCGGTGTCAACGCACCAAAACTGGTAGTGACCTATGGGTCCACGCCATGGATTGCTGGCCCGCTGCGTGCCCAACCAGTGGCGGCGGTTAACAACAACGTCTATACCAACACGCACACGCCTACCCTGGTCGCCGGTGTTCACGACGCGGATGGCGGATTGCTGCGGGCCGAGTTCGAGATTGAGCACGACCCTTCGGTATCCGGGCAAGGCAGCGGCCTGATCTGGTCTGGGAGCGTTGATAACGTATCCGCTGGTACTGACGCGAAAATCGCGGTCCCTGCAGGCAAACTGAGCGATGGCTGGAAAGTGCGCTGGCGGGCTCGCGCGTCTGATGCGTCATCCTCCTCGGCTTGGTCCCAGTGGCAGATTCTGACCGTCGATGCGACAGTGCCGAAGGTCACTCAGATTAGTTGCACCTACCCCGTAAATACTTGGAGTGGCCAGCTTGGGAATGCCGAATGTGGTGTCTATACCGAAGACAACGACCCCATAGATTCTGACGACAAGGGCACCAACGATCCCACCGAGATCTTGTGGGGACTCGATGATCCCTCTACCCCCAATGTGCTCAATAAGACCTGGGGGTATAGCCAGGGGCAGAAATCGATCTGGTTTAAAATCGATCCTCGAGATGGCTGGCGGACCCTGTACGCCAAGGTCCGCGACAAGGCGCACAACACCTCAACGGTTACGACGTATAGCTTCGGTGTTGGTCCGGGTGGTCTTGTCACAAAAAAGAATCGTACACAGCGCTCGGTCATGCTCAGCGCGGCAGCTCCATCGGAGCGTACGCAGGTTCGATATGAGTACGGGGGTGAGGGCTACACACCCTATGGCAGTTTTGACGACGAATGGCTGGTGGTTCCGCCAGCAGATGTCACCCCTCCGGGGTCGTCAACACCGATCACGTCTTGGCCGCAGCCTCGTAGTGACACGTCCAAGAACTTCTCTGAATTATCGTGGGACATCGCGAAGACGTTCCGTAACGCGGGGAGAAAAGATGGAGCCGTAGGTGTCAGGGCCTGTTTCTCAGGTGGCGCTGCGGGCGAGGTCTGCTCAAAACCAATCACAGTGACGCTGGACCGATCGGCGTTCGGCAGTTCCTACGCAACTGCGAATATCGGCCCGGGGTCGGTAGCCTTGCAGACTGGTGACTTTTCGTTAAAGCACACAGATGCCAGTATCTTCGGGGTTGATGTAACCCGGACGCTGACAAGCCTTGAACCAGGTTCCGACCGAGAAGACGAGCAACTGATTGAAAACAAAGTGTTCGGTCCCGGTTGGCGTGGTGGGTTCCCAGCGGTGCCGTCCTGGATTTCAGATTTCTCCCCATCCAACGATGGCGATTCGGGGTCGATCCAGATGATCGGTCCCGACGGTGAGACCCTAACTTATGTTCGCGAGGGTGCCAGCTTCACCGGGTATGGCGATGCCGCCGATGGTTCAAAAATTATTGTAGATTCCGATAATGGCCAGCTGATCGTCACGGACAGAAGCGGTGTCAAAACCACCTACAGTCGTGTAAATGGTAGGTGGGTCATCACTAAGGTTGAGACCACAGGAGCTGAATCGGGAATAGTCTACCTTCGTGATAGTCAAGGTCGAGTGACGCGTATTCTGTCGTCTGTCGCAACCGGTATCACGTGCGGCACCACACTGGTAGTTGGCTGTCGAGCCTTAGATCTCACCTACGGCTCCTCGACAACCGCCACAGGTGTCAGCTCAGGATGGGGTGACTACACCGGCCTGGTAAAGCAGGTTGCCTTCACGGCGTTCGATCCTGATTCGAATGCGATGAAGACTACCGCGTTGGCATCCTACCTATATGACTCCACTGGGCATCTACGTCAGGTGGCTGATCCGCGTACCGGGCTGGCTGCGACGTATTACTACACCGCCGAGGGGCGGGTCTCGCAGATCACCCCACCAGGATTGGCACCATGGCGGATGGAGTACGACAGCTTCGGCCGTCTGGCTCATGTGCAGCGGGAAGGCGGGGAAGTCGACCCAACCCAAGCGGTGGTTTACGACGTGCCGATCAGCACACCGATCGATCTGACTGTGGGACAGACCTCAACCTGGGGCCAGACACTTGATCTGCCGCAGTTGGGCGCAGCAATTTTCCCCGCTTCGCATGTGCCGACTCGCAACGGCGATGGAACCTATCAGTCTACAGTCGGGGATTGGGAGTACGGCGCATTGACCTATGTGGATGTCAACGGCCGCGCCGTCAACAAAGCCGCCTATGGTGCCGGAGCTTGGCAAATCTCGACTACCCGCTATGACGACAAGGGCAACGTGGTCTGGCGTCTGTCGCCCGACTACCGTGCCCAGGCCTTGACACCGACGGGTGACACCGATCCGTATGTGACCGGTCGGATGGATTCGGCCGAGCGAGCCCACTTGCTCGCGACTACGCGCATATTCTCCAGCGATGGCGATCTGCTGTCCGAGACAGGGCCGGCCCATCCGGTGCTGCTTGCTTCTGGGGTACTGGTATCGGCCCGTAAACGTGTCAGCAACACCTATGACGAGGGCAAGCCCCTCAGTAATGTCAACTACCATCTGGTGACCACGTCCACTCAGGAACCAGTGGTTCTCGACGGGACGGCTACACCGGGAACCAACGATGTGCGGACGACTAAGACCGGATATGACCCGATCATGTCGGGAGACGCCTCCGGGTGGGCACTACGCAAAGCCACGACCACCTTTGTTGTCATGGCGGGACAGAGCAACATCATTCAACGTGTCCGCTACGACGCCACCGGAGGCCAGATCGAGCGACGCATGCCCGCGTCGAACGGGACCGATGCCGGCACCGCGCTGACGTACTACTACACCGCCGGAGCCCACCCCAGCGTGGCAGCCTGCGGTAACAAACCTGAGTGGACCGGCCTGACGTGCTATACGGCACCTGCTGCGCAGCCTTCCACAGGCAAGGTGCTTCCAACCCAGTCGATGATCTATGGATACTACGGCAATCCGACGAAGACTACGGAAACAGTAGGCGCGGTGGTGCGAACCGCAACTGTGACCTACGACGCGGCCGGACGCACGATCAAGTCGAAACTTGAGGTGACGCCAACCGGTGAGGGCGGTACCGCAGTTCCGGAGGTCACTTACACCTACGATGCGGCTACCGGCCTGCAAACGCAAAAGGCGGCCGGTGGCGATACGATCACCGTCACCTACGACACCTTTGGCCGACCAGCATCGACGACTGATGCCACCGGGAACATGGCCACCGCTAGCTACAACCTCGATGGACAGATCGCGACGACCAACGATGGCCGCGGCATCACCACCTTCACCTACAACGGCACCGATGCTGCCGGAAAGATCGAACGTCGCGGCCTGGTTACTAAGAACGACGCTAATGGCGTAGGCGTGTTCACCGGCGCCTATGACGCTGCCGGACGTCTCACCCTGCAGACCTATCCCAATGGTCTGACAGCAACCAACCGCTACGACGCCACAGATAAGCTCATCGGCCTCACTTATGCCAAGAACGGCGTGACATGGCTCAATTTCACTGCTACCCCCGACGTTCAAGGGCGAACTGTAATCCAGCAAGGCCCTGGTGGCAGCGCGCAAAACTATAGTTACGATCCGGTCAGTCGCTTGATCAAGACCAGAGACACCTACGCGGGACGTTGCACCACTCGGATTTACGGTTTTGACATCAACACCAACCGCACCAATCTGAGCAGCTATCCTGCTGACAGCACCGGGTTCTGCAGCACAAATACCACCCCCAGCACCCAGAACTACAGCTATGACCAAGCTGACCGCATCACCAACTCCGGCTATGTCTACGATGCTTTTGGCCGCACCACCCAAGTACCCACCGCGCACGTGACTGGTGGCGCCGATCTCACGATCGGATACTTCGCCAACTCCATGGTCGCCTCACTCTCTCAAGGTGGTCAGAGCAACACCTTCACCCTGGACCCCGTCGGCCGGGTCAAGACCATGACCACCAACGGCGGTTCTCGGCCTGGGACAGTCACCAACCACTACTCCGGAACCGAGGACAGCCCAGCCTGGATCACCGAGGCCAACGGTACTTGGACCCGCAATATCGTTGGCTTCTCCGGACTGGCTGCTATTCAAAAGAGCGACGGCACCTCCACCCTGCAACTTTCCAACCTGCACGGCGACATTGTCGCTACCAGTGACAACACCCTCACTGCCACTGGCGTGCAGAGCTATGCCGAACAGACTGAATTCGGTATCTCCCGCGCTGAAAACACCAGTAACCCGACCCGATACGGCTGGCTCGGCAGCAAGCAGCGATCGGTTGACGCTTTGGCTGGCCTTGTCCTCATGGGGGTTCGCCTCTATAACCCCACCACCGGACGCTTCCTCCAAGTCGACCCCCTCGTCGGCGGAAGCGCCAATGCCTACGACTACTGTTTCGCAGACCCAATAAATTGCACCGACCTTGCCGGAACAGCTGGCAATCCGAACTACGATGTAGTTTACCGTCGTACAGACATGCTGGGCGAAAAGTCTGAAGCCGTCGCTTGGAGGGAATGGGCGGAGCAAGTATTCGGCCCTCAGGGATTCGTTATCGACAAGTTTCAGCACGTTCGCTACGTGGAGCATCGGAAGCGCACCGTTTTCACCGGCATGCAAAGCAAGAAAAAATACGAATGTGATATTCCCGGTCCGGGTCGCTCATGCACAAGAGGTGAATGGGTAACCTATGAGCGAACCATGTTCGCCAATTACATTGAGGAATGGACCAAGACTGTTACCATTATCACCATGAACAAAGGTGGCGAGGCTGTCTTTGGAACTAAGACCGTCACCTTTGAACCTCATCACGCCGGATTCCAAGACTGGATCTTCTCCCACACGGTCAAATCATGGAATCATTACGGCAAATGGGTGAGAGTCGGATAAAAAGAATTTAGCTAAAAGATTCTGGAAGTGCTATAGGCGCTGACGGAGGAAGGGTCGACTCCTCGCGGAGGTAGCGTCTCCTATGGGCTCAATTTTTGCCAAATTCGGAGCGCTACCTCCAGAAGGCGTCAAATCCTAGGATAGGAAGCTCATGATGGAGATCCCGCCTGAAGGATCCACCGAAAATGCTGGGAATAACATCAAGAAGAATGCCAATTCCCCTTCAAGGGGGCTGAGGAAGGGTGAATCGAAGCCGCGATCCCGTACACTCAGGGCCCTTATTGCTGCGGCGCTCGTATGGTTCCTAATCATAGGCCCATACGTCGTTTATAGATTGATAGTGAACCTCTATAGAGTTATAGAGGCCGCTCCGGGTCTAGGAACAGAAAAAATATCAACATTAGGAGATATTGTAACGGTAGTCACGATTATTGGGACCCAGCTCGCCTCGCTCTGGATTACCGTAAATCGTGTGTCGTATCGATCGCGAGATATTCTGATCATTCTAGTGCCAATCTATGGCTGGATTTGGGCCGGTAAGATAATGTGGCGTATTGCGTACTTGCCTTACGTTGACTGGCGACCGTGCCCTAATGAGATGGAAAACATAGAATTCATCAAGATTGACGGGCGCGAAGAGCCGGTCATGCGCCGCAAGTTCTAATTTTGAACCATCAGACCCTTCTCTTTATCGGACTCGTAGCACTGAGGATCGTTCAATGCGATGCATGTGGCAGATAAGGGAATGGGGCATTTGGGTCGGCCAAAGCAAGTGACCGTAGTTTCTGGCGGCAGCTTCCCGAAGCTGCCGCCAGAAACTATGTGAGGCCTCGCATACATCCGACACGACGGAGAGAGGCTCACGGGTTATCGAAGGTCCTCCCAGAAGTGTGGACACCTTGAGTGCCAGATCATGGAGATCTGGAGACAGGGAAGTTCTTGGTGGTCATGAAGGTCTACTCGGCTGAGTTCAAAGCCGATGACGTTGCGCTGTACCTGTCGGATCCGGCTCGGATGATGGCCTCGGGACCCGCGACTTGGGCATTAGCCGGGAGACGTCGACGAGCCCTCTCACTGGCAAGCCAAGGTCGACGAAGATCCCGGTTACGCCCGCTAGCCACGGAGCGGATTCGACGGTTCCCACAAGGCGCTGGCCGAGGTGGAGGTGAGGGCGCAGACGCTGCCAGGTCTCTGCGTTCATGCTCGTCTCCTCATCCCGTCAGCGTAGAGCGGCTGGGAGAAGATACTGAGGGCATGCGGTACTTTCGGCGTCCCTGGGACGAGGATCGAGGGGATGAGTACGCGAGCTGGGGGACGTCTACGTTCTATCTGGCGCTCGATGACGAGGGCTACGCCCATGCGCAGATCGAGGTCTACGCCAACGGCACGGTGCTCGCCTACGACGCGGAGCACGACGAGGACCGGTACGGGGGTTTGACCTATGCCCAACTGGATCTCGACGAGTTCGCTCCGTACGAGATCAGCGAGCTTGAGTTCCACGAGGAGACGGGACGTTTACACCCCATGCGCTCCGCTCCCCATGACGGGCGATCGGGCGATCGGTGAGGGAGCCCGCGGGGCACATTGAGGGCACATTGCATCGGCGAGCCCAGCAGCGCCAGACGATGACCCACCCGGGGTGTCAGGCCTCCAGGTCGCGGGCGATGTCGGCGGGGGTGCGCAGGGGCGTCACCGGCTTCGGCCCGTCGGGGTCAGGACGTGGCGGATCCGCTGGGCGACGGCGCTGGCTTCGGCGACGGGGGCGATCTTTTCGTGCCAGGACCACCAGAACCACCAGGTTCCTTCCTGCGCTGCGGCGTAGATGCTCTCGGACAGGGCGGGGGTGTCGGGGTTGACGGCGACCAGCTCCGGGGGACGGCGGTGGGCCACGCGGACCCGGGCGTGCAGGCCGTGCTCGCGGAGGCGTTCGGTCAGGCGGGTCAGGTGGGCGGTGGCCGTGGTCGTGGCCTCGGCGTCGGGGGTCATGGCCATGAGGTCGCTCCGGTAAAGGGGGGTGGGCGTGCCGTACCCCACTGGTCGGGATGCGGGCATGGGGCATTGGCGCATGGCGGATCGGTGCGGGTGGCCCCCGATGGTTGTGGGGAAGCGCATCGGGGGCCGGGTCCGACCGGGATGACGGGGGCGGCATCCGGTCGGATGTTCGAGGTGGCTCCACCGCTTCCCCTCCACGAAGAGGCGGAGCCACCCGTTTTTACCGGGCTCTTCCGGACAGCAACGCCGCCCAGATCGCCCGAGCCTCATGGATTGAGCCGACGAAGGTCTCCTGGACCTCGTTGATGTCGTCGCGCTGGATAGTCCGTCGGATGAATGCCCGGCCGCCTCCTTCGCACAGTTCGTATACCGTGGCGCGGCAGAAGCAGGTCCAGGCCACCGGGCGCACCCGCGCGAGCACCGGGTACGGCTTTCGCCGCTCCAACCGCAGGTGGTCACGCTGGGCCATCACCACGTGTGGGCTCAGGCATTCATTCAGCGTGATCATGACATGCTCTCGGCGATCAGCTCCGACAGTGGATGCGTCTCCCGAAGTTCCCGGTAGTGGAAGGTGATGCGACGGGCGGCGCGGTCAGGATCGGCCGCCGAGTGCCAGGCGTAGACGAACCGCCGACGTCGGGCATCCCACCCGGTGCGCCACCAGAACCGTTCTCCGTCGCACCACACCACCAGGCCAACCCAGACCGATACCAGCGCCAGCCCGTAGCCGTCGTGCACGTCGCAGGCGATGCCGTACTTCTCCAGAGTCGTTCGCAGGAGTTCGGCCCGCTGGCAGGGATCGGCCGGGATGGTGCGCCGGGTCTGATGCTGGAGGTTCGTGCCCGTTTTGAGGCTGCTCACGGTGCCGTCCTTCGCCATAGTCATTGACCGCGTCCCTATGTCGGAGCCACCATGGATTGCGCCGTATTCGCGTTACGGCAGTTGCTTTCGATGGTTGCTGAACAGGGAAATGAACTTTCGGGGCGAGGAAGACGATTGATGCCCCTCCGCTCCTCGCCTGTGTAAAAGCATCACGGTCAACATCCGGAAATTCACCGTTGCGTGGTTGCCGCAACAGTCGTTGCCGCAACGATCAGAGAGGGCGTTCGGCGTGGTCAGTGGCCAGGACCTACGGGCAGCTCGTCAAAGCGCGAAGGTCAGTCTCGACGTGCTCGCCGAGAAAATCGGCATGTCAAAGGGGCATCTCAGTCGAGTGGAACGCGGGCAACGCGAGGTCACGCCTTCCTTACTCCGAAGCTACCAACAAGCATTAGGTGTGAATGTTGCGGCAATGGATAGGAAAGACCTCTTACCGGACAATATGGAAGATATGAAACGCAGAAGTGTTTTAGGAATCATCGCGGCGGCCTCAGTAGGATCGGCCGCGCTGGAGCCGCTCACCCGACTCCTGGACGGCCTGGACGGCAAGGACCTGACGAGTGTGGGCATCGCCGAGGTTCAGGCGGTCGAGGCCGCCGCCGACCTCTACACCCGCATGGACCTGGCCCACGGCGGAGGCATGGCGGCAGCCATGGCTCGGGGCTCCCTCAGCTGGGCGATCGACTTGCTGGACAAGCCGATGACCTCACCGATCCGCGAGCGCCTGTCCTCGGCCATCGGGTTGCTGGCCGATCGACTGGGCTGGGCGATCTACGACGCGGGCGACACCGCCAAGGCCAGCAGGGTTCTCACGCTTGCCCTGGACAACTCCGCACGCGGAGCTGATCGGGACCTGCGAGCTCACGTCATGCTCGATCTGTCCACCGTCATCACCGACGCAGGCCGCCCGTCCGAGGGCGTGGAGATTCTCCGGCTGGCGCTGGGGGATGAGCGGATCAGCTCGGCCGAGCGCGCCAACCTGCACGCCGTCGCCGCCCGCCACTGCGCCGCAGCTCATGACCGCCAAGCAGGGCTACGGCACGTCGATCTCGCCGAGGAAGCATTGGCCAGATCGCAACCGGCCTCGTCACCTGAATGGGCACGGCGCATCACCGTCTCTCCCGGCCACCATGACAGTGCTCTGGGTCTGGCGCTGTTCGCTCTCGGTGAGGACACTCGAGCGCGTGAGCGTCTGTCATCGGCTGTGGCGAGGCTGGACACCGGCCGGACCCGGACCGGGCTGCGTTGCCGTACCCGGCTGGCGATCCTGCACATGCGCGCCGGAGATCGGGAATGTGGTGAACGAGAGGCGCGCCGGGCCGTACGGGATGCCGATGGTGTCCGGTCTCGGCGTGTGTCGAGTGATCTTCAGATGATGGTCACCGGCGCCCGTACTTACGGCATGAGCGGGCTTGCCGACGAGCTGACTCGCTCGATCACACAGGGAACAGCAGTTTCGGCAGAGGTGTAGAAGCTTCTTGGGGCGCTGGGCTGGCTCTACGCCCTCCAGAGTCCCTCATCCTTCGGGCGTCTCAGTTCGGAGCGGCGGTGGAGAGTTCGGGTCGTACGGCTTGCTGAAGACTCTTGAAAGGGCGGGTTGAGGCGGGTTCACAGTGTGAGGACGACTTTGCCGCGGGCGTGTTCTGTTTCGAGGGAGTGGATGGCGGCGGCGGTCTCGCCCAGGGGATACGTCTGTTGGATCACCGGGGTGATCTTTCCTGTTGCGACGAGTTCGGCGAGGTGGGTCAGGTCCTCGGTGCTGCGCTTGACGTACAGCCCGCGGAGCTTCTGGCTCACGAACGGTGAGATGACGGCGGCGGCGAGCAGTCGTGGCAGGGGGCCGAGCATCGGGCCGCCGGTGCCGCTGGAGGAGATGTAGACACCTTTCGGGGTGAGCAGCCGGCGGAACTCGGAGATCCGATAGTTGCCCGCCAGGTCGACGATGACGTCGAACCGGCCCGCGTCTCGCCCCGCGTCACGGCTGACGTCATGGCCTGCGCCTTGGGTGGTGTCTCGGTCCGTGTCTCGGGTGACGTCACGGCCTGTGCCCCGGGTGACGTCACGACCCGTGTCTCGGCCCGTGCCTGGGATGAGGTCCTCGCGGGTGTAGTCGATCACGTGATGGGCGCCGATGGAGCGCACCAGCTCCGCGTTGCGGGTGCTGCAGACGCCGGTCACCTTCGCGCCGAGCGCGTTGGCGAGCTGCACTGTGAAGGTGCCGACCCCGCCGGAGGCTCCGTTGACGAGCACCGTCCGGCCGGGACCGACCTCGCCGAGCCGTAACGCCCGCAGCGCGGTCGTCGCCGCCACGGGCAGGGTGGCCGCCTGCTCGAACGTCACCCCTGCGGGTTTCGGGGCCAGGTGTGTTTCCGGTGCCGCCACGTACTCGGCGAAGCCCCGCTGGTTCATCTCGCCGAATACCTCGTCGCCGACCCGGAAGCGCGTCACTTTCGCCCCGACCGCCTCCACCGTCCCGGCGATGTCGCGGCCCAGGATGGTCTCCTTCGGGCGCCGGAGTCCGAACGCTAGGCGCATGATGCTGGGGGAGCCGTGCATGATGGCCCGGTCGGCGTAGTTGATCGAGGCCGCGCGGACCCGTACGAGCACCTGGTCGTCGCCGACGGCGGGCTTGTCGACGTCGGTGTACCGCAGGACCTCGGCTGAGCCGTACTCCTTGTAGACGATCGCTTTCACGAGAGCTCCTTGTTTCGGTTCGTTTCGGTGATGATCGGGACTGTCGCCGGGCGGCAGGCAGCGGACATCGCACCGGCGGCTTCGAGCGGCGTGGTTCTTTGGAGGGGCGACGTGGTTTTCGAGGGCCGACGTGATTCTTCGGAGTCCCAGAGCGGTTCTTCGAGAAGCGGGGATTCGTGACCGTTCAGCGGCGGCGCGACTGGGCGATCCTCTCGGCGACAGTGAGGACGAGCGAGCCGATGGAGATCACGATGAGTACCGTTCTGACCCACTGCGGTACGGCCGGCGACCACCCGGCCGCCTCGGTGAAGGCCGGGTTGAGCACCTTGTCGTTGGTGGCGAGCCAGATCAGCGCGATCGGGCAGGTGATGTCGGCGAGCGACCCGGTGATGGCCAGGGGAACGCTCCAGGGCACGTAGTGCTTCGCGAACGAGAAGCCGAGGCTGACGACCACGAGGGCGATGAAGAGGTAGACGACACCGGTCTCCCACAGCCAGGGCGAGAGCAGGCCGACGGGATCTCCGTTCGCGTCCGTCTCGGTGCTCACCACCGGCGAGAGCAGGATGAAGGTCGTGAACAGGACCGTCATGACGGTCAGGGTGATCAGCTCGCCGTACCGGGCGCGGCGGCTGGGCGGCTCCGGGAGCGCGGCGGGGGTCCAGGGCCGTGCGGGCGTCCGGCGCGGAGCGGCGGTGCGTTCGATGATGGCGAAGACGAGCGTCGTCCAGAAGGCGATGTGGATGCCCGCCGTGAGCGCCGCGCCGAGGGCGTCGCCGATCACGCGGAGGGCGGGGGCGCCCTGCAGGCCCCGCACGAGTCCGACGGCTGCGGCGGCGGTGGGCACGATCGTCGCGAGCAGGGCGGTCAGCAGTCGCGTGTAGCCGAGATAGAGCCCGGGGCCGATGAGCTGGAGCGGGCGATCCGCGTAGCCGGCGGCCAGCCGTACCGGGTCGCCGAGTTCGGTGAGCACCGCGAGCTCCGCTTCGGCGGGATCGCTTCCGGCGTCGAGGCGGTCGTCGACGGCGTCCGCGATCGACGCGCGGAGTTCCTTCTCGATGTCGGGGCGCTGTCTCCCGGGCAGGCGGCGCAGGGTCGCTTCGACGTAGCGATCGGTGAGGGTGCGTGTGGTGGTCACCGTGGTGGTCGCAGGGGATGTCATGGCTCGCCCTTCAGGGTGCGGAATGCGGCGTGAAGCGCATCCCAGTCGTGGCTCAGGGTGTCGGCGAGTGCGAGGCCTTCGGCGCTCGTGCGGTAGAACTTGCGCGGCCGGGACTCTTCGGTGTTCCAGTCGCTGGTCAGGAGCCCCTGCTTCTCAAGGCGGCGCAGGAGTGGGTAGAGGGTGTTGGCGTCAACGGCGAAGCCGCGCCGGTCGAGCAGGTCGAGCAGCGCATATCCGTAGTTCGGCTGCTTCAGGATGAGCAGGCAGGCGAGCACGACGGTCCCCCGGCGGAGTTCCTGAAGGTGTGCCGAGAGAAGCTCGTCGCTTAGCATGTGCGTCACAATAGTGTGTGTCACACAATAATGCAACGGCGAGAGGTGGCAGTCGAAGGGAAGCAGTACGCCCGGTCAACGGCCAAGGCGCCGGGTGGTGGGTGGCGGAAATAATGACAATCGCGACGGCGCCTTTTTGGATACGGTGTGGCCATGATCAGGGATGTGTCGTTGCCGGATGATTGGGAGCCGAGGGTCAGGAGCGCGCTCGGTGGCGTGTTGCCCGAGCTGAGGGACGCCTCGTTGCAGCCGCTGGGTGCGGGGCTGGACAACGTGACGTTGCTCCTGAACCAGGAGATCGTGCTGCGGTTTCCGAAGAACGACGACGGGGCCGAGAGCGTCGAGCGGGAGGCGCGGCTGCTCCCTGAGCTCGTTCTGGACCTGGCGATCCCGCGGTTCCTGTTCACCGCGCCCAACCCGCTCGGGCCCGGCTCCTTCTGCGGCTATCACCTGATCCCGGGGGAGGTGCTCTCGCCCGAGCAGTGGCACACGCGAGGGCTGCCGGACCTGCCGGGGCCGGCGAGGCAGATCGCCTCGGCACTCGACGTCATCCACGCGTTCCCGGCGGACAAGGCGGAGAGCCTGGGGGCGCCGGTATGGGATCTGCGGGAGGAGTTCGCCGAAGACCTGTCCGCGATCAGGGAAGAGGTGCTTCCCCGGCTGACGGTGGGGGAGGGGAAGGCGCTGGCCGCGGCCTGGGAGGGCTACCTCGACGACGACGCCAACTTCGCCTACGAGCCGACGATGACGCACGGCGACGTGAGCCTGGATCACCTGCTGGTCACCGGTGACGAGATCACCGGGCTCATCGACTTCGGCGACGCCGAGGTCGGAGATCCCGACTACGACCTGTCCTACCTGTGGGCCGAGGCGGGGCCGGATTTCGTACGGCGGGTGCAGTCCTTCCGCGGTCTGCCATTCACCGAGCGGCTGGCGGCGAAGCTCGAATTCTGGATGCTGGCCGACCCGGCGCGGGACATCGTGTACGGCCTGGAGACCGACGATCCCGAACTGATCGACGACGCGCTGCGCACGCTCCGCGCCCGCCTCGCCACCGGGACCCGGTAGGGCCCATGACGACGTCGCCCGGTGGCGGGACCCGGTAGGGCTTACGACGGCGGCGGAAGGCGCGGAAGGTAAACGCGGCACCCGCAGGACGGGCGGCGTGGAGGCCGCCCGCCCTCTTTCTGTTGTGACCGGGAAGGTCTACCGGGTTGCGCGCCGTTCGAAGGCGCCGGTCATGCCCGTGCCGCCGCTCGCCGTACCGGCGCCCGGAAACACCACGAACCCGGTGAAGGTATGCGGTCACCGCTTTCTCGGGCACCGTCCTGCTTTCTCGGGTACTGCCCTGCTTTCTCGGGCGCCGTCCCGCTATCCCAGGCGCCGCTCTGCTTTCCCAAGCATGGCCCTGAGAAATCTGCGCCGATTCGAGCAGGAGGCTCAGCAGTCCGGGTCGATCGATCCCGGGCAGTTGCGCCACAGGCGGATGGACACGTTGAACCCGTCGTTGTTGTCGCCGAGGTTGGCGTCGTTGACCTTGAACTCGAACTGCGGGATGTGCCTGGGGTGCGTCATGGTCGCGGTGACCCTCAGACAGTCGCTGTCGGTGCCCACGGTGTACCAGTCTCCCGAGTTCAGGCGCTGGCCGCGGACGTCGCCGCTGACCACCATCACGTTGGCAAGATAGGGGCGGACGAGCAGCGCGTACTTCGGCTCGCCCGCGGCGGGCCAGCGGCCGTCGCCGGGGGCCGGGTCGTCCCAGCCGTTGCCCCACGGGCCCTTGTGGTCGCCCCAGGTCGCGATCTGGGTGCTGCCCGAAGCCCTGAAACGCAGAACGTCCCCCACACGCAGTGCCCGTACGGGTGCCCAATTCAGTTTGCGGTCGCCGGGGACGAACATGGTGCTCCTCAGCCGCCACGTGCCGCCGCGGGCCCAGGAGCCGCTGTTCGCGCAGTCGTCGATCGGGCCCGCCGCGGCGGCGGGCCGTACACCGATCAGGCCGGTCGCGGCCAGCGCCAGACCGGTTCCCAGGGACAGCAGACGACGGGTCATCGAGCGCATGGCTGATTCCTCCTCTTCGACGGGTGGGAGAGACGGTGAGACCGCCTCGCCCCGACCATCGGCTGGGAGAACCGGGACGGGGAAGCGAACGGCCATTATCCGTACAGGCCCGTACACGGTGTAACTCTCCGCGTCCCCAGCGCGACTTCCTGATGACCTGAAGGAAGGAACGCCGTGCCCGACCCCGTGACCGAGTACCCCTCGGCCATCCGCACCCGAGACGACTTCGCCAGACGGCTGTCCGCCCTGCGTGACCGGGAAGGCCTGACGGTTCGGCAGGTGGCGGCGCTGGCGGGCAGCCCCGGCGCGCACAGCACGATCGGCGACTGGTTCGCCGGCAGAGGGCTGCCCTCGCTCGCCCTGCGCGACCTGTTCACCCGCGTGCTGAAGGTCTGCGGCACCGACGACCCCGAGCTGGTGGAGGAGTGGCTGCTGGCCTGGCAGCGAGTACGGCGGGCGCCCGGACGCAGGACGGGAGGGATCGAGCCGTATCGGGGGCTGGCCGGGTTCCAGGCCGAGCACGCCGAGTGGTTCTTCGGCCGCGCGGCACTGACCGGCAGGCTCCTCGCCCGCGTGGCCGAACTGGACGGCGGCGGCGTGCAGTTCGTGGTGGGCGCGTCCGGATCGGGCAAGTCCTCGCTGCTGCGCGCCGGACTGATCGCCGCGCTGCGGGCGGATGGACGCCCCGTGACGCTGCTCACCCCCGCCACCGTGCCCGCGCCCGAGCTGAAGGGGACGCCGGGCCTCGTGCTGGTCGTCGACCAGTTCGAGGAGGTCTTCACCGCGTTCGACGGAATCGCGTTCGATGGAGAGGAGCGGCGCGACGCCTTCATCGCCGCGCTGCTGGAGGCGGCCGCGGACGGCGCGATCGTCGTGGCGGGGCTGCGCGCGGACTTCTACGGCCATGTGCTGCGCCGTCCCGAACTCCTGAAGGCGGTCCAGGAGAGGCAGCTCGTCGTGGGACCGATGACCGGGGAGGAGATGCGCGAGGCCATCGTGGAGCCGGCGCGCAAGGCGCGGATCGACGTCGAGGACGGGCTGGTCGAGCTGCTGCTACGCGAGGCGAGCCGCGCCCACGACACGGGCGTGCTGCCGCTGCTGTCCCACGCGCTGTACGCCGCCTGGCTCCAGGGCCAGGGTCGCAGGCTCACCGTCGCCGGCTATCGCGAGGTGGGCGGCATCGAGGGAGCCATCGCGGCCAGCGCGGGCGACGTCTACGACGACCTGACGGGCGGGCAGCAGGAGCTGGCCCGCCGCCTCTTCCTCCACCTGGTCCACGTGGCCCCGGACACCGCCGACACCCGTCGCAGGGCCGCCACGGCCGAGCTGCTCGCCGAGGACCCCGAGACGGCGACCGTGCTCGACCGTTTCGTCGCCCAGCGGCTGATCACGATCGACGAGGGCACCGTCGAGATCACGCATGAGGCGCTGTTGTCGGCCTGGCCTCTGCTGAAGGGCTGGATCGACGCCGACCGCGTCGGGCTGTTCGTAGGCCGCAGGCTGGTCGCCGACGCCGAGTCATGGCGGCGCGACCAGCGCGACCCCGACGCGCTCTACCGGGGGACCCGGCTGCTGGCCGCCCAGGAGTGGGCGCAGGCGCACGGGCACGGGGTGCCGCCGTCGGCGCGGGAGTTCCTGCAGGCGGGCACCGGACACGCGCGCCGCCGGGTGCGCCGCCTCTACCAGGCCGTCACCGCGCTCCTCGTACTGCTGGCCCTCGCCCTCGTCTCCTCCGGTGTGGCCTTCCAGGCGCAGCGGACCGCCACCAGGCAGCGCGACGAGGCGCTGTCCAGAAAGGTCGCGGCCGAGACCGTCGCCCTGCGGCAGGCCGATCCGGCGCTCGCCGTCCAGCTCAGCGTGGCCGCCTACCGGCTCGCGCCCACCGTGGAGGCGCGCGGCGGAGTGCTGAGCCTGTCGGCCGAGCCGTACGCCACGAGGCTGACCGGCCACACGGGCACCGTGTACGCCGCCGCGTTCGCTCCCGGAGGCCGCCTCATGGCCACCGCGGGTGACGAGGGCGTGGTGCGGGTGTGGGACACGGCCGACCCGCACAGGCCGCGCCCGCTCGCCGCGCTGTCCGCGCATCAGGGCGGGGCGCTGACGGCCGCGTTCAGTCCCGACGGGCGCACTCTGGCGACCGCGGGGGTGGATCGGGTGATCCGGCTGTGGGATGTGACCGATCCGCGCCACCCGGCCGCGCTGGCCACCCTCGAAGGACACGGGGACACGGTCCGCCGCGTGGCGTTCCGCGGCGACGGGCGGGTCCTGGCCAGCGCGAGCTACGACAGGACCGCGCGCCTGTGGGACGTGGCCGACCCCCGGGCTCCCCAGCTGCTGGCCGTGCAGCGAGGACATCGCGACGGGTTGTCGGCCGCGGTGTTCAGCCCCGACGGGCGCAGCCTCGTCACGGCGGGGGCGGACCGGGTGATCCGGCTCTGGGACGTCGCCGACCCGCGCAGGCCCCGCGCCGTGACCACCCTCGAAGGGCACACGGGGCCTGTCCTGTCCGCCGCGTTCAGCCCTGACGGCCGCCTGCTCGCGACCGGTGCGTTCGACAACACGATCAGGCTGTGGGACCTGAAGACGCGCAAGACGCTCACCGTCCTCAACGGCCACGCCAACGGCGTCATCGCGCTCGGGTTCAGCCCCGACGGGCGGACCCTCGCCAGCGGCAGCTACGACCTCACCGTCCGCCTGTGGGATGTCTCGACCCCGCTCGCCGAGCGGCTTCCGCTCATCCTGAACGGGCACGGCGACATCGTCTACACGGTCGCCTTCAGTCCCGACGGCCGCACGCTCGCCTCGGGGAGCAAGGACACCATGGCCAGGTTGTGGGACCTGTCCGCGCTTGCGATGGCGGGGCATCCAGGGCGGGTCTACGCGGCGGCCTTCGCCCCCGGCGGCCGCTCGCTGGTCACGGGCACCGCTGACGGCGCACGGCTGTGGACCGTGGGCGGCCGCCCCGCGCCGCCGGTGGCGCTGGGCGGTCACGACGACTACGTGGTGGCCACCGGGTTTGACCCGCGCGGACGCCTGCTGGCCACCGGCAGCCTCGACTACACGATCGGGCTGTGGGACCTGTCCGCCCCCAAAACCCCGGCCACGATCCTGCGAGGCCACAGCGACAACGTGCTGGCGGTCGCCTTCGACCCGGCGGGCGCACTGCTCGCCACCGGCGGGGCCGACCGCGTGATCAAGCTGTGGGACGTCCGCGACCCCCGGCGGCCTGCGGCCGTGGCCACGCTCCCCGGCCACGCCGCTTCGGTGTCCGCGCTCGTGTTCGGCCCCGACGGTCGCACGCTCGTCTCGGCGAGCCTCGACGGGACGGCGCGGCTGTGGGACGTGGCCGACCCTCGCCGCGCCTCGGTGCTGGCCACCATGACCGGGCACACGGGCGGCCTGTACGCCGTCGCCCGCAGCGGGCGCGTGCTGGCCACCGGTGGTGCGGACGGCACCGTGCGGCTGTGGGACACGAGCGTTCCGGCGCGGCCTGTGGCGCTGGCCACGCTCACGGGACACACCACCACGGTCTCCGGCCTGGCCTTCAGCCCCGACGGGCGCACACTCGCCTCCGGCGGCTTCGACAAGACGGTCAGGCTGTGGGACGTCTCCTCGCCCCGCGCCCCCGTCGCGCTCGGCACGCTCACCGGGCATCCCGAGCGTGTCGAATCCGTCGCGTTCAGCCCCGACGGCGGCACCTTGGTCACGGGCGGCGCGGACGGCACCGCCCGGCTGTGGCCTCTCGACGTGAGCGCCTTGTCCTCGAAGCTGTGCGCGATGGCCTATCCGCCCATCACGGCCGAGCAGTGGCGTGCGTATCTCCCCGATGTTCCCTTCACTCCGCCATGTCCATAAGTGCCCCCACCGTCCTCTTCGCTTCGCCGTATCCATGAGGGCTGACCTGCGCTCCAAGGGCGAGTACGCCTCGCCGTACCTGCGGATCGACAGGCCGCGTCACGCCCGCCGGCAGACCTTCGACGGCGCTGATGCCCTGCCGGTGCCGTGCGTGTTCGGTCGCTCGCCGCGCACGACGAGAACGGCGACGGCCCTCGTTGCACCGTCGTGCCGTCCGGGCGCTCGAATCGGCCGACGGCAAAGAGACGGCAAAGAATATTTAAGTGCTTGACCATGTGTTTGTACTTTAAGTAATTGGACATCTACTTTGCGTGAGCATTGCTGATCAAGTGCCAGGGCTTGGCGTTCCGTGGCCCGGGATCGGCGGAGACGATGCGGACCAAGGGAGATGTTCATGACGCGGATCGCGCCCCTGTCCACCGTGTGTGCCGCCCCGGGTTCGCCGTGATCACCGGCTCGTGCTCGGCCCTCACGACCCCCAAGGGCAGGGTGGCGTCCGGATCCTTGGGCGGCGGGCTCACCTGGGGCTCGGTCACATGCCTGCGGAAAGTGGCGGGCGGGTAGCCGTGGGGCGGTCCACTTCGTGCTTCCGGCGAATCCCGCCGGCCGGGGGCCGGGCATTTCAAGCGAGCGGTGTGCGCGGCCCGAGCGCCGGCCGGGGAGAGTTCCGGGTCCACCGGCGCGGAAGGGCCAGGACGGCGCGGATTCTGGCCGGTGGCAACGGGATCCTGCGGTGGGCCGCGAAGATCTCGCTGCTGTGGGCGATGATGCTGGGCGGGGCGGGAGAAACTCACGACGTCGCCCGCCCGGTTTCCTCCGCCTCCTGTTCGACCCCGGAGGTGGTGTCCCATCGGGGCTACTGGGCCGAAGCCGTGGAGAACACGATCGGGGCGTTCGAGCAGGCGCTCGACGCGGGCTCTTCGCGCGTCGAGCTCGACGTGCACTTCACCAAAGATCACCATCCGGTGCTGATGCACGACGACCTGGTCGACAGGACCACCACGGGCAGGGGCCGGGTCTCCGGCATGACGCTGGCGCGGTTCGGCAGGCTCCGCACCACGGACGCCCAGCGCCCGCCGACCCTGTCCGAAGCCCTGGAATTCCTTCAGGGCGGAGTCGAGGAAGTGCTGATCGAGCTCAAAGAGGTTCCGGACGCCCAGGACCTGCGTGCCCTGCGAAGCGACTATCGCCGGTTCGGCGCCTACCGATGGGCGAGCCTGATGTCGTTCTTCCCGTCGGCTCTGGAGGCCGTCAAGTCCATACCCGCCCGCAAAGGCCTGCTGTCGAGGACGGCACCGCGGCTCTCGCTCGCCATGCAGTTCTCCTTCGTCGGGGTCAGGCACGACAGCCTGACGCGGACGCTGGCCCGCGCATATCTCGACCACGGCGTGGCCGTCTACGCCTGGACGCCCAACGACGAAAGCACGTGGCGACGCCTGGCGGGGTACGGGATCGACAGCGTCATCACCGACGAGACGTCCGCCTATCTGGACTGGTCATGGGAAACATGCCAGCTCTGAGGGCTCGCGGGGATTTCGTCGACGGGGCGGTCAAGCCCGCCGCGGGCAAGTTCCCGGCGGCGAGCGGAGCGGGGGGTGACTCCTCCGCTCCCTGAAGGGAGCGGCTTCTCGCTAAGCCGCTTTCGCGGCCTCACGAAGGGCAAGCCCTGCCCGGAGAATATTGCGGGCCGCGTTCACATCGGCGTGCGCGGCATGCCCGCACGCCGTACACCGGAACACCGCCTGGCTGACACGGTTCTCCGCAGCGCAGTGCCCGCATTGGGCACACGTGCGGGAGGTGTTGGCGGGGTTGACTGCGATCAGCTCACGACCGGCGCTTTCAGCCTTGTACCCGAGGACCCGCAGGAACACCCCCCAACCCGCATCCAGGATCGACCGGTTCAAACCGGACTTGGCCGCGACGTTCGTGCCGGGCGCCTCGAGAGTGCCGGACGCGCTGCGGGTCATGTTCGCGATCCGCAGGTCCTCATACACGATCACGTCATAGCCGCCGACCAGCGCGAGCGCCGCCTTGTGCGCGCCATCGAGCCGCTGGCGGCGCACCTTCGCATGCAGCGCGGCAAGCCGGGCCACGGCCTTACGCCGCCGGGTGGACCCGCGTTCTTTGCGGGCCAGAGCGCGTTGTGCCGCCGCGAGCCGATCCGCGGACGCGGCCAGGTGACGCGGGTTGTCGACGGGGTCGCCATCCGAGGTGGTGACCAGGGAGGCCACCCCCATGTCGATCCCGACCGCCGCGCCCGTGGCGGGCAGCACCTCGGCGGGCACCTCGTCGCACGACAACACCACGAACCAGCGGGAGCCCTCCCGTGTGACGCTGATCGTCTTCACCCGGCCCTTGACCCGGCGGTGCCGGTGCACCCGCACCTGCCCGACGCCCTGCAGCCGCACGAACGTGGCGGCCGGGTGGTGCGGCTGGGCATCCCACCGGCAGCCGTCGCCGTCCCTGGGCCAGGTCACCGTGTCGAACCGGCCGCGCCCCTTGAACCGCGGAAACCCCGGCGCGCGCCCGGAGCGGACCCGGGTGAAGAAGGCGGTGAACGCCGCCTGCAGGCGGCGCAGGGTGGCCTGCTGGGAGGAGAACGACCACCGGCCCTGCGGTAGGCGGTGCGCCGGTGTTCCAGCGCCGCGTTGTACAGGACCCGGTGGTCCTCCAGGCAGGCGGCCAGCGCGGCGGCCTGCTTGCTGGTGGGGCGCAGCAGGAATTTATAGGATCTACGCACGGCCGCTCACCGGGGCGCCGATCGGCTGCTCAAGGCTGGCCCGGATCAACCCCTCAGGGCGCACCTTGACGCGCTCCCCCGGAGCGGGGCGGCGGCATCGGGGGTAGCACGCGCCGCAGCATTCGAGGGCAGACGCCGCGCCGGGGAAAGGGCGTACCCGAGGAACCACCCGATCAATGTAACGGCGCCGCCCGCCCCAGGTCCGGGGAAAGGACCGGAAAGACATCCCGGCGGGGACGGCATTCCCCCGCCGCCTAAAGGCGACGGTCCCCTGCCGAGGTTTTGATGGAGCCGGTCCAGCCGGTTGAGAGGCGCAGAGCTGGAAAGGGAACGAGCTGGTCAAAGCGCCGATCGATCAATGCGGTGGCCGGTCAGAGTGCCGATCGATGCAGTCGACCTGGTCAGTGGGGTCGATCCGGTCGGTGCGATCGATCTGTTCGATCCGGTAGATCTGGCCGGTGCGGTGATCGATCGGCGCTTTGGAGGCTCGGAACGCGGCTCAGGACAGCAGGGTTTCACCGATCCAGCCGCCGGGGGAACAGCCCGGCGGGATGGCGAAAACGGCCGAGCCGATCGGCGTCGTCCACTCGTTCAGCAGGTCGGCCTCGGCCAGCCTCTTCTGGATCGGGATGAACTGCCGGGCGATGTCGGCCTGGTAGGAGGCGAACAGCAGCCCGGAGTCGGAGTGCCCTTCCGGGGTCAGCCCCTCGTCGTAGTTGTAGACCCGGCGGAAGATCCGCATGCCCGGGTCTTCGACGCGGGCCCGGCGGATGTGGGCGTACTCGGAGATGACCGGGAATCCGGCCGGTGTGAGCTTGGTGAAGTCAGGCTCGTCGTGTTCCTTGCTCCCGGTCAGCGGGGCACCGGTGTCCAGACGGCGTCCCACCGAGAACTCCTTGGCCACCCGGTCGGCGGCGTCCCACGTCTCCAGCTCCGCTCGGATGCGCCGCAACACCAGCGTGGTGCCGCCGCGCAGCCATTGCGGGCCCTCGCTGACCCACACGGACCGGTCGAAGTCGGACGTGCCCGGCTTGGGGTTGACGGTCCCGTCGAGCTGGCCCATGAGGTTGCGCTGGGTCATGCCGGGAGTCAGAACCTGCGGACTGCGGCGGAATCCCCGCTGGGTCCAGCGCACCCGTGCGAAGGAACGGGCGTCCTTGATCGTCATGCGCAGGGCGTGCGCGAGGGTGACGCCGTCGTCGGCGCAGATCTGCAGCAGCAGATCCGCGCCCGTCCACCGCTTCTCCAACTTGTCGATCTTGAATTTCGGGAGGGGCGCCACCGACTCGGGGCGCTGGTCCTCCACCCCGGCCGCCGTGAACAGGCCGGGACCGAACCCGAAGGTGACGGTCAGCCGGGAGGGGAGCACGGCGAGCTCCGGTTCGGTGTCCGCCAGGGCGGGTTTCCCCTCGGTCAGGCGGCGCACGTCGTCGGTGAGCAGGTGCATCATCCGGACGATGGCCTCGCGGCCGGTGCCGGGCAGCAGGTCCAGGCCGACGAACGCGGCATGGGTCTGCGGCATCGTGGCGATTCCGGCCTGATGGACACCGTGGAAGGATTCGGCGGCCGAGCCGACCGGGGCCGCTGTCGCCGCGTTCGGTGCCGCCTCGGAGGCGGCCTTGGAAGTGGCTTGCTCGGGGGCGCATGCCGCGAGGGCGCCGATCGCTGTGACGGCGCCCCCCGTGAGCAGTCCCCGGCGTGTCAGTCGGGGTTGGCGCATCAGCCGTGGTCCTTGCCCATGTCCATGCCCGGCTGGTAGTCCTCCTTGCCCCCGGCGAAGTCCTTGCCGACCGCGGTGAACTCCAGCTTCTCGCCGTTCTGGAGGGTGAGGATGAAGGGGATCTGCGCGCCGGGCTTCACCTCCTCGGTGACACCCATCAGCATGATGTGGTCACCGCCGGGCTGAAGCTGGTGCGTGCCCCGGGCGGAGATCACGAACCCGCCCTCCTTGGGCCGCATGACCATCTTCCCCTTGGACTCGACCACCTCGTGCAGTTCGATCTTCGGCGACAGCGGAGAGGCCCCGGAGACGACGGTCACGTCGGCGTCGGTGTTGTTGACCAGGGTGCCAAAGGCGGCGGACATGCCCTCCTTGGTGGTCTTCACCCACGGGTCGGTGATCGTGAGGGGCGGGGCGGTGGCGGAGGGGCTGGCCGGTGCGGCCGCGGTGCTTCCGGAGGCCGGTGCGGCCACCTTCGAGGTGGACTGCGCGCCGCAGGCGCTCACCGACGTGGTGGCCAGGGCCGCCAGCAGCCCAGCGGAAAGAGCACGACGAACGATCATGAAAAAGGCCTTTCAGGTGTACGGCGCCGCGGCTGGAGCCGTGCTCGACATGCCGCGCCAAGGACGCCGGAGAGATCTTGTGAAATACCCGGTGCCGGGTGGTCCGGCCCGGGGCGTCAGATGCGGGGCCCGTCAGGTCCCAGGGGACGAGATGATCAGAAGGCGAGGTGGCCGGAAGACGAGGTCGCCGAAAGCTCAGGCGGCCGGAAGACGAGATTGCCGAAAAGTCCGGGTCGCCTGGAGATCAGGTCGTCGAGGTCGCCAGAAGACCGGCTCAACCGGCCCGACCGGCTCAGCGGAATCGTCAAAGACCAGGTCGCCGGAGGGTACGGAGGGGGTCGCCGGAAGGCGAGACCGCCGGAGGAACGAACTCGTCAGAAGGACGTGACGGGACGGAGCGTGGGAGGGCCGCGCCGGCTCACCACGTGACGCAGCAGGGACGGGCGGAGGACGACCGGCCCGTCGGAGCGGGGAACCGCCGAGGGCGGCACGGGGACGGGGGAGGGCTCGGCGAGAACCGGGCCGAGCCGTGCGCCCAGCCGCCGCAGCAATGCCCAGAGCAGGGCCTCGCCTCGGGCGAGCCACAGCGCGGTCAGCCCCACGGCCCAGCCGTGCATGACGAGCATGGCGAGCCCCGGCAGCAGCCCCGCCGAATGCGGGTGTGCGTGGCCCGGGTGGAAGAGCGCCGAGTCCGTCGTGGTGAACAGCAGATGGAGCGCCGCCTGCGCGCCTCCGAGGAGGGGCAGGATCACCCTGACGCCGCGCTCGCGTCCGGTTGCCGGAAACGCCGCCGTGAACACCAGAGCCAACGCGCCCGCCGCGCTCCACGCCGGCACCGTGCCTCCGGCGAACACGTGCGCGACCACGCTCAGCCCGACGGACACCACGGCGAAAGCCGTGGAGCGGGCGAGGCGGAAGGGCATGGTCGCGGGCATGGTGCCGTAATCATCACACACGACGGGGTCGCCTTCCACGCCGGAGCCCGGCTGTCTCCAGGACGCGTGAGCCCGGGGCCGCTTTCCCCGGGGTGCGCGGGTGGGGGCCTCACTGTCTTCGGGCAGGTGGGAGCCCCGCCGCCCCGGGCAGGTGGGAGCCCCGCCGTCCCAGGCGGGCGGGAGCCTCACCGTCTCCGGGCGGGTGAGCCGGAGCCCGGAGAAATGAATTCACCCGATCTGCGCTGTCAGCGAAAAGCGCTGTCAGCGAACGAGCTGAAATCGCGGCGCCGGACCGCGTTATGGTCGCATCGATTCACCGTTTATACATTTCTGGATTCGGGGTAGGTGAGAATGACCGGTCCACAGCCCACGTTCGAGGACCAGCTGTACCAGCGGCTGCTGCGCAAGCGGATCATCGTGCTCGGCACCGAGGTGAACGACGAGGTGGCCAACCGCATCTGCGGTGAGCTGCTGCTGCTCTCCGCCGACGACGATCAGCGCGACATCTGGCTTTACGTCAACTCGCCCGGTGGCTCGATATCGGCAGGCATGGCCATCTATGACGTGATGCAGTTCGTCCCGAACGAAGTCGCCACCGTCGGCATGGGGCTGGCGGCTTCGATGGGGCAGTTCCTGCTCTCCGCGGGCGCGCCCGGCAAGCGGTACGCGCTGCCGCACGCCCGCGTGATGATGCACCAGCCGTCCGGCGGCGTCGGCGGCACCGCCACCGACATCGCCATCCAGGCCGAGCAGATGCTCTACACCAAGCAGGTGATGAGCGAGCGGCTCGCCTTCCACACCGGCCAGCCGCTGGAGCAGATCGAGGACGACTGGGATCGCGACCGTTGGTTCACGGCCACCGAGGCCAAGGACTACGGGCTCGTCGACGAGGTTATTCGGAGCACCAGGGTGGTGGGGGCGGACAGCCGGTGATTCGCCCTCAGAATAATTTCTTGACGCAATTCCGGTGTATGCCGAGAATCGCGCCGAGTTTTTCCTGGGAGTCACGCGGGGGCTCGCCGCGAAACCGGCGATAGGCCCCGGCGTGGGTGTGGCGGGCCGCCGCCTTCCGAGAGCGGCCCGTCACGCCGGTGTCGCCCACCTCGCGCCGCATGTCCATGATTCGCAGTCAGTGGTGGCAGAGCAGGCAGCGCAGGGCGCGCTCCAGGGATTCGGCGTCGCCGACCGGGGCGGGCCAGGGCAGGCGGATCAGGGTGGGCTGGTCGATCCCGGAGCGGACGGTCGCGCCGAAGCGGTCGAGCTCCCAGAGCCAGGCCTCGGGGGCCGGCGCGGCGAGCAGGGAGCCCAGCGCGCGCTCCAGCTGGCTCCGGTGGACGTTGTTGACGTGGCGGAGCATGCGCTCGGCCTCGCTCATCAGGGGGTCGGGATCGGCCCCGAAATACTCTTCGGCGTCCAGGACGCCTGATTCCGGCCCGGTGAGATAGATCACCTGGCCGACGTCGACACGGAGCAGCCGCGGGCCGTCGGTGCCCTCCAGGATGTCGAACAGCGCCTCGTCCGGGCAGTGCTCGGCGATCGCCACCGCGGTCCGACGAGCCTCCTCGGCCGGTACGGCCTGCACCCACCCCTGCATCTTGAGCAGGCCGCGCGAGAGCTCCCGCTCGCCCAGAGAGCGGTTCGCGGTCAGGTCCACCGTCACCACGGGCTCGTCGCGCACGCCGTGGAGAGGATCTCCCGGCAGGACCAGCAGCACCGGGCGGCCCGCGTCGTCCACGCCGCCTCTGGCGGGCGTCGCCGGCCGGGCCGTACCGGCGAAGGACACGTGGGTGGGGGCGGCCATGGCGGCCAGCGTGCGAACTCGCTCGGGGATCGGCGGAGCGGTGACGGGCTGCTGCATGGTCCGGCTCTCCTTGAGATCGGGGGACTCGGTCAGTTAAGGTAAGCGTTACCTAACTAAGGTAAGCCTAACCATAGAGGAGTGACCGTGCGCTACACCGGACCCAAGGTCCGCCTGTCCCGCCGGGCCGGCGTCCCGCTGACCCGCAAGGCCGTCCGCTACTTCGAGGAGCGTCCGTACCCGCCGGGTGAGCACGGGCGCAAGACCAACCGGCGGCAGACCGGCGACTATGGGCTACGGCTGATGGAGAAGCAGAAACTGCGCTGGTACTACGACGTCTCCGAGCGGCAGATGCGCCGCTACTGGGACATGGCGGTGCGCGGCACCGGCCGTTCCGGAGCCGAGCTGGTCGTTCTGCTGGAGAGCCGTCTGGCCTCGCTTCTCCTGCGCGCGGGTTTCGCCCCGTCCATTTACGCGGCACGCCAGTACGTCTCCCACGGTCACATCACCGTGGACGGCCGCAAGGTGGACATCCCCAGCTATCTGGTCAAGCCGGGCCAGGTCATCGCGGTGCGGCAGAGGTCCCGAGGGATGCAGCCGTTCGTCGCCGCCGCCGAGGGCACCTACGCCGACGACCGGATCGCCCCCTACCTGGACGTCAACCACACCGACCTCCGGTTCACCGTGGTGGACCGTCCCCTGCGCGAGCAGATCACGGTCCCGGTGGACGAGCAGCTCGTGGTGGAGTTCTACTCCCGCTGACCCGTTCGGCCCAGCCACCGGGGCGCCCCCGGTGGATCATTCCCTCCCGAGTCGCCGGAGCGCCCGCGTGCGGATCATCCGCCGCCGGGCGTCACCGGGGCCCGGTCCCGGTCTCGCAGTTCCCGCACCTCCGCCCTGAGGGCGGCCAGCTCCGCGAGCACGGCGACCCTGAGATCATGGGTCGCCTGGACCGACTCCTCGGCGTGCTCCTCATCCATCGCGCTGACCACCACCGCGATGAAGAGGTTCAGCACCACGAAGGTGCACACCAGCATGAACAGCACGAAGAAGATCCACGCCGACGGATGCTCGGCCATCACCTTCCTGGTGATGTCCGACCACGCGTCTCCGGTCATCATCTGGAACAGGGTGAACAGCGAGGTGGGCAGGTCCCCGAAATACTCCGGCGCGGTGGCGTGATAGAGCTTCGTGCCCATCACGGCCGCGACGTAGAGCACCAGGCCGAGCAGCAGCACGATCGACGTCATCCCCGGCACCGCGCTGAGCAGGGCCGTCACCACCTTGCGCAGGCTCGGCACCACGGAGATCAGCCGCAGTGCCCGCAGGATCCGCAGCGCCCGCAGGACCGAGAGCCCGCCCGCCGTGGGGAGCAGGGAGATGGCGACGATCGCCGTGTCGAACAGATTCCACGGGTCCCGGAAGAACTCCCGTCGGTAGACGTAGATCTTCACGATCAGCTCCACCATGAAGATGTAGAGCGCCAGATGATCGACGATGGTCAGCGCCGTGCCGTAGTGCTCGACAGCCGTGGTCGAGGTCTCCAGTCCCAGGGTCGCCGCGTTGATCACGATGACGGCGATGATGGCGTGCTGGAAACGCGATGCCTCCAGAGCGGCGCGGGCGCGCTCGCGCATCGGCACGGATGGCTCCCCGATGGATCGTAAAGGCCGGGTGGACTGCCGGTAGATCATATCGCCCGAGGATCTTCCGCTCCGCCCGGCGGTCCCGGCGGCTCAGCCCGTGATCACGACCTGGGGGTGAGCCGGAAGACGCGGATGTCGCGGCCCGACTTCTCGGTGTAGCGGTCGTAGACGGGCCAGATCCGGAGCAGCCGTGACCAGGCTTCGGCCCGCTCCTCGCCGGTCAGCAGGCGGCCGGTGACGGGGATCTCGCGCCCCCGGAAGCTCACCGTGGCCTCGGGGGTCTTGAGCAGGTTGCCGCTCCAGGCGGGGTGGTGCGCGCGGCCGAAGTTGGAGCCGACCACCAGGAAGCCGCCGCCGTCCCCGTCCTCGGGCAGGCAGGCGAGCGGGGCCACACGGGGCTCGCCGCTCTTGGCGCCGGTCGTGGTGAGGATGAGGGTGGGGATCAGTCCGTCGCTCATCACCAGCCTGCCCCCGGTCAGGCGGTGCGCGACCCGGTCCATCCGCGGGACGACCTTCGGCCCGACCTTCGCGAACACGTCGGTCGCCGCCAGCCACTGGAAGAACGGCTTGAGCATCCCGATGAGGCGTTGACCCACAGCGATCTCACAATCCCGCGCCGCCCCGATCCGATTTTCGCCCCACCGTAGAGCGTAGCAAGCGCTAGGTCAACTCCTTGATCTGGGAGATCCGCGGGCTCTCCTCCCAGCGAACGCAGTAGCCGCCGATCCCGGCCTCCAGGAGGTGGAAGGCGTGATCGGCCTGCTCGCGCAGGCCCGGGGTGATGGTGGCCATGTTCTCTCCGGCGAGCATGCGCTGGATGGCGTGCGCCATCAACGTGTGGAGCGTCGCGCAGATCTGGCCGGCGACGAGTGCGGGGGTGAGATCGCCGGGATCGGCGTCGGCCTCGTCGGCGAGGGCTCGGGCCAGGGCCTCCAGCCGGAGTTCGTTCATCTCCCGCAGCCGGGCGGTGAGAGCCGGGCTGGCGCTGATCATGCGGGTGAAGACATCGCTTCCCTCGTGAAAGCCGTATCTCCAGTCCTGGGCGTCGAGGGCGCCCAGGAAGTCGCGGCGCACCGCCTCCACCGCGCTCTCTCCCGGCCTCCGCGCTCGCACGACCTTGCCCAGCAGCTCAACCGCCTCGTCCTGCCGGTCGAAGAGCAGGTCCTCCTTGGTCGGGAAGTAGTTGAAGACCGTGTTGACCGAGACGTCGGCGGCCCTGGCGACCTCGGCCACCGTCACGTTGTCGAAGCCGTGGACCATGAACAACCCCGTCGCGACGTCGGAGATGCGCCGCCGGGTCTCTCTCTTCTTGCGCTCACGCAGGCCCTCGCTCATGAGGGTCATTCTATGGTGTCAGACAGATTTTGGTGTCACCACAAATTTGGTGCTACTTTAAAAATGGAGGCGATCAAGTGATCAAGACATCTGGATTGACCAAGACCTTCCCCGGCGGCGTCGAGGCCGTCCGAGGGGTTGACCTGACCGTTGAGGCCGGAGAGATCGTGGGCTTCCTCGGTCCCAACGGCGCGGGCAAGACGACCACCATGCGCATGCTGACCACGCTGCTGCGCCCCACCGGGGGCAACGCCATGGTCGCCGGGCACGACCTGCTCGCCGACCCCCGGGGCGTACGGCAGCGCATCGGCTATGTCTCCCAGGGGGGCGGGATCGGCCCGGCGAATCTGGTGGGGGAGGAGCTCGAACTTCACGCCATGCTGTACGGCATGCGTCCCGCCGAGGCGCGCGAGCGGGTCCGGGAGGTGCTCGACCGGCTTGAGCTCGACGGCCTGGAGACCCGGCTGGGAGGGGCGCTCTCCGGCGGTCAGCGCCGCCGCTTCGACCTCGCGTTCGGGCTGGTCCACGGGCCGTCGCTGCTTTTCCTCGACGAGCCGACCACCGGCCTGGACCCGCAGAGCCGGGCCAACCTCTGGGACCACATCAGGCGCCTGCGCGAGGAACAAGGCCTGACGGTCTTCCTGACCACGCACTATCTCGACGAGGCGGACGCGCTCGCGGATCGCCTGTTCATCATCGACCACGGTGTGATCGTCGCCGAGGGTACCCCGGCCGAGCTCAAGGGCGGCACTCGCACGCTCGACGACGTCTTCCTGTCCATCACCGGCCGATCCCTGAGAGAGGAACAATGAGCCATCCGACGACCCCGGCGAACTCGACGAGCCGGGTGAGCGCCCTCCGGGAGATCTGGCTGGTCTTCCGGCACAACGCCCGCATCTCCCTGCGGCAGCGGTTCGGAATCGCCTTCGGCGTCATCCAGCCCCTGCTCTATCTGGTGCTGTTCGGGCCCCTGTTCGCCACGATCGGCACCTGGGAGACGCTGGTCCCCGGCCTGCTGGTCCAGGTCGGCCTGCTCAGCGCGGGCATGGCCGGGTTCGGCATCGTCTTCGACGCCCGCTCCGGCGTGCTGGAGCGGCTCCGGGTCACCCCGGCGCGCCGCGTCTCCCTGCTGCTCGGCCGGGTGCTGAGCAACTCCCTCACGTTGCTGATCCAGTCGGTCATGTTGATCCTGGTGGGATACGCCTTCGGCCTGCGCGCGGCGGTTCCCGGAGTGCTGGCCGGGCTCGTTCTCATGATGCTGCTCGGGGTCAGCTTGGCGGCGCTGTCCAACGCGATCGCGCTCACCATGAACTCCGATCTGTTCGCGCCGATGGTGAGCACCGGGATCGTCCCGCTGGTCCTGCTGTCGGGCGCGTTCCTGCCGATGTCCATGGCGCCGGTCTGGCTGGACGCGCTGTCGCGGGTGACCCCGTTCCGCTACGTGCTCGAAGCCATCCGCGACCTGTTCAACGGGCACTACGCGACCTGGACCGTGGCCGCGGGGGTCGCGGTGACCCTGGTGCTCTCGGTTGCCTGCGTGACCGTCGGCACCCGCGTCTTCAACCGAGAGAACGCCTAGCGTCTTCAGTCGCGAGAACGCCTGGCCGGCGCGAGCGCGGAGCGAAGCACGGAAAGGAAGGAGCGGGAGTGGAATCCGGCGTCCGCGGCTCGGGCGCCGGGTGGCGGGGCGGAGCGGTGGACGATCAGCTGAATGAGCGAGTGGTCGGGGGTCATGGTGAAGCGGGCGTCCGGATCCGGACGCCGGAGATGGTGGGTCATGTGATCAAGCGTGGCGGTGAAACAGACTCCAGGTCCAACACCGGATATTTCGTGATTAACGCATTTCTGTTGTTAATCTTCTGGCGTGCCCGCTGACATCCACCCCCGCCTCGTCAGGACCTTCGTCGCCGTCGCCGAGGAACTGCACTTCGGCCGCGCCGCCACCCGCCTCTACGTGGCCCAGCAGGCGCTCAGCAGGGACATCCGCCGTCTGGAGGAGCAACTCGGCGTCACGCTGTTCGCTCGCAGCACGCGGCGGGTGGAGCTGACCACGCACGGGCACCGTCTGCTGCCCAAGGCCCGCCGCCTGCTCGCCGCCCACGACGACCTCTTCGATGACGGCTCGCGCCCCCTGCTGGTGGACCTCAACGGCCCGGGGTTCACCACCACGCGCCTTCTCGCCGAGGCACGGGCCCTCGCTCCGGACGCGGAACTGCTCGCGCGTTTCGAGGGAGGGCTCGCCGCGGGGGCGGCGAGCATCCTCGCGGGACGGCTCGACGTCTCCTTCGGCAGGTTCGCCGGGCTCGATCTGGGGCTGCGCTCACAGTTCAGACAGACGCCGATCCGGCTGGAGCTGATGAGCCTGCTGCTTCCCGAAGGGCATCCGCTGGCGGAGCTGGAGGCGATCCCGCTGCGCGACCTGCGCGGTCATCAGGTGGACGCGAGCGCGGGAAACCCGGCCACCACCGAGTGGACCGGTTTCGCCCTCATCCTGTTCGGCGAGCACGGTGTGCGTCTCGCGCCGCCGCGCACTCCGCCGGTGGGCATCGAGGAGATGGCGCTCTATCTCGCTAGGCATGGCGACCCGGTGCTGTTCAACATGGCGGGTCCGGACATCCCCGGCGGCGTGGTCCGGCCTCTGGTGGATCCGGTCCCGCTGAGCCTGGTCAGCATGATCCACCTGCCGAATCTGCGTCATCCCGGCCTCGACGCGCTCCAGGCCGCCGCCCGCGACCTGACGGCGGCCGAGGGATGGCTGCGTCGCCCGCCGGGAAGCTGGCTGCACGTCGCCGACGAGGAGTTGCTCCGGCCGGTGACATGACGGCGGGCCGCCCTGATCGGCGGAGCGCCTCCCCGGCGCCCCGCCGCGTCCGAAGCCCCCTACTGGGGCGGGCCGTAGGGCTCGATCCTCGGGTCGGAGTAGGGGCCGCCGCCCACCGCCGGGTCGATCCGGCGGGCGGCCGCCTCGGTGACACGCAGGCCGTACAGGCCCTGGCCGGGGTCGATCAGGACCAGGCCGTAGCCGGTGTCGACCTCCTCCTCCGACAGTTTCAGGCGGCGCATGGCCTGTGCGAGCGTCGCCTTGGGCGGAAGCCGTACGGTGACAAGAACCATGACCTCACGGTACGCGCTTGGCCCTGCGCCGCAACGAGGAGAGTAGCCCCGAGGTGTCGACGACGCCGTAGCCGTAGTCGTGGTCGAACCCGACGTCGCTGCGGTCGTCGGCGGTACGGCGGAGCAGGGTGCGCAGCTGGGCGGGCGCCAGGCGGGAGGACGGCCACAGGGTGCGGATGGCCGCGACCAGGCCGGCGGCGACGGGGCAGGCGGCCGAGGTGCCCGAGTCGGGCTCGTCGGCGCCGAAGGCCTTGGAACCGGAGAAGTGGGTGTAGGAACAGATGTCCGGTTTCCGGTCGGAGAGGCGGCCGGGTCCCTGGGAGGAGTATCCGACCCGCTCGCCGTCGGTGTCCACGCCGCCGACGGACAGCACGCTCGGATGGGAGTTGGCACCCGTGATCGGCCGGTCCGGGTAGGCGCACCGGCCGTCCTTGCATTCGCGCCCGCAGTTTCCGGCGGCGAACAGCACGTCGGCGCCCGCCTGCTCCAGGCTGGAGATGATCAGGTTGAAGGGGTGGGCCGGGTTGTCGGAGTAGTTGCCGGGGTGGCCGACGGGGAAGTCCCAGCGGGGGGAGAAGGACCCCCAGCTGTTGCTGATCACCAGGGACCGGGACTCCTCGGGCTGGGCCTCGAGGACGGTGCGCAGGTGGGCGAAGGCCGCGACCGCGTCCGACAGCAGGCCGTCCAGGGCCGAGCCGCCCGGGCGGCGGGAGAGCAGCACGGGGATGTCGATCAGCGACGCCTGCGGGGCGGCGATGAGCGTGTCGAAGGCGCACATCGTGCCGTGGTTCACTGCGAACTCGCCCGGCCTTCCGGTCACCCCGTCGGGGTTCCAGCTGCGCTCCCTGTCGAGGGTCAGGCTCCGGCCGAGGTGGTCGGTGACGTGTGCGACGTTGATGCCGGTGTCCAGCACCGCCAGCGCGACCCCGGCCCCGTTCATGCCCTCGGCGTGCAGCTCGGTGATGCGCAGCAGCCGCTCCACGTCGTGCCAGTCGCCCACCGGGGCGCTGCCGCCGCAGGTGAGGTTGGTCTCGATGACCGGGTCGGCGAACACCCCCACGACGTCGCGGCGGAGGGAGGGCAGCAGGGAGAGCCGGGTGGACAGCTCGTCGTCGGAGATCTCCCCCCGGACCATGACCGAGGCGTCGCCGGGGGCCATGGAGAAGGTCAGGGCCTGGTTCAGGGAGAGGGGGTCGCCTCCGGCCGGGGGCACGGGGCGGGGAACGGCCACCGGCGTGAAGGAACGGTCCAAAACGACCCCTGGCAGATCGTCGGCGACGTCGGCCGTGGTCGCGGTCACATCGGGGTCGGCCACGGCCGCCACGATGTCGGGGGAGGGGCGGAGCTGGAGCAGGACTCGCATGATGCACCACCGAGATTCGAGGGTCGGCGAACGCCACCACGTTCCTCCATCGACCTCGATCTCGTCCACCCATACAATGCATCCGCTATCGGTATCTATACCTGTCGAACCCCGCAAACGATCGGCACTGATTTCCTTCCCTGAGGGGACGGCGGTCACTAGCGTTGGGCGGCATGACCGCAGCGGCGGAGACAACGCCATCCCCATATTCCGACGCCCCGCCCGCGCATTGGCTGAGCACACGGCCGAGGCTGATCGTGGCCAGCGCCTTCATGCTCTTCCTGGAGCTGGCGTTGATCCGGTGGACCGGATCGAACATCGTGCACCTGAGCTACTTCACGAACTTCGTCCTGCTCGGCTCGTTCCTCGGCATCGGGCTCGGCTTCCTCAGGGTCGGGCGCACGACGCGGCAGCCGTACTACTCGCCGATCGTGCTGGCCGTCCTCGTGGTGGTCATCCTTCTCTTTCCCGTCACCGTGGACCGGCAGACCGAGGGCGTCCTGTACTGGACGAGCCTCGGCACCCACGGGCCGCCGCCGTGGCTGATCCTGCCGGTGATCTTCGCCGCCGCCGCGGTCGTGCTGATGGGCCCCGCCGAGCTCGTCGGCCGGTGCTTTCCCGAGCTGGACCGGCTGGAGGCCTACCGCTACGACCTGATCGGCAGCCTCACCGGCATCGGGCTGTTCACAGCGCTGTCGTTCCTCAGCGCGCCCCCGGTCGTGTGGGGGGCGATCGCCGCGCTCGCCTACACCGTGCTGCTGCGGCCCCGCAGGCTCTGGGGACGGATCGCGCTGGTCGTCCCGTCCCTGGTCGTCGTCGGGGCGCTGGCGGTGGAGACGCTGACCGCGGGAGCGCTCTGGTCGCCCTACTACAAGGTGACCTACAAGCGCTTCGAGCACGACGGTGTCCCGGTGATGGACATCCAGGTCAACGGCATCCCGCACCAGCAGGCCATCCCCGCGGCCAACCGGTTGGAGTGGGAGCGGCAGTACGCGCTGCCGTACGAGCGGGCGGCCGCGCGGAAGCTCGACGACGTGCTCATCGTCGGCGCGGGCAGCGGCACCGACGTGGCGATCGCGCTGTCCAAGGGCGCCAAGCACGTGGACGCGGTGGAGATCGACCCCAAGCTTCGCGAGCTCGGCGGGACCTACCACCCGGACAAGCCATACGACGACCCCCGGGTCACCACCGTCGTCACCGACGGACGCGCCTTCCTCGAACGCACGTCCAAGAAATACGACCTGATCCTCTTCGCGCTGCCCGACTCGCTCACCCTGGTCGCCGGGGCGAGCTCGCTGCGGCTGGAGAGCTACCTGTTCACCCAGCAGGCCATGGAGGCGGCCAGGGAGCATCTCAAGCCGGGCGGCACCTTCTCGATGTACAACTACTACCGGGAGAGCTGGCTGGTCGACCGGCTCGCCTCCACCATGCAGGCCGCCTTCGGGCACAAGCCGTGCGTGGACATCGTCAGCGAGACCGGTCAGCAGGCCGTGATCACCGCGGGTCTCGACGCCCGGGCCCAGAGCTGCGGCGAGGAATGGGCGGGTGCCACCGCCGACACTCCGCCGCCGACCGGCGACGACCGGCCCTTCCTCTACCTGAAGGACCGGACGATCCCGCGGATCTACATCATCACCCTCGGCCTGATCCTGATCGTGAGCATGCTCGCGGTCCGGGCGGTCGCCGGGCCGTACACCCGGATGCGCCCCTATACCGACCTGTTCCTGCTGGGCGTGGCGTTCCTGCTGCTGGAGACCAAGAGCGTGACCGGGTTCGCGCTGCTGTTCGGGACGACCTGGGTGGTGAACGCGATCGTGTTCGCCGGGGTGCTGGTCGCCGTGCTCGCCGCGGTGGAGGTGACGCGCCGCTTCAGGACCCCGCCCCTGCCCGTCATGTACGGCGTGCTCCTGGGGGGCCTGCTGCTGGCCTGGCTGGTGCCGAACTCCTGGCTGCTGAGCCTGCCGCTGCCGCTGCGGGCGGTGGCCGCCGTGGCCGTGGCCTTCCTGCCGATCTTCGCGGCCAACGTGGTGTTCGCCAAGCGTTTCGCCGACTCCGGCGACGCCACGGTGGCCTTCGGGGCGAACCTGCTGGGCGCGATGGTCGGCGGCTGCCTGGAGTATGCGGCGCTGGTCATCGGCTACCAGGGCCTGCTGATCGTGGCGGGCGTGCTCTATCTCGGAGCCTTCGTCCTGCTGCCCAGGGCCGCCCGGACCGCCTGAGCGTCCGGGCTCCCGAACCTCCGGACTGCCCGGGTGTCCGGGTGAAAAGGCGGTGGCCCGGCCCCCGGGAAGGGGAGCCGGGCCACCGGGCGATCGGGTGCCTGTAAAGGGATCAGAGCCCGCAGAGCTCGTTGAGGGACTTGGCGCCCGCCCTGCCGTTCCTGGTGGGGGTCTGGCTCGGCTTCGCGGTCCTGGGCGCGGTCATCGTCGGCGTCGGCGAGGCCTCGGTCGTGCCGGGGGAGGCGGTCACGTTGGCGGCCTGGACGCGGCTGGAGGACTGCTGCGTGGACTGGCGCACTGCCCGGGCGGCGGCGGCACGGATCTTCTGCCAGTCGGGGGAGCCGCTGTAGAACTCCGGCGGCACGAACTGCAGGCTGGTGATCTTCGCGTTCTTGACCTTGAGGCCGAGCCCGGCAAGGTGCTCCAGGAGCTCGCGCGGGATGTTGGTCTGAGCCATCCGCTTGGCCACGCTGGCGATCTTGGAGAGTTTGGTGATGACGACCTGGGGGGTGGCCTGCTGGGCGAACGCGCCGATGACGCAGCGCTGACGGGCCATCCGGGAGAAGTCGTCGCTGCCGACACGCGAGCGGCCGTACCAGAGGGCCTGCTCACCGGACAGCCTCTGGTAGCCGGCCTTGATCGTGCCGGCGGTGCCGAACGTGCCGCCGTATTTGACGTCGCTGTCCACCCGGATCTTCAGGCCGCCGATGGCGTCCACGAGGTGGGCGAAGCCGTACATGTTGACCAGGGCGTAGTAGTCGATCTTCAGGTTGAGGGTGTAGCCGATGGCGTCCATGAGCGCCCGGGGCCCCTGGTGCTTGCGGCCCATGATCTGCGGGTTGTCCTCGGCGTACTGCCAGACCTCGTTGAGCAGGCCGCCGTTGGGCAGCTCACGCATGAAACCGTTGGGGAACTGCTTGCCCAGCGGGGTGTTCGGCGGGAAGTGCACGTGCTGCATGTTGCGGGGGAGGCTGAACATGACCGTGTTGCCGGTTTTGACGTGGACGCTGGCCACGGTCATGCTGTCGGTCCGCACGCCCTGCCTGTTGCCCGCCCCGTCGCCGCCGACGAGCAGGAAGTTCACCCGCTCGCGCCCGCCCCACGGGTCCTCGTGCTTGATCGGAGCCGCGGTCGGATCGGTCTCGGCGCTCGGGAAGATGGCGTTGGCCGTCTCCTTGAAGGTCAGCACGGTGTTCGCGGTCAGCGCGAACGGCGCCGTCACCGACACGCACAGCACCCCGATCACGATGCCCGACACGATCTGGCCCGCGCCGGTCAGCTGCTTGGGCTTCAGGGTGATGTAGGACGACAGCACCAACAGGAACCAGGCGAGCGCGCCGACCCCGGCGAGGATCGCCCCGATCAGGAGCGCGCTGTCGCGGGCGAGGAAGGCGGCGTTCTCATCCTTGGTCAGGATGAGAACGCCGACCGCCGCGGTCGCCAGCAGCAGGCCGAAGACGCCGAGCAGGATGTAGCCGGTACGGCGGCGCCCCGAGCGCAGGTGCGCCGCGCCCGGGAGGATCGCCGACAGCACGGTCCAGCCGATGAGCGAGGCGGTCGTCATCGGCTTGGCGAACCGCATCCGGTCCTTGGGACCGTGGCCGGGAGGCGGAGCCTGAGGCTGCTGCGCCGGGCCCGGCGGCAGGGTCTGGGCCTGCTGAGCCAGGCTCGGCTCCGTCATCTGCGGAGCCTCCGTCTGTCCGGGTTCCCGCGCGTGGCCGGTCGCCTGGGCCTGGTCGGCCCGTGCGTCGGAAGAGTCCTGCGCGCCGGGGTGAGGTCCTGCGCCGCGGCTCTCGCCGCGCCGCCGGGTGCGCCGTTTCCCGTCCTCACCGGCAGGATCCCCCGAGTCTTGCCCAAGGCGCATCGTCACACCGCTTCCTAGTACGTTTATCCAGGTCAACCTGGCAAAACGGCCATGGTTCCCTGATTACACGGAATTTGCCAGGATTCTAGCCCCCATATCTGGACATGACAGACAGATGACCAATCCTGGGTTAATGGCCATCAAATCTAGGATGTCGTCGATGAGGGGGCCAGCCAGGTGTTGCACTGGAAGGTCTGGTTCTTCTCAAAGCCCTGGCGGAACCAGCGATTGTTGTTCGTGGGCGTGCCGTGGTCGCGAGGGTGGCCCGGCCCGTCACCGACCTGGGAGTAGAAGTAGTAGAGGATGTTGCGCTGCGCGGGGGTGACCGGGTAGCTGGCCGACACCGAGCGCATGAACATCCCGGCGAAGCAGGTGGCCTGGAGCTCGTGCCGGCGGCCCAGCGCGAGCTTGGCGCTCGTGCCGGAGGTGTGCAGGGTCTGCTGCCACCAGCTGTTGGAAATACCGGACAGCTCCTGGATGTGATGCCCGTACTCGTGGGCCATCGCGCTGATGAGCCCGCCGTGCCAGTCGGTGAGCGAGCCGTATCCCTTGGTCATGGCCGTGGTCGAGCCGTAGATGGTGTAGTTCTGCGGGCAGTAGTAGGGCACGGTGCTGCCGGTCGGGGGGAAGTCCCCGCAGGCGCCGCGACCCCTGGAGGCCGTCAGGACGTAGCCCGGACGACGCCAGGGAATGCCCTGCTGGCTCATGATCTGCGACCAGCCCTTGTCCAGGCATCTGGAGGCCTTCAGGATCAGCGCCTTGAACTGGCTGTGGTTGTAGATGCTGGCCGAGCCCGCCGGGCAGTAGATCTTCGGCAGGCCTCCGGTGCGGTAGAGCGTGTTGTTCTTCACGCTGGTGTTCAGGACCTGCTTGGCGGGGGGATCGACGGTGTCCTCGGTGGGTTCGGAGGAGTGCGTCGCGGTGGGCTCGGAGGAGCTCTCCGACTCGGCGGGGGTCGGCTCGTCGGTCCTCGCGAAGGTGGGCCGCTCAAGCGGGGTGAAGGTGGGGATCGCGACCGGGGAGATCGGGTCCGAGCGGTGGCTGCTCTTGATCAGCGCTCCGACCACCACGAGCCCGACGAACACCAGGGCGACCACGCCGAAGATCCCGCCGATGATCGCTCCGGCGCCGCCACGGGAGCGGGCGCGCTGCGGCTGCCAGGGGGGCGGGGGCTGGCCGTACGGCATCTGCCCCTGCGGCGGGGGCGGCGGAGGGTAACCCTGACCCGGTGAGGGCTGGGCCGGATACCCCTGCCCCGGCGGGGACGGGTATCCCTGGGGCGCGGGCGGCTGGGACGGGTATCCCTGCGGTGGTCCCTGAGGAGGAAAGCCCTGACCCGGTGACGGCGCGGGCGCGTGCGGCGGCGGATAGCCGTAACCGGGGGGAGGGGCCTGGTCCGGACGCGGCGGATACCCCTGCCCCGGCGGGGGCGGGTATCCCTGGGGCGGTCCTTGGGGCGCGGGCGGCTGCGGCGAGTACCCCTGGGGCGGGCTCTGCGGCATGGCCGGCTGGGATCGATGGCCCTGCGGTGCGGGCGGTTGAGACGGATATCCCTGCGGTGCGGGTGGCTGGGAGGGGTATCCCTGAGGCGGTCCTTGGGGCGCGGGTGGCTGGAAGGGGTGGCCCTGCGGGGCGGCCGGGGGGTAGCCCTGGGGTGCTCCTTGAGGGGGATGACCCTGGGGTGCGCCCTGAGGTGGGGCGGGGGGCCAGGCGGGTGGCGGGGCGGGGTGTGGATGCCCCTGAGGTGGGGGTTGTTGCGGAGGATATTGCCCGTTGCCTGTCACACTTTCTCCCCGTTAACCCGAGCATCCGATATGACCTGAAGGTCCGGACCTTTGCCGAATTTGGGGCGTAAGCATACTGATTTCTCACCCGTCACGGATGTCGCCGTGGTTGATTACATTGCGTAATCGTTCGAGGTGATCTCAGCGATGTGCAGGACCGGGCCGGGCGCTGTGACCTAGCTTCAAGTCATGAATCTGCAGCAGCTCCGCTACGTGGTCGCGACGGCGGAGCACCGCACCATGACCGACGCGGCCAGGTCGCTGTACATCGCGCAACCAGCGCTTTCACGTGCGATCAGAGATCTGGAACGAGAGCTCGGGATGACGTTGTTCGCCCGTTCGGGGCGCGGCGTGGTCGTCACGGCGCAGGGTCGCCGGGTGGTCAAGCTCGCCCGTGAGGCGCTCGACGCCGTCCGCGAGATCGAGGCACTGTCCACCCACGGCCATCCACCCGAGGCGGAACTGCGTATCGCCTCGATCCCCAGCCTTGAGCCGGGGCTGGCCGGACGCCTCCTCCCCGCCTACACCGCGGAACATCCTGAGGTGCGTGTGCACATCGTCCGCTGTGACGGACGGGACGGCGTGATCAACGCCATCAGGGACCAGCGGGCCGACCTCGGCCTCACGGACCTGCCCGTCCCCACCGACCTGATCAGCCATCCGCTGGAACGCCAGGAGATCGTGCTGATCTCCCCGCCGGGCGTGGACCTGCCCAGCCCGGTGCCGATGAACAGGCTCAACGGCATGCGTATGGTTCTGCCGGCCCCCGGCAGCACCCGGCGCAGGGAGCTCGACGCGCTGTTCGCCAAGTACGGCATCGCCCCGGTGGCGGCCGCGCATCTGGAGGAGCGCGGCAACTGGCTGAACGCGGTCCGTTCGGGCAGGGCCTCCCTGCTCTGGTACCGGGGGGTGGCCGAGCAGGCCGCCCGGGCCGGGCTGACGGTCCGCCCGCTCGATCCCTCGGTCCGCCGGGTGATCGCCCTTGTCCACGCGCGACGGCGGCTGCCCGCCATCGCCCAAGAGTTCCTGTCCGTGGCCGAAGGTGGGTCGGCCGCCTAGGAACGCCTGGTTCGACCGTTCCAAAACCCACAGAGGCGGCGCAGGTGGGAGCGCCGGCCTCTCCGGCACCGGGCGATAGGCTCGGTCTCGATGAGTATCTTGCGCCTACGCGGCCGTGAGTTCCGGCCCGGCGAGTTCGCGATCATGGCGGTGGTCAACCGCACTCCCGACTCTTTCTTCGACCGGGGGAAGACATACGGCTTCGCGGCCGCCCTGGAGGCGGTGGACAGGGCCGTCGGCGACGGCGCGGACATCGTGGACATCGGTGGAGTCAAGGCGGGCCCCGGCGACGAGGTGGACCCCGCCGAGGAGATCCGCCGGGTGGCCGATCTGGTCGCGGCGGTCCGGGAGCACCACCCCCAGCTGATCATCAGCGTTGACACCTGGCGTGCCGAGGTCGGCGAGATCGTCGCCCAGGCGGGTGCCGACCTGCTCAACGACACCTGGGGCGGGGTCGACCCCGCCCTGGCGGACGTCGCCGCCAAACACCGCATCGGGCTGGTCTGCGCGCACGCCGGACGTGTCGTCCCCCGCACCCGCCCGCACCGCATCGCCTACGCCGACGTGGTCGCCGACGTCATCGGCTACACCACCGATCTCGCCGAGCGGGCGGTGGCGGCCGGGGTCGCCAGGGAGTCGATCCTGATCGACCCGGCACACGACTTCGGCAAGAACACCTGGCACTCCCTGGAGGTCGGCCGCCGCCTGGACGAGATGGTCGCCACCGGCTGGCCGGTGCTCGTCGCGGTCTCCAACAAGGACTTCGTCGGGGAAACCCTCGGCGGCCTCCCGGTCGACGAGCGCCACGCCGGCACCCTGGCCACCCTGGCCGTCTCCGCCTGGCAGGGCGCCCGGGTCTTCCGGGTCCACGACGCCGCCTCCGCCCGCACCGCGCTGGCCACCGTCGCCGAGCTGCGAGACCAGGGCGAAGATCCACGAAACGCGTCGTAGCCTCACGGCGCCGGAAAAGGATCAGGCCACCCACCGGGGGAGAGGCGGGTGGCCCGATCGCGAGACGGGGGGCACGTCTCGCTTTTCGCGAAGGCTCGTGTTCGACGATCGTGATATCGCCGCCCCGGACTCCACCAGGATCGAACCGGCGGGAGGGGTATTCCCATCGTCGGCTGACGAGATATTTACCGCAATATCATTACAGGAGTAAATTAATTTGTTATCTACTCTCGTCGCACACGGTCAGGTGTAGATCACCGACAGGAAGCGGAGCAGGATCGCCTCACGCCTGTCAGCCGGGAGCGCGTCCAGGACCGCGTTGACCACGGCCATCTCCGGCTGGCCGGACCCGCCGAGATCCACCCCGACGGACGCGGCGAGCTCGCCGAAGGTGCCGTCGTCCAGCGCGTCGAGGTCCAGGCCCGCGATGAGCTCCACCAGCCCCTCGGGCAGCGTGACCGGACCGCGTTCCCGCGCCGCCTCGGCGGACCGCGCGATCACCTCCAGCATCGCCTCCACGCCCTGGAGGGTCACCCCGGTCACCGTGATGTGGAGATTGGCCGGGATGCCCGCGTAGGAGAGCTGCGGCTGCAGGAACCAGCCGCGCTTCCTGGCCTCGTCGGACAGCACGAACACGTCCACCTCGTCCGAGCCGAAGGCGACCAGAGCCGACTCGGGGTCGCCGAGCACCCGCAGACCGGGGATCCCGGCGATGCCCTCACGGAGCCGGCGGGCCGCCGCGAGGGTGGCGCGGCCGAGTTCGAGGTAACCGTCCCGGCCGAGGGCCTGCAGGGTGGCCCAGGCGCCGCCCAGCGGACCGGCGGACCTGGAGCTCTGCACCGTGGCGTTGACGATCGTGTAGCCGGGCCATGAGGCCGACGCGAAGTACGCCCGGCGCCGCAGTTCCGGATCCGCGAACAGCACCACCGAGGCGCCCTTGGGGGAGTAGCCGAACTTGTGCAGGTCGCAGGAGAGCGAGGTGACTCCGGGCACCGACAGGTCGAACGGCGGAACCGGCGCTCCGGCCTCGCGCAGCCACGGCAGCAGCCACCCGCCCACACAGGCGTCCACATGGCAGGGCACGCCGCGGGCGGAGGCGATCGAGGCGATCTCGGCGACCGGATCCACCACGCCCTGCGGGTAGGACGGCGCCGAGACGACCACCAGCACGGTGTCCTCGGTGATCGCGGCCTCCACGGCCGCCGGGATCGCCCGGAACGTCACCGGATCCACCGGCACGGCGTCCACCACCAGTCCCAGATAGTGCGCGGCCTTGTGGAAGGCCGGGTGCGCGGTGACCGGGACGGCCATCCGGGGACGGCCCCCGACCGCCCGCGAGTCCCGTGCCGCCTTCACGGCCAGCATGACCGACTCGGTGCCGCCGCTGGTGAAGATCCCGGAACCTCCGCCGAGCAGCCCGGCGACCGCGCCGACCACCTGCCTCTCCATCTCCACCACGCTGGGGAACGCCGTCGGATCGAGGGCGTTGACCTCCAGCATCTCGAAGTAGGCGCGGGACGCGGCCTCGTGCACCTCCGGCCGCCCGGTGTCGTACACGTACGCGGTCACCTTGCCTCCGCGCACCGGCAGGTCCTCCTGCTTGATCCGGGCGATCTCGGCGAGCAGCTCCTCAAGGCCGCGGCCCTTCTCGGGCAGGCTCATGAATCTCCTTCGGGGGGTACGGCTTGCGCAAGCCGGAGCGAGCGGCACAGCGGTCGCGGAGCCGCAAGGAAGATCAGGTGCCGCCGACCCTAGGGCCTGGCCAGGCGGCCGTCCACGGGCGGAACCGGGGGCGGCGGAGCGCCTGGGTCAGGGAGGGTTTCCGGGAAGGCCGATGGTGCGATGGATCATCTTGTGGAGGTAGGTGCGGAACCTGCGCAGGGCCTCCGGGTCCTCGGTGCCCCTGCGGTTGCCCTCCGCGTCGAGAACTCCGCCCCGGGCGAAGCCGTGCACCGACCAGATCACCGACTGCAGGACGTACTCCACGTCGGTGTCGGAGTCGATGTACCCGGCGGCTATCGCCGGGCCGAACGCGTCGGCGACGAGCTTGATCAGCGGCTGGACGTACTGCCGTTCCAGCTCGGTGACGTCGCTGGCGTCGGAGAGCCACCGGTGCATCCAGAGCGCGGGGACCTCGGGATGGGTGAGGCAGAAATCGAGGTAGCGGTCGATGACGCGGTGGACGGCGACCGCCGTCTCCTCGGGGCTCCTCGCCGGGGGCCCCTTGATCGCTCCCTCCATCGACGCGCGCTCGGCCCGGTTCGAGCGCTCCATGACCGCCAGATACAGTTCCCGCTTGCTGCCGACATGCTCGTTGACACTGGCGACGTTCAGACCGGCGGCCTCGGCGATCTGGCTGGTGGAGGTCGAGTCGTAGCCCAGCGCAGCGAACAGTCGAGTCGCGACCCGCAGGATCAGCTCCCGCTGGCCGCCGTCAGCGGAAGTCATGGAAGTGACGCTAAATCTGGAACGTGCCGCCGCCAATCATCAGACGGGCAATCCTCGGTCAAGAAAGCGGAAGTCTCACCACCGCCCGGAGACCGGGGGAGGCGTCCTCCAGGTGCACCGCGCCGCCGTGGGCGTGAACGGTCTCGCGGACGATCGCCAGGCCCAGCCCGGCTCCGCCGTCGTCGCGGCTGCGCGCGCTGTCCAGGCGGGTGAACCGGTCGAAGACCCGCTCCCGGTCGGCCTCGGGGATGCCGGGCCCGTCGTCGGTGACGGTCAGCACCGCGTCGGCGCCTGCGGCCCGCAGCTCGACCACCACCGGGGCGACCGTGTGCCGCAACGCGTTGTCCACCAGGTTGACCAGCACCCGTCCCAGGTCCAGCGCGTCCCCGGTCACCACGATCGGGTCGTGCCCGACCTTCACCGTGACGGCCTCGCCGTACCGCTCGGTGGTCTGGGGGACCAGCTGGTCCAGCTCCACCGGCTCCCTGCGGGCCAGGGCGCCGCCGCGCTCGTCCAGGCGGGCGAGCGCGAGCAGGTCCTCGGCCAGCCGGGCCAGGCGCATGGTGTCCTCCAGGACACCCTCGGCCGTCTCCCGCCAATCCTGTCCCTCCGGATGGCCGAGCGCCACCTCCAGCTGGAGCCGGATGCTGGCCAGCGGACTGCGCAGCTCGTGCGCCGCGTCGGAGACCAGGGCCCGCTGCCGGGCGTCGGCCTTCTCCAGCCGCGCCAGCATGTCGTTGAGCGTGACGGCGAGGCTGTGCACCTCGTCACGGGCCTCGGGCACCGGCAACCGCCGGGAGCGGGCGGTGTCGGTGATCTCCTCCGCGCCCCGGCGCAACGAGGCGATGGGCCGCAGGGTCCTGCCGATGATCACCCAGCTGGCCCCGGCGAGCAGCACCAGCAGCAGCGGCGTGCCGACGAGCAGCACGTGCCCGGTCGTGGTGATGCTGGCCTGCACCTCGCTGAAGGGACGCGCGGCGATCACCGTGCGGTTCCGGTCGGCGCTGAGCACCCGCACGCGCAGCACGTGCGGGATCCCGTACGGCTGGCCGTCCAGGAACCGCGCCTGGCCCTTCTGGATCGCCCTCGCCCGCTCCCGGGCGTCCAGCAGCGGGACCAGCCGGTCGGTGCCGGTGGTGGCGTGGGTGATCCGCCCGGCGCCGTCGATGACCTGCAGAAGGGTGCCGTCGGGCGAGGTCAGCTCGTCCGGCAGCCGTTCGGCGTCGGAGAGCGAGACCGTCTCCCGCGCCCGCTGGTAGATCGAGTCGTCGATGGCGGAGATCAGTGACCTGCCGAGCACGCCGACCATCACCCAGGCCGAGACGGCCAGCGCGACCGCGAGCACGGCCGAGGCCACCGCGGTCAGCCGGAAGCGCAGGCTTTTCCGCCGCCACCAGCCGACCGGGCGCCGCCTTCCCCGCGCGGGCGGGTCAGCCTCCATCGCCGGCCAGCCGGTATCCGGCCCCTCGCACCGTCTGCAGCGCGTTCCTGGAGAACGGCGCGTCGATCTTGCGGCGCAGGTAGCCCACGTAGACCTCGACCACGTTGGGATCGGTGTCGAAGGTGTCCCAGACGTGTTCCAGGATCTCCACCTTGGAGACCACCTCGTCGTGGCGGCGCATCAGGTATTCCAGGAGCGCGAACTCCCGGGGCGTCAGCTCCACCGGCTTCTCGCCCCGCGAGACCCGCCGTCGCGCGGGGTCCAGTGACAGGTCTCCGGCCCGCAGTACGGCGGGGCGCCGGTTCGCACCGCGCCGCAGCAGCGCCCTCAGCCTGGCCACCAGCACGACGTAGGAGAACGGCTTGGTCAGATAGTCGTCGGCGCCCAGGTCGAGACCGTCGGCCATGTCGTATTCGCCGTCCTTGGCCGACAGCATCAGGATCGGCACCCAGTTCTCCTCGGCCCGCAGTTGCTTGCAGACGTTGTAGCCGGAGAGCCTGGGCAGCATGATGTCCAGCACGACCACGTCGTAGTCGCCGTGCCTGGCCAGGTGCAGACCTTCCTCGCCGTCGTGCGCCAGATCGACCGCGAACCCCTCGGCCTGGAGCCCGCGCTGGAGCGCCGCGGCCATCCGCCGCTCGTCCTCCACGACGAGAACCCGCATGCCACCTCCTTCGTCGAGGTTCCATCTTCGGCCAGCCGACCTGAGAGGCGGCTGAGAACCCTGTGAGCCCTCTCAGTCTGTCTCAGCTTCGGCACAGGACCTTTCACGCAAGCTGCGGATGACAGTGATCGACGCAATACCGTGAAGGAGTGACATGTCAGAGCAAGCGAGACGGGGCCGCGTCGTGAGGTGGGGGGTGCCGATCGCCGCGATGGCGCTGGTGGCCGGGGCCATCACCGCCGGTCCGGTCATCGCCGCGGTTCAGGGGGATCCGGCGCTGCCCGAGCGCACCGCCGAGCAACTGCTCGCCGACGCCGCCCAGGCCACCAGGGCCGGTATGAAGCCCATGTCGGGCACCCTGATGCAGACCGCGTCCTTCGGCCTGCCCGGACTGCCGGATATGTCGGGCATGGGCGGTGCTTCGCCCGCCACCCTGTTGGCGGGCTCCCACGAGATCAAGGTCTGGTACGGCGGCGCGGGTCAGGTCCGGCTCGCTCTCCCCGGGCGGATGAGCGAGACCGACCTGATCGTCAACCGCGACCAGATCTGGCTGTGGGAGAGCGATGCCAACAAGGCCACCCGGATCAAGGCGAGCGGCGGGGAACTGCCGCCTGCCAGGCCCGAGAACGCCGTGCCCTCGGCGACGACCCCGCAGCAGGTGGCCCAGGAGGTGCTGAAGAACGCCGACGCCGACACGGTGGTCAGCGTGACCAACAACGAGAAGGTGGCCGACCGTCCCGCCTACCAGCTCGTCCTCGCGCCCAAGGACAGCTCCTCGCTGGTCAGGGAGGTCAAGCTGGCGCTCGACGGGGAGACCTTCGTCCCGCTGCGGGTCCAGCTCTACGCCAAGAGCGCGGCCGAACCGGCCTTCGAGGTCGGCTTCACCTCGGTCACCTTCACCCCGCCCGCCCAGGACAACTTCACCTTCACCCCGCCCGCGGGCGCGAAGGTGGAGGAACGGTCGATCGGCGACCTCGGCCAGGGGATGAAGGCCCGGCACGAGAGGGCCGAAGGACTGAAGGACAAGGTCAAGGTCGTCGGCGACGGCTGGACCGCGGTCGCCGTGCTTCCCGTGTCCGAGCAGGACCTCAAGGGCCGGCTGTCGCAGCAGGGCGAACAGCCCGGCGGGCAGAACCCCGAGGGCGCCTCCGAGGGCGAGGCGTCACGGTACGGTGGCCGGTTCGGCGGGGCGGACGCGAGCGGGATCGTCGACGCCCTGCTGAAGTCGGCCAAGCCGGTCAGCGGGGCGTGGGGCAGCGGCAAGGTCATCCAGACCAAGCTGATCTCCGTGTTGCTGACCGACGACGGCCGCCTGCTGGCCGGCGCGGTCACCCCCGAGAAGCTGGTCGAGGCGGCCGGACAGAAATGAGCGGGATGCCGGGAGACACACGACTCCTGGCGGGCAGCCGTGGGGATCGCACCGCCGCGACCCACGGCGTGGAGCTCGACGAGAGCCCTGGGGCGCCCGCGAGGGCGCCCCAGCCCGCCGCAGAGGACGCGAAGATCAGTGGGGGAGCCGTGCCGACGGTCCAGGAAGCGATGCCGCCCGGCGAGGCCTCCGCGGAGGAGTGCTCGATCGTCACGCGCGGGCTGACCAAGCGGTTCCGGGGCGGCCAGGTGGCGGTGGACAACCTGGACCTTGCCGTGCCCAGGGGGTCGGTCTTCGGTTTCCTCGGACCGAACGGCTCGGGCAAGACCACCACCATCCGCATGCTGCTCGGCCTGGTCACGCCGACGGCGGGCACCTGGGAACTGCTCGGCACTCCGATGCCGGGCGGGATGCCCGCCGTGCTGTCCCGGACGGGGGCGCTGGTGGAGGGGCCGGCGTTCTATCCCTACCTGTCGGGCGAGGCGAACCTGCGCCGCTACGACGCCGCCGATCCGGCGGCGGACCCGCGCACGGCCACGGCGAGGATCGGGCTCGCCCTGGAGCGGGTGGGGCTGGCCGCCGCGGCCCGCAAACGCTACCGGGCCTACTCGCTGGGCATGCGCCAGCGGCTGGCGATCGCGGCCGCGCTGCTGGGGCCGCGGGAACTGCTCATCCTCGACGAGCCGACCAACGGCCTGGACCCGCAGGGCACGCGTGAGGTGCGGGGGCTGGTCAAGGAGATCGCCGCCGAGGGGACGACCGTGTTCGTCTCCTCCCACCTGCTGGCCGAGGTGGAGCACATGTGCTCCCACGTCGCCGTCATGCGGGCCGGGCGGCTGGTCGCCCAGGGCCCTATCGCCGGGCTCCGGGACGCCGAGGCGGCCAGGATCCGGGTGGAGACCCCGGACACCGCCGAGGCGACGGCCGTGCTGGGCTCTCTCGGGTTGCCGCAGGTCCGCGTCGGTGACGCGGAGGTCAGCGCCGAGCTGGGCGCCGAGGCTCCGGAGCGGGTCTGCGCGGCGCTGGTGGCCGGTGGTGTCGCCGTGCGGGGCCTGGCCGTGCAACGGCCGAGTCTCGAGGACGTGTTCGTGGGCCTGACCGGGGAGGGTTTCGATGTCGACGGTTAGCGAGGAAAGGCCGGTGGCCGGCGGGGAGGAGGCCATGCCCGCTCGCGGTGCCGAGGCCGTTCCGGCCGTCGCCGGGGCGGTCACGAGTGCGGTACCGGCTTCCCGGACGCGGGTCGCGGCCGCTCCCCGGGCATGGCTGCGGCTGCTCGGCTCGGAGCTGGGGCTGACCTTCCGGCGGCCCAGGAACATCGGCATGCTGGCCGTGCTCGCCCTGGTGCCGGTGCTGGTCGGCATCGCGCTGCGGGCGTTCGGCGGGCCGGACGGGAACGGCGAGGGTCCCGCGCTCATCGGTCAGGTCACCGGAAACGGGCTTTTCCTCACCTTCGTCGCGGTCTCGTTCCTCGTGCCGCTGTTGTTGCCGGTCTCGGTCGCGGTGATCGCCGCGGACTCGGTCGCGGGAGAGGCGGGCATCGGCACGCTGCGCTACCTGCTGGCCGCGCCGGCGGGACGGGGCCGGCTGCTGGCCGTCAAATACGTCAACGCCGTGGTCTTCTGCCTGGTGGCCGTCACCGCGGTCGCGCTGTCCGCGCTGCTCACCGGGCTGGTGCTGTTCCCGGTCGGCCCGATCACCCTGCTGTCCGGCGGGACGATCCCCTTCCTCGACGGCCTGCTGAGGATCGGCCTCGTCGTGCTGTACGTCACGGCGGGCATGGCGGCCCTGGCGGCCGTCGCGCTGGCGTTGTCGACGCTGACCGAGGTGGCCGTCGGCGCCATCGCCTCGACCGTGGTGCTGGTCATCGTCGGGCAGGTGCTCGGCGCCATCCCGCAGCTCGCCGGGCTCCGGCCGTACCTGCTGATGAACTGGTGGGGCGGCTTCGACGGGGTGCTGCGCGATCCGATGGCCACCGACCAGATGGGCCAGGGCCTGCTGGTCTTCGCCGCCTACATCCTGGTCTTCGGCTCGACCGCCTGGGCCCGCTTCACCGGCAAGGACATCACCTGCTGACCGTAGACCGGCCGGGACCACCCGCTGCCGGGCCCGGAGCGGGCGCGGTGGCCGAGCGTGCGGCTCGGCCACCGTCCACCGGCAGGTGATCGCTCCGGTGTTCGGGGCGGCTTCCTCTCTCGTAGCAAATTGGATCTTCGTTGAAACTCCGGGTAGCGTGCGCGGAGCCGTCGAGTACGTCGATGCGGCCGAGGTACGACGATGACCGTAACGCTGAGAGGACACGCACGTATGAACGCCGGAAACCGCCGAACCCTGCGGATGCTCGTCACCGGAGGCGGGACCGGCGGACACACCTACCCCGCGTTGACCACCGTCGCGGCCGTCCGGGAACAGACCGCCGCGCGGGGGATCGACCTCGACGTGCTCTGGGTGGGTACGGCGAGCGGCCTGGAGGCCCGCATCGCGGCCGAACACGACATCCCGTTCCGGGTGATCAAAGCCGGAAAGCTGCGGCGCTCGCCCAGCGCCCGCGAGCTGGTCACCAACCTCGCCGACATGTTCCGGATCCCGGTCGGGATCCTGCAGGCCTTCGGCGTCGCCGCCGGCTACCGGCCTGACGTGGTGCTCTCCACGGGAGGGTACGTGTGCGTCCCCCTGGGGCTCGCGTCCCGGATGCTCGGCCGTCCGCTGGTGATGCACGAGCAGATCACCGCGCTCGGCCTGGCCAACCGCATCCTGTCGCGCTTCGCCACCCGGATCGCGCTCACCCATCCGTCGTCGATCGAGCACCTGCCCGCCTCGGCGCGAGGCCGGGCCGTCGTCACCGGAAACCCCGTCCGGCCCCACCTGCTGCACGGCAACGCCCCGTCCGGCCGGTGGCACTTCCGGCTGTCGCCCGAGCTGCCCGTCGTCTACGTGACCGGCGGCGCCCAGGGAAGCCGCCAGATCAACACCATGGTCGAGCAGATCCTGCCCTGGCTGCTCACCCGGACGCAGGTGCTCCACCAGTGCGGTCCCGACTGGATCGCCCAGCTCACACAGGCCGCCGCCGGGCTTCCCGCCCAGTTGAGGGAGCGCTACCAGCCGGTGGCCTACGTCGGTAAGGAACTGGCCGACGTGTTCGCCGCCGCCGACATCGTGGTCTCCCGCAGTGGCGCGGGCACCATCGCCGAGCTGACCGCGGTGGGCAAGCCGTCCGTCCTGATCCCCCTGGTCCCGTCCGCGGGAGACGAGCAGCGCCAGAACGCCCGCTACCTGGCCGAGGCGGGAGCGGCTCGGGCTCTTCTTGAGGACGGCCCTCGCGCCGACCGGCTTCTCGCCGAGCTCGACGCGCTGCTCGGAGATCCCGAGGCGCGCGCTCTCATGGCCAAGACCGCCAGGTCGCTCGGCCGCGTCGACGCGGCCGACGCCCTCGCCCGGGTGATCCTCGAAGAGGCCGGCGTCGCCTGAACGGAACGGCCCCGCGAAGGGGTTCGCGGGGCCGTTCCGTCAGATCTCGATCTCGCGGGGCCCGGTTTCGCCGGGACTCAGGAGGCGCGGCCGCCACGGCGCAGGCCGAGCACGCCGACCACGGTGCCGATGAGCCCGACCAGCAGGCCGGCGCCGCCGAGCAGCCGGGCGGTGCCGTCGGAAGAGGCGGTGTGGCCGGTGTCGCCGGTGGCCGCGAGGGAGCGCACCGAGGGAGCGGCCGCGGTGGCCGACGACGACGGGCCCGCCGCCGGGTTCGCGGCGGCCGGGTCGTGACCGTGACCATGGCCGTCGCCCTCGGCGGGGGCGGGCGTGAGCTTCAGGACCGGAGCCGGGCGTTCGGGCTCGGAGCCGTCGGCCTTGGGCTCGTCGTCCCACTTCACGACCTCGCCGCCGGTGTAGGTCTGGGTCGCGGGGAAGACGAGATGGTCGGTGTCCTTGGGCAGCGCTCCCATGGAGACCTCGAACTCCTGGAACTGGCCGGGCTCGATCTTCCCGCCCGACCAGGTGATCTTCGTGACGGCCTCGGTGATCTCGCCGTACTCGGTGGCGACCGGCTTGGGCAGCTTGCCCTCGGTCACCTTGACCTCCCAGCCGGGAAGCGGCTTGACCGAGACGAACGAGAGCGGGTGGTCGACGGGGAAGGCGACCTCGACCTTGCTGGTCGAGGCGTCGTCCTTCTCGTTCGGGACCCGGAAGGCGACCTTGGTGAAGCCGCCCTGCTCGGCGCTGCCGGGATCGATGGTCACGTGCGCGAGGGCGGGCAGGGCCAGGCCCAGGGTGAGGGCGGTGACACCGGCGGCGACGGCCACCGTACGACGGCACGCGGAAGAAAGCGACATGGGGTTCTCCACTTCGGGGCTTCGGGAACGCGCTTCGGGAACGCGTTTCAGGAACGCGTTTCGGGAACGCGGAACTCGCGGTGACGAGGGTGATGAGAGGGGAGTCAGGCGGCGGGAAGTGGAGGACCGCGCCGGCTGACGGTGTGGCGGAGGACGCCCCGCGGGGGGATGACCGCGAAGGCGGGGAAGGCCGCACGCCCGGGAACATCGGGCGTCACGGGGAAGGGGAGCAGGCGAAGCATCAGGCCGAGGCGCCGTCCCGCCCTGCGGAGCAGCGCCCACAGGACGGCCTCGCCGCAGGCCAGCCACCAGCCGGTGATCAGGGTCGCGGTGAGGTGCGCGATGAGCATGCCCAGGCTCTCGCCCAGCCCCTGCCCGTGGAGGTGCGCGGCCAGTGAGCTCCCCGACGGGTCGCTGAAGGCGAACAGCTCATGCAGGAACAGCTCTGTGGCCGAGAGACCGACGTTGATCGTCGTGGCGGACCGCTCGCGCCCGGCGAGCAGCACCGCCGTCGCCGTGGTCGCCGCGCCCCCGGCGGCCATCGCCCATGGCGCGGGCCCCGAGCCGCCCGCGGCCAGATGGCCGAGAGCGGCGAGCGTCACGCAGACGGCCGAGAAGACGGCCGCGCGCATGAGGCGTAGCGGGAGGTGTGCGCGCATGGTGCCCCATATGCTCTCACGCTCCCGCGACGCCTGCCCTTTTGCAGCTTTTATCGCTAGGGTTGCCGCGACCGTGACAGGCGGTCCGAACCGAGGTGGTGACGATGCGGCATTTCTTCGGGCTGGTCATAGGGCTGGTCCTGACTGCCGTCCTGCTGATCGGCGGAGGCTGGGCCGTGCAGGAGGGCGGGGCGGCCCTGAGCTCGCCCGCCGCTGAGAGCGGCCCGAAGACCTGGGCCGCGCTGGGTGCCATGGCGGTGATCGGCCTTCTGGTCGGCCTGGTGCTCGCGGGCCGGGCCTCTCCGGTGACCACCTTCGTCCCGTCGATGGTCCTGCTGTCCTGGACGGTGGTCTACGCCCTCGACGTCAGGCGAGCCATGGACCTGATCCCCGACGACCCCTCCTTCCACCAGGCGCTTGTGCAGTCCGGCCGCGGCATGGGGCTGCTGCTGACCACCGGCGTCTACGCCCTTCTCGGCGTCGCCCTCTTCCTGCCCGTTCTCATGCCCTCCCGCTGGGCCGGCCGGGCCCGCGACGATGACGACGAGTACGAGCGGTTCGAGGCTCTGAGCCACCGCTGAGCCGGACTCCGCCGCCTCGGTGAACGGCTGGACCGCCGGAGGCCGTGCGGAACCCCGGGCCCTTTGAAGGGGACGCCGGGCGTGCCGGCGCGATCGTCAGGGACTTGCGGTCCTCTCGGTGTAGAGGCGGGCGACGACGTCCTCGATGGAGGCCTCGTCCGGGGCCGTGGCACGCAGGTCGTCGACGGTGCCGTCGAAGGTCAGGCGGCCGTGGTCGATCAGCATCACCCGGCGGCAGAGCTTCTCGATGTCGCCCAGGTCGTGGGTGGTGAGCAGGACCGTGGTGCCGCGGTCGGCGTTGAGGCGGCGGAGAAACCCGCGCATGGCGGCCTTGCTGACCACGTCGAGGCCGATCGTGGGCTCGTCGAGCACCAGTACGGCGGGGTCGTGGAGGAGAGCGGCGGTGACGTCGCCGCGCATGCGCTGGCCGAGGCTGAGCTGGCGGACCGGGGTGTTCATGAACTCGGCCAGGTCGAGCAGGCCGGTCAGCTCGTCCAGTCTCCTGCGGAAATCAACCTGATCTACTTTGTAAAGGTGTCGGATCAGCTCAAAGCTGGCCTTGAGCGGCAGATCCCACCACAAGGTCGTCCGCTGGCCGAAAACCACGCCGATCTTGCGGGCGAGAGCCGTACGGCGCCGCGTCGGGTCGAGCCCGGCCACCTGGATGCGGCCCGAGGTCGGCGCCAGGATGCCGGTGAGCATTTTTATGGTGGTGGACTTGCCCGCCCCGTTGGGGCCGAGGTAGCCGACGAACTCTCCGGCGTCCACGGTGAACGACAGATCCCGGACGGCGTGCACGGTCTTGCGCGAGCGGCGGCGGCCGACGGTGAACGAGCGGCCGACCCGGTCGACTTCGATCATGTGATCAACTCCCCGTTGAGCGGTAGCGGCGGATGCCCGTCCGCCAGGCGAGCGCGGCGGCGACGGCGAGGCCCAGGGCCGCGAGGGGCGCGGCGAAGCGGAGCCAGTACGGCAGGCCGAAGGGGTCCTGCCGGTCCAGCACGAACAGGGCGGGCTGCCAGTTCACGAACGCCAGCGGCACGATGAACGTCACGCCCTTGACGAGATCGCCCCTGTAGACGCTCAGCGGGTACTGGGTGAGCGTGCTGCCGCCGTAGGTGAAGGCGTTGCTCACCTCGGGCGCGTCGGTCAGCAGGAACTGCAGCGCGCCGCCGATGGTGAAGATCGAGGTGAAGATGACGACCCCGCACACGATCATCAGCGGGATCATCCACGCCCGGCTCCACGCCACGTCGAGCCGGGGAAGGGCGATGCCGAGCACCGCCACGGCCTGGGCCAGCCGGCCGAAGCGGTGCACGCCGAAGCGGTCGGTGGCCATCTGGACGAACGCGCTGACCGGGCGGATCAGCATGGTGTCGAAGGTGCCGGCCCTGATGTGCCGGCTGAGCCGGTCCACGTTGCCGAAGGCCATGTCCGCCAGCCCGAAGGACAGGCCCGCGGTGCCGTACAGGAACATGACCTCGGCCCGGTTGAAGCCGCCCAGCGAGCCGGTGTGCTCGAAGATGATCCAGATCGCCGCGACGTCCAGCGCGTTGACGGCGAACGAGCCGAGCGTCATCACGATCAATGGTCCCGGGTACTGCGCCGAGGCTCTCAGCCACGTCCAGGCCAGCAGGAGATAGGTCCTGATCATCTGCTTCCTCCGCCGGCCGTGCGCCCGCTCGCGCTCTCACCCACCCTGGATCACGACCTTGTGGCGGGCGGCGCGGGTGGCCGCGGCGCCCAGGGCCAGCAGCGCCGCCGCCCACGCGGCCTGGAATCCCAGCGCCGAGAGGACGTCCTGCTTGCCGAGGTAGACGTCGGCGGGGACCTGGACCATCGCCGCCCAGGGGAGGGCGTTGGCCAGGGTGCCGAGCCAGCCGGGGAAGAGGTTGAGCGGCAGGATCATGCCGCTCAGGAAGAACGTCATCACCGTCGACACCGACTGGACGCCCCGGTCGTCGAGGATCCAGCAGGCGGACAGCTCGATCAGGTAGCGCCAGCCGAAGCTGACGATCACTCCGAGCACGAAGCTGGCGGCGAAGAACGCCCAGGCGGCCGGGGTGGCGGGTATGACGATGCCGAACAGGGCGGCGCCGATGGCCGTCGGCGGCAGGCTGCGCAGCAGGAACAGGTAGGCCGCCCGGCCGAGGTCGTCGGAGAGGCTCCACAACTGCATCGACGCCGGGCGGACGAGGTCGATGGAGATGTCTCCGGTGCGGACCCGTTCGGCCAGGTCCAGGCCACCGCCGAAGATCTGCATGGGGCCGATGAAGGCCTGGCTGAGGAAGCAGAAGGTGACGGCGTCCGTGACGTCGTATCCGGCGAGTTCCGGGCGGGTCTCCCACAGGGCGATCAGGACATAGGCGCGGAGGATCCCGAAGACGGTGTTGGTGAAGGCTCCGGCGAGGGCGGCGGCGCGGTAGGCGGAGTGACGGCGGAAGCCGTACCCGGCGATGCGCATGTAGAGCAGGAAGACGGCCTCCCCCGAAGACGTTCAGGCAACCGTCCCATTTTCCTCGGCGTCTTTGGAGGGGGCAATCGATTTTTTCGATGGCCGATGGCGGCGGTCGGCGGTCGGCGGACGACGGGCCGGGAGGCGGCGGCCGGGTTTGTTTCGGGTTTGTGAAGCTGCCGGATATACCGGTCGCGCCGTAAGCGCACTGTGGGGAGGGCCGACATATGTCCGTAATCGTCACCTTCCGCTTACCGGCTGAATAGAAGGATGTTCTGCGGGAATCCTCGTGTCGGAGGCCCCCATGCACGATGAACTCGACCTGGACGTTTGCCCCGGCTACCCCGTCAGCTGGCAGGCCGCGGCCCTCAACACGGTGATGCGCGGCACCTTCAAGCCCATTTCCGGTTTGTTACTGAGAACCGACGCGAGCGTCGTCGCCGCCTCCCGCCTCGTCGCGCTGGCCGCGAAGGTGCCGCTGCGCCTGCCCGACCACGTGAGGCTGGCCCAGGACCGGATCGGGGAGTGTCCGGGCGAGTGGGTGCGCACCGGACGGGGGATCGACGAGAGCAAGGTGCTGCTCTACTTCCACGGCGGCGCCTATTTCCTCTGTTCCCCGGCGACCCACCGGCCGATCACCTGGCGCCTGTCGGCCGCCGCCCGCCGTCCGGTGCTGGCCGTCGACTATCGCCAGGGCCCGGTCCACACGCTGGCCGAGTCGCTCCAGGACGCGATCGCCGCCTACCTGTGCCTGCTGGAGCGCGGCTACGATCCGTCCGGCATCCTGTTCGCGGGCGACTCAGCCGGTGGCCATCTGACCCTGGCCACGCTCCTGGCGTTACGCGACCGGGGCCTGCCGCTGCCCTCGGCCGCGGTGTGCCTGTCGCCGTGGGCCGACCTCACCGATGTGCCCCGCCGGGTCAATCGCCTGCTCGACCCGATGATTCCGGCCGGTCGCGTCGACTGGCTCGCCCGCCGCTGGACCGCCGGTCTCGACGCCCGCGATCCCCTGGTCTCCCCGGTCTTCGGCGACTACACCGGCCTGCCTCCGCTCATGATCGTCACCGGTTCCACGGAGGTTCTCCGTGACGAGGGCCGCCGCGTCGCCGTGCGGGCCCGTGCCGCCGGGGTGCCGGTCACCTATGAGGAGTGGCGCCGCATGCCCCACGTCTTCGCCATCCTCGCCGATGTCCTTCCCGAGGCCCGGCGGGTCTTCCAGCACATCGCCCGCTTCCTCGCCACCCGGGACGTCTCCGCCCGCCCCGGCTCCGACGCCGCCCGGGACGTCTCCGTCGGTCCCCGCCCCGACGCCGCCCGGAACCTGTCCGAGCGGCCTGGCTCCGCGGCGGCCTGACCGGCCCTTCTGCGCGGCCGATGAGTGATCATGGAATCTCGCCGTTCACCGGGAACGAAGGAGAGGATCCGTTAAGGTAATCGGCGCGTATCGAGGCGTATCGAGTCATAGGGGGAGACCGGTGGGCGAACGCATGCCCGGTGCGGTGGAGCTGAGCGACGTCGGTGTGCGAGCGGTCGGGCGGACCCTCCTGGCCGGCATCGACTGGCAGGTGGGGTACGGCGAGCACTGGGTGATGCTCGGGCCCAACGGGGCGGGCAAGACCACGCTGCTGTCGCTGGCCGCCGCCGTACGGCATCCCACCGAGGGCGCCGTCACCGTGCTCGGCCAGCGGCTGGGCCGGGTCGATCTGAGAGAGCTGCGCCGCCACATCGGCCTGGTCGCCGCCAGCCAGCGGCTCGTCGACGAAGAGCTGCTGGAGGAGGAGGACGCCACCGCGCACACCGTCGTCCTGACCGGATACACCGGAACGAGCGCCCCCCTGTGGGACCGGTACGGCCCGGCCCAGCACGAACGGGCTCATGACCTGCTGGCCGACATGGGGTGCAAGGACCTCGCCGGCAGGCCCTTCCGCGTCTGCTCCCAGGGAGAGCGGGCCCGGATCCGGATCGCCAGGGCGCTGATGGCCGATCCGGTGATCCTGCTGCTGGATGAGCCGTTCGCCGGGCTCGACCTGCCCGCTCGCGAGGACCTGATCACCGCCGTGGAGGGCCTCGCCGCGACCCGCCCGGTGCTGACCACGATCACCGTCACCCATCACCTGGAGGAGGTCCCGGCCACCACGACCCATGCGCTGCTGCTGCGCGACACCCGCGTTCAGGCGGCCGGCCGGGTGGGGGAGGTCCTGACCGAGGCGAACCTGTCGGAGTGCTTCGGCCGGCCGCTATGGATCGAGAGCCTCGACGGGCGCTGGTCCGCCCGGGCCGTGCGCGGCTGAGGACCCGGGACCGGTGGGGCCTGCCGGTCGCCGAGGTCCACGCCCCCGTTCACCTGGCGGCGGACTTCGCCCTGTGGAGCTCGGAGCGCACCTGCCGCATGTGCATGCGCATCGCGTCTTGGGCCGCCTGCGGATCGGCGGCTTCGATGGCCTCCATCATGTGGGTGTGCCAGACGACCGTGCGTTCCGGGCTGCCGGGGACCTGGGCCGCGACGGATCGTGAGCGGTGTCCCAGTGTGACGAGCGCGGCGTGCATGGCCACCAGCAGCGGGTTGTGCGTCGCCTCGGCGATGGCGGTGTGGAAGGCGATGTCGATGTCGCCGAACCTTTCGAGGTCCCGGGCGCCGGCTTCGACCTGCTGGTCGAGCAGCCCGCGCAGTCTGGCCCTGTCTTCGGGGGTGGCCCGTTCGGCGGCCCAGCCGGCCAGCACCGGCTCCAGCGCGTCCCTGGCCTCCATGAGGTGCCCGCCGGCCAGTTCCGGCATGCCCTCCTCGCCCACCCCGCAGCGCAGATAGTCGGCGTCCAGCTCGTTCCACCTGTCGCGCGGGGTGACGCGGGTGCCGCTGCCCTGCCGTACGGTGACGAAGCCCTTGCCCGCCAGCTTGTGCACGGCTTCGCGCACCGCGCTGCGGCTCATGCCGTACCGCTCGCACAGCTCGGGCTCGATGGGGAGCGTGTCGCCCGGTTGGAGCTCGCCCCTCGCGATCTGGGACAGGATGTCGTCGATGATCACCTGAGCCAGGTTCTGTTTGGGCACGCGTTGATGATACCTATCGCGGTTCTCTCCGGCCGATCTTACGGAAATCACATCAAATCAGATGATGTTAGGTCCGCAGGGCGGGGTCAGTCCTTCTTCCGCTGGCGGATGAGGCCCATGAAGCCGGGGCTCGGCTTGAACTTGGCCGTCCAGGTCTCGGCGATCTCCAGGGGCTCGCCGGTCTGCGGGTTGCGTCCGGTCCGCGCTGGTTTGTGCACGATCTCGAAGGACCCGAAACCGGGGATCGCGACCTTGTCCTCGGCTGCCACGGCCGTCTGGATGGTTCCCAGGATCGCCTCCAGGGCCGCGGCGGTCTGCCGCCGACTGAGCCCTGCCTCTGCCGCGGCCTTCTCGATCAGCTCGCGCTTGTTCATCGAAACTCCTTGAGCGTGGAGGCCCCGGGCTTTGGTCCTGAAGAGGAAACACGGCACGGTGCTGCACGGTGACTTGATAAGGCCCTGATTGTTCGGCGGCGAGAACCAAGCCGTCAAACCTACCGCTGGGCTGGCGGAATGTGAAGCCTGTGGAGGCCGCGTAAGACCGTTGGGCGGTTCCTCGTCCTTCGCCTGCGGGCGGGCTCACCAAGCGTCGCCGGCGCTGTGCGGAGACCGCATGGAGAGTGCCTGTCAGCTCCCCGCGATGACAGGCACCCTTCGCTGTTCAGCGGTCGGACTGTGCGGCGAGTCGTTCCGCTTCCCCGTGCAGGGCCTCGATGAGGATGAGCTCCAGTCGGAGATCTTCGTCGATGAGGCCGTCCAGAACTTCCATACGGGCCTCCCTGACTACTCCGACGTCTCAACGACCGCAGAAGTTCACAGCGATATCGAGTCGGATTCGGCCATAATCCAGATGTGGTCATTCGTATGGCCGATTCCTAAGTCGCGATGAGTTCCGCCAAGTCGACATGCTCGCCGACTTCACCCACATCCCTGCAGTACGCCAGCAGCACCCGTCGCCCGCCGATGCGCCGGGTCACGCGCAGACATGGGCGATCGTCGAGCACGATCGCCTCAACCTCGATGCCGTCCGGCCCTCGCCAGATACCCATGAGGTTGAGGCTACGAAGAGACAGGTAAGGCCGGGGTAACCAGCCGGACATATCGTGATGGTTTGTGAAAGATGTGCGGTTTCCCATGGCGCGGTGATGATTAGCCCCATCGCTGCGGGTAACAAAACGTCGTAATCAGGACAATCGCGGAGAAAACAACATGGCTTTGCCCAAGCTAACTCCTGAACAGCGTCAGGCCGCCCTTGCCAAGGCCGCCGAGACCCGAACGGCGCGCGCCAGGCTTCTGGCCGAGGTCAAAGCCGGGTCGATAAGCCTTGAGCAGCTGCTCGGCCGCGACGACGACATCGCCAAGCGCATCAAGGTGTCGCAGGCGCTGCGCGCGCTGCCCGGCATCGGCAACGCCAAGGCCGCCCAGCTGATGGCGCAGGCCGACGTGGACGAGGCCCGCCGCCTTGGAGGGCTCGGCGCGCAGCAGCGCCGCAGGCTGATCGAAGCCCTCGCCACCTGAGACGGCCGGGCGCGGTGATCCCCGCCGGGTGGACGCGTCTGGACAGCGGGATGGGACCAGTGAGCTCGCACTCCCGTGGCACTCAGCGGCTGTGCCCGGTTCGGGGACCGTGACCGAGCTCGGTGAGGGCGCGGCCGAGGGCGTCGGTGAAGAAATCCACGGCGGCGGCGTCGATGCACAGCGGCGGCTTGATCTTGAGAATGTTGAGGTGGTCGCCCGTGGGCTGGACGACAACGCCGAGATCGAGCATGCGGTCGCAGAGCTCGTCGATCACCCGGACCGCCTCGGGCGCGTAGCGGGCGGCCTCGGCACCACGGTGGCGGCCCCGGTAGGAGTTGGGCGAGTCCACGGTGTGCACCCAACTCGGCCGGCTGGCAAGCGCGTCGGGGTTGTCCTGGAGCGAGGTGGAGACCGCATCGGAGGCGTACGTCCAGCCGTGGTAGGCCTCGCGCAGGGCGACGACGTCGTGCTGCCCGGTCGCGCCGATGGCCAGGCTTATACCCAGATCCACCGCCTCGGAGCCGGAGTCGACCAGGAAGACGGTGTCCAGCGGATCGGGCAGCAGGGCCGCCAGCCGCTCGGAGAACTCCACCACCGAGGCGTAATGGAAGCGCGAGTTGGTGTTGAGCCGGCGCAGCTGCCGGGAGACGGCCTGCTCGACGCCGGGGTGGGCGTGGTCGAGCGGGGTGACGTTGTTGACGATGTCCAGGTAGGACCGGCCGTCTGCGGACACCAGGTGGTGCCGCCAGCCGCGTTCGATGCGCGGCGGGTTGTCGTAGTAGTGCTCCTGGACGGCCTCGCGGCGGCTCAGCAGACCTGTCTGGGGCGTCGCGTCCGCGCCGGTGAGCCCGATGAACGGGGAGGGGTCGGCCGTGAGTGCGAGCCAGCCCGGCGCAGACTCCTTGATCTCGCCGGCGGCGGGGGCCTGCAGGACGGCCGCCCGGGCGAGCCAGAGGTCGAGTCCGGTGGCCACGGTCGCGGGTGAAGCGGTGGACAGGGCCGCGGCTTCCTCGGCGGACAGCGGGCGGATGGCGTGGAAGGCGCGGACCGCGGGCGGGACGTGGTGCGGTTCCATGCCATCGTGGTGAAGCATTGAGGAGAGCGGCATCGCGAGTTCGCCGACCGCCCAGCTGGTGGTCAGGTCACCGAAGTCGATCACCCCGTCGGGCAGCGGCAGGCGGCTGCCGGGTGAGCGGACCATGTTGTCGTCGGTCAGGTCCAGGTGGACGGCCTGGCGCGGCAGCAGCGCGGCCACCTTCTGGAGCTGCGTCCAGGCCTCGGCGGCCGCAGCCCGGACGGCGTCACGCCGGTCCTGCTCGGGGATGTGGTCCAGGAGCTTGTCGACGACGCGGTCGGCGTACTGCGGATCCCACTGCAGTACACGGTCCAGGCCCGGGTGTTGGAAGTCGCGGAGCGCGGTGGTGACGTGACCCGTGATCGCACCCATGGCTGCCACCGTGCGCGGGGAGAGGTACCGCGAACCCGAGAGCGTCCCACCGGGCAGATGGCGCAGGAGTCGCGCGACGACCGGCCCGTGCTCGGTTTCCACGGTGGCGATCCGGCGAGCGCCGTCCGGATCGCACAGCACCGTCGCCAGACGCAGCTCGGGGCAGGCGGCGGCGGTCAGGTCGGCGGCGGTCAGGTCGGCGGCGGCGTCCTGGGCGTCGATCTCGGTCGTGCCGAACGCCGGATTCGCGAGCTTGAGGACGGCCGGGGGCGTCCCGTCGTCGAAGTGAAGCAGGAAGTTGGCGTCCTGCTGGCTTCCCAGCGGCTCGGCGCGCGCGGTGAGCCCGAAGCTCTCGGCAGTGATCTGTTCGGCCCGGGCCGACGTCACCCGCGGAGCGGGGAGGGCCTCGTGGGTGAAGAAGTCGACGGTGGAGTGCTTGATGCTGTGCGGCATGCCGGATTCCTGGGCTCGGAGTGCGGGGAGCGTGACAGGGGACGGAGTCGGGTCGTGGGCGCGGTTGGGTGAGCCGTCGTACGGTGCGGCGCCAAGGGCCTACAGACGGTGTCGTTACTGCTCAGCGCAGAGTGAAGGTGGTGATGACCGCGGCGTGGTCGGAGGGCCAGGTGTTGCCCGCGACGTCCGGCTCGGGCCGGGGCTCGCCCGTGACGTGGGTCGTGGAGTCCTGCACTCGCAGTCCGCGCCCGGTGTAGAGGATGTAGTCGATCCGGTCCTGCGGCTCGGGTGCTGGGATGACGGGTGACCACGTCGTGCCCGGTGCTCGCATGGGGTCGGGGTGGGCCTCGCGGTAGGAGTCGCGGAGCCCGGCCGCCTCCGCGGCCAGGGTGACGGGCCACGGTACGGGGCCGTAGCCGCCGTGCAGCGGCGTCGCCTCGGCGGTCCAGTCGAGGTGGGACGGCACATTGAAGTCGCCGACGAGCAGCACGGGAGTGGTGTCGCGGGCCGCGAGGTCGTCGCCCATGGCGCGCAGGATCTCCTGGATCTCGCCGAGCCGACCGGCGGCGGACTCGCGCTCGACCAGGACCTCGACCGGCTGCCGGTCGTGGATGGCGTCGTACGGGCCGTACGGCGTCCAGTTGAGGTGGGCGCTCCACATCGTGACATCGCTGCCCGAGCCGAGCTGGACCGTGGCGCTGATGGCGACGTGCAAGGTGGTCGCGGGCACGCCGTGGCGAACGACGAGCGGGTAGCGGCTGATGATGCCGAGGTTGTCGCCACCCTGGTGGTAGTCCCAGCCCAGAGCCTCGGCGAGCTCCTTGGCGGAGTGGGCGTGGGCTTCCTGGAGGCCGACCACGTCCACGTCCGTCTCCAGCAGGATCCTCAGCTGCTTGTCGCGGTAGTCGTCGACCTCGGTGCCCCCGAGCCACAGGTTCCAGCTCATGACGCGCAGTTCGCGTACCTTGGGCTCGTCCTCGGCGACGACCGGCACGCGGACGGTGATCGTGGCCGTGCGCCCCTCGCCGTCCGTGGCGGTGACGGTGACGGCGGTCTCGCCTGCCGTGTCCGGGACGCCGCTGATGCCGCCGTCGGCGCGGACCCGCGCCCAGGCGGGGCCGCCGGTCTTGGTGTATGTCACGGGCGCGCCGCGTAGCAGCCCGGCGACGGTGGCCCGGAACGGCTCGCCGACATGGACGCGGCGGGTGGTGAAGGCGGGCACCAGGAAGGCCGGCGCTCGGAAGACCAGCTCGTGCAGCAGGGAGACGTCGGCCTGCTCCAGGCTGCGAAGCACCGTGCGTCCGGCACCTGGCGCGATGGGCGCGAGCGACGGTACGGCCAGCACTCTGCAGCCCGCTGCCTCGGCGGAGGCGACGCCCGTAGGAGTGTCCTCGACCGCCACGCATGCCGCGGGCTCGACGCCGAGGGCGCGGATGGCGGCGAGATAGGGATCGGGGGCGGGCTTGGTGCGCACGGTGTCGTCGGCGGTGAGGCAGACCGCGAACCGCTCGCGCCCCAGGACGTCCAGGACCGTCTCCACCACGTCGCGCGGCGACGCCCGACGCCGTATGGCGGTGCGGCCGGGGTCACTCGGCGCGCGCGGTGACCAGGACGGGCCGGTCGGGCAGGGACACGGCGACGGCGCCGCCGGTGGGCAGCCGGCGGCCCAGCACCTCCACCGTGCCGTCCTCGCACAGGCGGCCCGGGATGCGGCTGTTGGTGCCGACGAACTCGGCGACAAAGGCGGTGGCCGGGTGGTCGTAGAGCTCGGCGGGGGCGGCGCACTGCTCCAGGCGGCCGGCGTTCATGACCGCGACGCGGTCGGCCATGGACAGCGCCTCTTCCTGGTCGTGCGTCACGAAGAGCGTGGTGATGCCGAGTTCACGCTGAAGGCGGCGGATCTCACGCAGGTTCGTCCGCACCTTTGGAGACGAAGGCCGTCCAGGTCGTCGGCGTCACCGACCCCATCGCCATGGGCAACCAGGCCATGGCCCTTCTAGGGATCCGAGCCGATGCGGATCCGCGCGCGATCGCCGATGTCCTCTCCCGGCAAGAGGAAGTCATCTACGTCGTCCTGACCGCCGGCCCCTACGGCCTCTTCGCCGAGGTCGTCTGCGCCTCTCCTCCCGACCTGCTCGACTTCATCAACGACGTGGTCCGCGACATCGACGGCGTGATCGGTGTCGACGCCTTTCCCTACTTCGGTATCCACACCCACCGCTTTCTGTGGGGTGTGGGCTGAGAACGGCCGCCCCGGCCCGGCCCCCGCCCCCGGCCCTGGCCGGGGGCGGCTGGCGGAATGGGTTGTGAAGATCTCCTGAATCGGCCCCTTATCCCCCGCGAAATTTTCTCGGCCCCTGCCGATAGTGTTGATTCAGGGGGTCGTCATGAAGCAGATCATCGCTATGGTGGCGTTACTCACGGCCACCGCGGCCGGACTTGTCATCACCAGGACCACGGCTCAAGCGGTGGACAAGACACCGGTGAGCGAATCGCAATACCGGACTCTCCTCGACCAGTGCCAGTATGCGAACACCTCGCAGCTCCGCGCCGGGTGCCAGGCCGCGGTTGGGCACCTCTACCGGATCGGGGCGGAGAATCCGAACCTGGACTGCCGCACATACTCCGGCATTCACGTATGCGGCGCATTGGCACTCAGCCCGGATGAGCGTGAATGCGTGAGGAAATCGGTGAATGGCGGCCTGACATACCGGCGCGCCGAAGTGGAGTGTTACGCGTTCTCGTAGTCCCGGCGATGAGGCGGATGCCTTTCCCGAGCCCGTTTGAGCCTGTTAAAGCACGGGCCTGTTCGTCATGTCCGGCCGCTGGGGAAGGCTCCGGTCCGGTGAAACGGGACACCCCGCCTCCCCCGGGGAGGGGACACCGTTGGCGAAGTAGATCAAAAAAGCAGCGGCCCCATGATCACGGATGTGATCATGGGGCCGCTATTGTCGTTCTGCTCGCGGATGGAGTCGTGGGTGTCGCTGCGTTCGACTGGTGCAGACCAGATCCCGGCCGCCACTCTGGCGGTAGCGCGGGCGGCCTTCCCAAAGGGCAGCCTGGCGATTCGTATACGAGATGCGTTGGGTGTCCTGTTCCAGGATGGGGATTTCGCCGCGGCCTTCTCCACCCGCGGTCGCCCGGCACTGTCCCCTGCCCGTCTGGCGTTGGTGTCGATCCTGCAGTTCGGAGAGGGATTGTCCGATCGGCAGGCGGCCGAGGCGGTGCGAGCGCGGATCGACTGGAAGTACGCGCTCGGGCTGGAGCTGACCGACGCGGGCTTTGACTACTCGGTGCTTAGTGAGTTCCGTGATCGCCTGATCACAGGATCGCTTGAACAGAGCCTGCTCGACACAATCTTGGAGCGCGCCGTCACCGCCGGGTTGCTACGAGCCGGCGGTCGGCAGCGGACCGACTCCACTCACGTGCTCATGGCCATGCGCACGATGAACCGGCTGGAGCAGGTGCATGAAACGGTGCGAGCCGCGCTCAACGCGCTGGCCGCCGCCGCACCCGACTGGCTGCTCGCTCAGGCCGAACGTGGGTGGTTCGAGCGCTACGAGGCCCGCATTGAGGACTATCGACTGCCCAGGAACAAGGCTGAGCGCATCCAGCTCGGCCACGAGACCGGCGCCGACGGGAACGGCGTCCTGCGCGCGGTGTACTCGCAGGCCGCTCCCGGATGGCTGCGCGACCTCCCTGCGGTGCAGACCCTGCGCCACGTATGGATCCAGCAGTACGTCACCGTCGACGATCGACTGCGCTGGCGAACCCCTGATGAGCAGCCGCCAGGCACGATTCGCCAGATCTCACCCTACGACGGCGAGGCCCGATCCGGAACCAAGCGCGACTCACACTGGGACGGCTACAAGGTGCACCTCACCGAGACGTGCGACACCGACGCCCCGCATTTGATCACAAACGTGATCACCGCCCCGTCGCCGGGCAGCGACTACGAGGCCACCGGCCTGGTTCAGGAGGCCCTGGCCTCGCACGAGCTGACGCCGGCGGTGCATCTGGCCGACAAGGGCTACATGAGCGCGCACAACCTCGCGCGCGCCGATCGCCGCGGCATCGAACTGCTGGGACCCATGATGCCCGACAACGCCTGGCAAAGCGCCGAGGCCAACGGCTTCGCCGTCAACGACTTCACCATCGACTGGGACAACCGCGTCATGACCTGTCCCGCCGGAGCCACCAGCCTGCCGTGGGCCAATGAGACCGATCAAGGCGGAACTCCGGTCATCCGCGTGCGCTTTTCGATGCGTGACTGCAAGGACTGCCCCAGCCGGGAGCTGTGCACACGCGGAGCCAAAGGCCGACGCATCACCCTGCGCCCGCGGGAGGAGCATGAAGCCCTGCAACGCGCACGACAGCGGCAAAGGACCGACGAATGACAGCAGCGCTATGCCCATAGGGCAGGCGTGGAGGGCACCATCGCCCAGGGCGTCAAGGGCTTTGGCCTGCGCAGATCCCGCTACCGCGGGACCGCCAAGACCCATCTCCAACACATACTCATCGCCGCGGCGATGAACCTCACCAGGCTCGACGCTTGGCTTACTGGAACGCCGCTGGCCCCGACCCGCACCTCGCATTTCGCCGCTCTGCTTCCGGCAGCATGATGAGACTCTGCTCAGAAGGTTTCTCTAACTCCTATTACCAGTCTTCAGAGCAAAGACCTGTCAGTGCAGCGGAGCGTACGGCTCCCACAAGGCCGCGAGCGCCGCCATGGCTGCGAAGGCCATGAACTGCATGACCACGATGCCATTACGTCGGCGCCGCCAGGCAGCAACCACAGTGACGATCAAGATCAAGGCCATGACTGTGAAGGAGCCGTAGGCGACGGTGGAGCGAAAGGTCATCTCCGCCTGCCACTGCGCGGGAGAGGGGTCTCCGCCCGAGCAGAGCACAGTGGCGCCGTCGCACAGCACGCCCCGGTTGCGTGCCCAGTTGATGGCGAACCCCGTAGCCATCAACAGAGCCACGTCCCCAATCAGCACTGCGACAGTGGCGACGATGCGCCCGGTTAAGTCGTCCGTCTTCACGGGCAAAGCCTAGAGGCCGCGCGGATCCGACGTGCATCCCGGAGCTGGTTCTCATCCCCGTCCTCACAGGCGTATTTTTGGTGGTCTCAGCGGTGAAGCTGGCCAGGCGCACCCCCTCAACACGTGAAATGGCCCCGTGATCACATCAGTGATCACGGGGCCGCTTCTGTCTTATCTACTTCGCCAACGGTGTCTCCCGGGGAGGGGAGGCGGGGCGTTTCGTCCTGATCAAGGTGTTCGACGGCGGGAGCGGACGGGGAGCGATGATCGTGCGTTACGCGGCGCCGGATGGCCTCCGCATGCCCTGAGAGGAGCACCGGCCCGTGTGAACCCTGAAATCCCGGGCCCCGCCCGCCACCGGTTCAGTGAGCCTCGAACTGCTCCTCTTCCGTGGAGCCCTTGAGGGCGGTGGTGGAGGAGTCCGGCGCGATGGCCGTGCTGACCAGGTCGAAGTATCCCGTGCCGACCTCGCGCTGGTGGCGGGTGGCGGTGTAGCCGCGCGATTCGGCGGCGAACTCGGCCTCCTGGAGCTCGACGTAGGCGGTCATGCCCTCCTCGGCGTAGCCCTGGGCCAGGTTGAACATCGAGTAGTTTAGCGAGTGGAAGCCCGCCAGCGTGATGAACTGGAACTTGTAGCCCATGTGACCGAGCTCGCGCTGGAACTTGGCGATGGTGGAGTCGTCCAGGTGCTTCTTCCAGTTGAAGGAAGGCGAGCAGTTGTAGGCCAGCATCTGGTCGGGGTACTCGGCCTTGATCGCCTCGGCGAACTCGCGGGCCACGTCCAGGTCCGGGGTGGAGGTCTCCATCCAGAGCAGGTCGGAGTGGGGCGCGTAGGCCAGGCCTCGGGCGATGCAGGAGTCGACACCGTTGCGGACGCGGTAGAAGCCCTCCGCCGTGCGGTCGCCGGTGGTGAAGACACGGTCACGGGGGTCGACGTCGGTGGTCAGCAGCGTCGCGGCCTGAGCGTCGGTCCGCGCGATGATCAGAGACGGGACACCCGCCACGTCGGCCGCGAGGCGGGCCGCGTTCAGGGTCTTGATGTGCTGGCTGGTCGGGATCAGGACCTTGCCGCCCAGGTGGCCGCACTTCTTCTCGGAGGCGAGCTGGTCCTCCCAGTGCACGCCCGCAGCACCCGCCGCGATCATGCCCTTCATCAGTTCGAAGGCGTTGAGCACGCCGCCGAAACCGGCCTCGGCGTCGGCCACGATCGGGGCCAGCCAGTGCGGCGCGTCCTGGTCGCCTTCCGACCAGGTGATCTGGTCGGCGCGCAGCAGCGCGTTGTTGATGCGGCGCACGACGGCCGGGACCGAGTTGGCCGGGTAGAGGCTCTGGTCCGGGTAGGTCTGCGCGCCGAGGTTGGCGTCGGCCGCGACCTGCCAGCCGGACAGGTAGATCGCCTTCAGGCCCGCCTTGACCTGCTGCACGGCCTGGTTGCCGGTCAGCGCGCCGAGCGCGTGCACGTAGTCCTCGGTGTTGAGCAGGCTCCACAGCCGCTCCGCGCCGAGCCGGGCGAGGGTGTGCTCCTCCTGGACGGAACCCCGAAGCCGAACCACGTCCTCAGGCGTGTAGGTCCGCTCGATGCCCTTCCAGCGGGGGTTGGTCTCCCACTCGTGCCGCAGCTCGTCTGCGGCTCCCTTGAGGCGATCGTTCATTTTTTCACTCCTTGTCGTCCCCTGGGTGCCTTGATCTGAGTCTGTGCTCGGGCGAAACGGGCAAACAAGGCCGATCTTTGTGAAAGAACCGCTATTTTTCTCATCAGGCTAATACTCGTCGGTATTTGACAGAGAAGAATTTGAGAGTTTGCGCTATGGACTAGACCAATTCCTGTGGCACGAGTCACAGCTACCCCGTGAGGGGTGAAATATCCTGCGAAATTTCGTTTAGCATCGTGGTATGGCATCCTTGGTCGGTGAAGAACCGCTGTCCTTGACGCAGGAGCTTGATCTCATCGCGTTCGGCCAGCGTCTGAGACACCTTCGCAAGCAGCGCGGGCTCACCCTCTCCGACCTCGGAGAGCGCGTCAGCCGAGCGCCCAGCCAGCTCTCCCTGCTGGAGAACGGCAAGCGCGAGCCGAAGCTGTCCCTGCTGAAGTCCCTCGCCGCCGCGCTCAACGTGCCGGTCGAAGAGCTGCTGCGCCGCCAGGCGCCCAACCGCCGGGCGCAACTGGAGATGGCCCTGGAAGAGGCGCAGCGCGACCCGCTCTACGCCGGACTCGGCCTGGCCAAGCTGAAGGTCTCCGCGCGCGTCCCCAACGACGTGCTGGAACACATCCTGGGCCTGTACGGCGAGCTGCGCTCACGCCAGGCCAAGGGCACCGCCACACCCGAGGAGGCGCGCGCCGCCAACGCCGAGCTCCGCCGCATGCAGCGCGAGCGAGGCAACTACTTCGAGGAGATCGAGAAGGCGGCGGCCGAGGCGCTCTCCGCGGTCGGCTACCGCACCGGCGCGCTGTCGCAGAGCACCGTCCAGGCCCTGGTCACGCACTTCGGCTACACCGTGCAGACGGTCCAGGACCTGCCCCGCTCCGTGCGTTCCATCACCGACCTGCGGAACCGGCGCATCTACGTCAAGCACGAGCAGCTCGGCATGCACACGCCGCGCACCATCCTGCTGCAGACACTCGGCCACCTGGCCCTCGGCCACCACAAGCCCCGGGACTTCGCCGACTTCCTCCGCCAGCGGACCGAGGCCAACTACTTCGCCGCCGCCGTGCTGGTGCCCGAGGCCACGGCCGTGCCGTACCTCCGGGAGGCCAAGCAGGACCGGGCGCTGAGCGTGGAGGACCTGCGAGACGTCTTCGCCGTCTCCTACGAGATGGCGGCGCACCGCTTCACCAACCTGGCCACCCACTTCCTCGACCTGCCCTGCCACTTCGTCCGCAACGACGCCGGCGGGATCATCTACAAGGCCTACGAGAACGACGGCATCGTCTTCCCCGCCGACGAGCAGGGGGCGATCGAGGGGCAGCGGATGTGCCTGCAGTGGTCGGGGCGCCAGGTCTTCCTGTCGCCCGACAGGTTCTCCGTCTTCTACCAGTATTCGGACTCGCCTACCGGGACCTACTTCTGCGTCGCCCACGTCGACCCCTCGCGGGAGCGGGACTTCGCCATCACCCTCGGCGTGCCGTACCGCGAATCACGCTGGTTCCGCGGCCGGGAGACCACCCACCGCACCAAGTCCGGCTGCCCCACCGGCGACTGCTGCCGCCGGCCGCCCGCCGAGCTCACCCAGCGCTGGGAGGGCTACGCCTGGCCCTCGGCCCGCGGTAACTCCCACGTCCTCGCCGCCCTGCCCCCCGGCTCCTTCCCCGGAGTGGACGAGGCCGACGTCTACACCTTCCTGGAACGTCACGCCCTTGACTGAGCCCGCGACAGCGTGAGCGAGGGGTGACCGAAGAACTGGTAGGCGGACGCCGTGGCGGGTGCCTGGCAGCGCAGGGAACGCAGGACCTCCGCGGGAGGCTCGCCGGCGGAACAGCGGCGGTAGAACTCCGGCGCCAGGCCGTCGCCGACGGGCCAGAGCGGGGCGACGACCCCGCTCGCCCCCGCGAGCAGGAACGCCTGGCAGTCCGCGGGCTCCTCAAGGAAGACGAACGAGCCCGCGCCCATGCCCCGGCCCAGGGCCTCGGACACTGTACTGCCGGCCGTGAAGTGGATCATGTCCGGTGGCTCGGCGAACATGGCCAGAACGTCGCCGAGCACGGGGCTGACCCGGGTGGCGCCGAAGGCGGTGACCAGGGGATGAACCTCTGCTCCGCCGTACACGACCGCCATGCTGTCGCCGCCCGTCCGCGCGGGCGGTGGCAGCTCGGGGCGCCGGCCGCCGAGAGGCCAGCGGCCCGTCACCGCCTGGCAGTTCAGGAAACCGGGGATGGAGGAGTCGAACGGCCGCTCCAGAGCGGCCAGTTCCCAGGGAACATGCGGCTCCTGGGAGAGGATGAGCACGCTCGGGCGGCGCGGGGCCACCCGCCCGGCCACCGCGTTCAGCAACTCCCAGAATCCCCGGGGGATCGTTGACGCGATCCGCCGCCCCATGTCCTGGAGGTTCTGGGCCTGCCCGGCCAGCTGCCGCCCGAACTCCGAGGTCCGCATCCCCAGATCGCAGATCTCCGCCCGGTCGGGGGTGGTGAAGTGCGGGGACTGGTAGGTCCACCACAGTCGCCCGGGCCGGTCCCCGTGGACGATGACCGCAGTGACGTCCGCCGGTTCTCCGGCATCGGCCAGCCGGACCCGGGTGCCCGCGACCGGCTGCGGGGCCGCCTCCTGACCGAGCAGGCCGGGGGAGTCGAGGACGGCGAGCGCGCGCACCCCGAAACCGGTCACCTGGCCGCGCACCACGTGGATGGCCTGGATCTGCCGGGCGGTCACCGGCTGGTCCTGCGGGAGGGGGAACAGGCGGAGCGTCGCCCTGGGGTACGGCGAAGCCTCGCCGACGCGGAGCCGGACCCGCCACCCGCCGGGCGCCTCGAAACCCTCGGCGACGATCTGGATGTCGAGATCGACCGGCTCGGGGGCGGGCGAGGCCGCCGGAGCCCCGGGGATCTCGCCGGGGGAGAGGCCGATCTCCATCTCCGCCTCCCGCCCCGCGACGACCTCGTCGGGCACCTCGATCAGCGGGAAGACCTCCGGCTCCGGCCCGGCAGGAGCCTGCTCCACGTGTTCCACGCGCCGTCTGCGGAAGGCTCCGGTCAACCGGCCGATCACGGAGGGGCCGCGGTCCCGGGCGGGACGCGCCGGGGGCGGCTCCGGCTGGGGCTCGTGCTTCAGGGCCACGGTGGCCGGGTCGTCGAGCCGTGGCCAGTCCGGGCCGGTCTGGCCGGGCGGAGGCCAACTCGGGTTCGTGGAGCCGGAGGATGAGGAATCGGGGCTCGCGGAGTCGGACGGGGCCGGGCCGGCGGGGCCGGGAGGCAGGGAGTGGGGGCCCGTGGAACCGGGCGCCGGCAGGTCCGGGCCGCTCTGTCCGGTCGAGGGCGGGGCCGACTCCCCGGCCGTGGCCTGGTCGTTCGAGCGGAGCAGCAGGGTGAACCGTTCCCAGGCGGGGCCGTACTGGGCGATGAGCATCACGACGGCATCCGCCAGCGGTCCGGGAGCCTGGCCGCCCTCCTCGGCCAGGAGCGGGTCGAGCCGGTCCCTCAGCTCGCCGGAGGAATCGCCCAGCAGGCTGTCAAGCTCGTCGCGGATGGTGCGTGCCGCCCTCATCACAGCCACTGGATCCATGGCGCCCCTTCGCTCTGGTCTCTGCTGATCTTCCCACCTGTGCGGAACTAAGCGGACGGAGCCGGTACTCGGTAAGAATTTGCGCCACATAGGGTAATACCCGTGAGTTCCAAGATGGTGGAAAGGGTGGGCTGTGCTGCCTGAGGTGGAGGCATGGCTGCGCGGGCGCACCTCATCATCGGACGACTGGTCGTTGCCGTGGTTGATGGAGGCCAAGGGAAACACGACGATCAGCGTCGTGCTCCCCGCACGCGATGAGGAGGAGACGGTCGGGGAGATCGTCACCGCGATCCGGCACGACCTGATGGAAACGGTGCCGCTCGTCGACGAGCTCGTGGTCATCGACTCCCGCTCCATCGACGACACCGCCGCGCGCGCCGCGCAGGCCGGGGCCACGGTGGTCGCGCAGGACGAGATCCTGCCGGACCTGAAGCCGCTGGACGGCAAGGGGGAGGCGCTGTGGAAGTCCCTCGCCGTGACCTCCGGTGATCTGCTGGTCTTCGTCGACGCCGATTTGCGGGAGTTCCGGACGTCCTTCGTCACCGGACTGCTCGGCCCGCTGCTCGACGACCCCGGCGTGGTCTACGTCAAGGGCTGCTACGACCGGCCGCTGCAGAACGTGCAGAGCGGTGGCGGCCGGGTCACCGAGCTCGTCGCGCGCCCTTTGCTCAACCTTCACTGGCCGCTGCTCGCCGGGTTCGTGCAGCCCCTCGCGGGAGAGTACGCCGGGCGGCGGTCCGTGCTGGAGAGGATTCCGTTCGTCACCGGTTACGGTGTGGAGCTGGCCCTGCTGATCGACCTGCTCGAACTCGCCGGACTCGACGCCCTCGCCCAGGTCGACCTGGGCCGCCGTGTCCACTCCCACCAGTCCACCGAGGCCCTCGGCGGCATGGCCGCCCAGATCCTGCAGACCTCCTGGTCTCGTCTGGAACGCCAGAACAAGATGATCCCCCTGCACGAGCCCTCTCCCCGGCTGGCCCAGTTCCGCCGAGGTTCGGGGGGTCACCACGTGACCGTCCGGGACGTGGCCGTGGCCGAACGCCCTCCGATGATCACCATCACCGGTCGCACCCCTCGCCTCACGGACTGACCGGCCTCCGCTCGATCGTCGCATCGAGGGCCGCCCCGCGGCCGTCGGCTGTCGCCGTGCCCCTCTGCGGGTTAACCTGCTGAAGGGGGAGAAATGAAGGCCACCTGGGAAGGGATCATTTCCTTCGGCAACATCGATATCCCCATAGCCCTCTACAAAGCCACCGAGGAGCACGGCGATCTCGACCTGCACCAGGTCAACGCCAAGGACCTGGCGAGCCTGCCCCTGCCGGACAAGAAGCGGATCAACGTGCTGGCCTCCGTCGACGCGGGCAGCATCGACCCGATGCTGCTCGGGCAGGCCTACTACGTCGGAGGAACGGATCCGATCACCGATCAGTGGTACGTCCTGTTCCGGGATGCGCTGCGGGAATCCGGGCAAGTCGCCGTCACCAAGGTCACCCTCGGTGCCCGCGAATCCCTGGCGGTGCTCCGCGCCTACGACGACCTCCTCGTCCTGCAGAGCATGAGCCGGCCTGGAGGGGTTCGCCGCCCGACCGGCATCGCCCCCAGAGGCGACATCACTGTGCGGCCGGAGGAACTGAAGATGGCCATGCACCTCATGGACATCCTCTCCGTGGGATTCGACCTGGACGAGGTCCAGGTCCACGACGACTACCCGTAGGCCCCGCGACAGCGGCGGCGCGCGGGGTCACGGGGCCTCTCGCCGTACCGAGGATGTTCGCTGGTCCCGATGGACGGCGAAGCGGATCGGCACCCGTTCGGCCAGGGAGCTACTGTGCGTGACGATGCCGACCATCTGATCCTTGCGGGCCGCGAGTTCCTCCAGCGTGACGGCGACCGTCTCAAGTGTCGTCTCGTCCAGCGTGCCGAAGCCCTCATCGAGGAAGATCGATTCCAGTTGGACGGCGCCGGCCGTGGCCATGGCCGGCAGCTGCGCCGAAAGTGCCATGGCGAGGGCGAGGCTGGCCTGGAAGGTCTCGCCGCCGGACAGCGTCTTGACCGGCCGGTGATTGTCCGCGTCGGCGTGGTCGACGACGAGGAAGTTCCCGTCGTCGTGGATCAGCTCGAACTGCCCGCCGGACAGCTCGGCGAGCGTCTCGGAGGCATCCGTGACGAGTATGTCGAGGGCCGTTGCGACAAGCCAGCGGGGAAACCCGTCCGCGCGCAGGAGGTGGCCGAGCGTCTTCGCCACCTGATGTCTCCGCTCCGCGTCCTGCCGCCGCAAGCCGAGTTTCGCGGCCTGCTCTCGTCGTTCGACGAGACGCCGCACCCCCTGCCGGGCTCCCTCCAGCGCCGCCGCGACCGCCGGCTCGGCCGTCTCGGTGAGCGGCCGTCCCGTATCGAGGTTCACCTCGTGGGCGGCGAGCACACCGGCGAGCCGGCCCTCGGCGGCGGCGAGCTTGCCGCAGGCCCTCGCCAGCCTTTCGTGTGCGTCGGACAGCGCCGTTCTGCGGGTGGCGGCGGCGTCGGCCGCCCAGGAGACGAGGGCCGTCCACGCCGCGGTCAGGTCATCACGGTCCAGCGTCGGCGCCCCGAGCGCGACGAGCGGGTCACGAGCGCGCTCAAGCGCCGACCAGGCCGCCTGCACCTCCCGGCGGACGCTCGCCGCGGCCTCCTCGGTGCTCGCCCTGGTGGCTCGCGCGCGCCGCAGCCTCGCGTCCGCCTCGCCGGCCGCCCTTTCCAGCTGCTCTCGGCGGGTGAGCGCGGCGGTCACCTGCTCCAGGGCGGGGGCGTCGGCGAGAACGGAACGCAGGGCGGCGATCCGGCCGGTGAGCGCGTTCAGCTCGCTGGTGGCCTGCTGCTCGATCCGGGACATCTCCGTCCACTCGTCGCGTAGCCGCTCCACTTCACGGTCGGCCCGGACCCGCGCCTGCTCGGCCGTTTCGAGGTCGGGCGCGGCCAGCGGGCCGGGTATGACGGTGACCCGCTGCCCACATACCGGGCACGCCGCGCCGCCCTGCAGATGCGGTCGCAGCGCTGCCGCGAGATGGGACCGCGCCGTGGCCTCCTCCGCCCGTCGCGCCCGCAGGGCGAGCCTCTCGGCTTCCTCCCTGGCAGCGGTCACCTCAGAGAGCGCCGTGGCATGGCGCTGTTGCAGCGCCTGCGCTGTGAGCAGCCTCCTCTCCGCTTCGTCGAGCTCCACGTGGTCGCGGCGGGCCTGCTCAAGCGGGGCCCGGGGCGGTGCTGCCGCGAGTTGCTCACGGGCGGTCGTGTCGGCTGTCTCAGCCGCGGCGAGTTCCTCGCCGACCAGCTCGCCGACCGTTCTGATCTCGCGTTCCCGCTTTCCGAGTTCCTCGAGTCCAGCCGGTACGGCAACCGCTCCCAGCCGGTCTCGCTCTGCGGTCAGCTTCTCGCACGCTTTCCGCGCCTCGGTGACAGCCGCGCCATGCTTCGTGAGTCCGGGCAGTGCCGTACGGACCCGCGCGGAGACCTTCTCCAACGTGGCCACTCGGCCTTGGGCTGCCTGCTGGGCGCGTTCGGTCGCATCGCCGTACTCCTCAAGCTGCTGGGCGAGGAGTACGGCGCGCTGCTTCTCGCCTTCGGCCTCCGCGTTCGCCGCCTGCGCGATCCGGGAGTAGATCTCCAGCCCCATCAGTTTGACGAAGATTTCCTGCCGCTTGGCCGGCTGCGCGTGCAGGAATTCGGCGAAGTCCCCCTGCGGCAGCACCACACAGGTGAGGAAGTGCTCGAACGACAGCCCGAACAGCTTCTCCACCGCAGGTGTGACCTCGGAGTCGGAGGCGAGCACTTCGGTGGCGTCGCCCGGCGTGCCGAGCGCGTCCGGGTCGGCGAGTCGTTCCAGCCGGGCGTTCTTCACGTGGACGCCGCCGCGGGCGGTGCGACGCACCTCCCGGGCGGCGACGTAGCGGTGTCCGGCAAGGTCGAAGACGAGCCGGACGGTGCCCCGGTCGGTGGTCGGCGCGAGCGCGTTCGTGACCGTGCGCCGGTTGTCCCAGCGCGGCGCCGATCCGTACAGGGCGAACGTGATCGCGTCGACGACGGTGGACTTGCCTGACCCGGTCGGGCCGACGAGCGCGAAGTAATCCACCTCGCGGAGGTCCACCGCGGCCGCCTCCCGGAACGAGGCGAAGCCGTTCATCTCCAGCAGCACCGGCCTCATCGAGGGTCCTTTCTGCTATCGATGTTCCCGGTGGTGACCTGGTCATGGAGCCTGGCGAACAGTGCCTCGACCCGTTCGTCGACCAGGTCCCGGGTGACGCAGTATTCGTGGAACAGCTCGGCAGGGCTGCGTTCCACGACGGCGGCCGGCGTGGACGGCCGGGCAGTGTTCACCGTGTCCGCTGACGCGGCGAACTGCGGGTCGATGCGCACTTCCAGCGCATTCGGGAGCAGCCGCCGCACGTCCTGCTGCAGACCCGCGCGCGCCGGTTCACACAGCAAGACCCTCAGATAGTCGTCGCCGAACGAGCCGGCGAGCCGGGTCAGTTCGTCAACGGTGCCACGTACGGTGCGCAGCCGCCGTCCGGACCTGATCGGCACCTCGGCGGTAACGCGGGCGAGCGCACCGACCTCGGCCTCGACAACGAGAACCACCGAGGGGTTGTCCTGCTCACCGAAATCGAGGGCGATCGGGCTGCCGCAGTAGTGAACCGGACATGGCGCGGGCAGCGACTGGCGACGGTGCAGGTGTCCGAGCGCGACATAGTGCGCGTCGGGTGGGAAGGCGTCATCCGGCACCCAGTACTCGACGATCGACTGGGCGGACCGTTCGCCCCCGCCGAGCTTTCCCCGGGCCGCCATCAGGTGCGCCACCACCAGGTTGACCGCGTCATCGCGGAAGCCGACGGTGAGCGCGGCGAGCAGGTCCCGCACCAGTCGGCCGTAGTCGGCCGCAGCCTCCCTGGGCGTCTTGGTGACCAGCTGGGCGGCACGCACCGCGTGGCGCTGGGAGAGGAACGGCAGCAGGGCGACAACGACCGGTTCCCCTGTCGAGCGTGCGGTGAACTCCACCACCCCGCCGTCGGCCGCAACGCGAGCACTGCCGGCCAAGGTGATCCCTGCGCTCGCCATGAGCGGCCGGTAGGCGTCGAAGGTGGCGGCATGGTCGTGATTGCCGGCGATCGCGATGACCTCGGCACCGGTGCGCCGGAGTGCGAGGAGCACCTGAACGACCAACTGCTGGGCGTCTGCCGACGGGGCGGGCGACTCGTACAGGTCGCCGGCGACGAGAACCGCGTCGACTTGGTGGTCCCGTGCCACCTGGACGATCTCGCGCAGGACTGCCCGCTGCTCATCGAGCCGGCTGCGGCCCTTGAGCACCTTGCCGACGTGCCAGTCGGACGTGTGCAGGAACTTCATCTCTCCTCGTCGGGCGGGATTCGCCCGTCGGCCTCGGCTCTCGGCTCAGGCGGCATCAGTTCGTCATACACGGCCTGGTGTTCCTCGCCGTCACGCGGGCAGATCGCCCGTCCGTCGGTCAGGCACATCCAGCGGTGCCGTAGCACGTCCTGCACGGCCTCCTCCGGGTTGTCGAACACCAGGACGCCGTCGCCGTCCTCGTCGTAGACGTAGGCACAGACATCGCAGACGACGGAGTGCATCTGGCGGGTGGGGAAACGTATCGGCTGATTCCTTCCCATGTCCGGCCGGTACGGGCGGTAGCCGCGATTTTCCGGCCCTCGGCGACAGGCGGTGAGGGTGAGCAGATGCTCATGCAGGGTGCGGTAGTAGCGGGCATGTGTGAGCGCGTGGCGCTTTCCGCGGGGCTGCTTCGGCAGTGGCGGGTTCCCGGCCTGGACGACGAGGGACCGCAGCTCGTGGAACCAGCGCGGCACCGCCGGCGGCATCACCTCCCAGTCGTTGTCCCACAGGGAGTGCAGACGGCAGATGTGCTGGCCGCCGCAGGCGGCATACAGGTGAGTCTCCGGGGGACCGCAGGCGAAGTACGTCTCCACCTCGTCACGTATCTCCTTGATGAGCTTGACGTCGGGGTGGATGCGGTCGAGGAGGTAGGGGTAGCCGTCGGCGGTGCACCGCGGCAGACAGGGCCACACGTCGTCGACCATCCACGGGACGTTGAGCACGGCGGTGAAGTCCATATCGTTGTTGACGGCGTAGTAGTCGCGGCCGGCGTCGTCGGTGAGGCCGATGGAGATCAGGCCGCGTACGGTGGGGTCGGCGGGAAGGAATTCACAGGCGAGGTAGACGCGGCGAACAGCCCAGGCGGTGTCGCTCATGTGATACTCCTCGGCATCCGAGAACGTCGCTGAGGGTGCGGCGTATGCGCGTGGGGCGACGGCCACCAGATCAGCATGCGGCCGGCAGAGCGGGGGCGGCACTCAGGCTCGGCCCGATGCCCAGCTTCTCCTTGATCTTCTTCTCGATCTCGTCGGCGAGGTCGGGGTGGTTCTTCAGGAAGTTGCGGGCGTTCTCCTTGCCCTGGCCGAGCTGGTCGCCCTCGTAGGTGTACCAGGCGCCGAGCTTGCGGACGAAGCCGTGCTCGATTCCCATGTCGATCAGGCCGCCCTCACGGGAGATGCCGAGTCCGTAGAGGATGTCGAACTCGGCCACGCGGAAGGGCGGGGCGACCTTGTTCTTGGCCACCTTGACGCGGGTGCGGTTGCCGACCGGCTCGGTGCCGTTCTTGAGGGTCTCGATCCGGCGGACGTCCAGGCGCACCGCGGCGTAGAACTTCAGCGCCCGGCCCCCGGGGGTGGTCTCCGGAAACGGCGTGCCGATCTTCTCACGGAGCTGGTTGACGAAGATCGCGGCGGTTCTCGACTGGCTCATCGCGCCGGTCATCTTCCGCAGTGCCTGGCTCATCAGCCTCGCCTGCATGCCCACGTGGGAATCGCCCATCTCGCCCTCGATCTCCGCGCGCGGCACCAGGGCGGCGACGGAGTCGATGACGATGAGGTCAAGGGCGGCGGAGCGGATGAAGGTGTCGGCGATCTGCAGGGCCTGCTCGCCGTCGTCGGGCTGGCAGACCAGCAGGGCGTCGGTGTCCACGCCCAGCTGCCTGGCGTACTGGGTGTCGAGGCCGTACTCGGCGTCGATGAAAGCCACCGTGCCGCCGGCCCGTTGGGCGTTGGCCAGTGCGTGCAGGGCGAGCGTGGTCTTGCCCGAAGACTCCGGGCCGTAGATCTCCACCACCCGCCCGCGGGGCAGCCCGCCGACGCCAAGGGCGAGGTCCAGGGCGATCGACCCGGTCGGGATCACCTCGGCCGGGGTTCTCGGGTCGTCGCCCAGGCGCATGATCGAGCCCTTGCCGAAGCGCTTTTCGATCTGGGCGAGGGCGAGTTCGAGCGCTCTCTCGCGGTCCTGTTCTCTCATGGGTCCACCTTGGGTGGGATGCTGTGCGTGTCATTGCCGCGGCGCCGTCGGGCTCCGGGTCGGTGGCGGGACGCCGCGCCCCCTGGCATTCCCCGGAGGGTGTCCGGGCGGGCCGAGGCGTCCTGGTCCTCGGGATGGCAGCGGTCGCAGGGCAGAGCGAGGGTCGCCTGCGGTGTTCAGGCCGTCGGAAGATCTGTCGGTACCGAGATGGTCATGTCGATCAGCCTTTGCTCTGACGATCAGAAGGGCAGTTCACCCTTCTGAGGTGCATGCGGCCCGTCCTCGTCGTGCTGGATGAACGGGTCGTCGGCGAGTGGGTTGGCGCGGGCGCGGGCAAGGACGCCCACGCGCGGGGCCTCGGTGACGCGCGCGGAGGCGAACCGCAGCGAGAGACCGACCTCGTCGACCTCACACTCGATCACGGTGCGGCGCTCGCCTTCCTTGTTCTCGTATGTTCGTTGGCGCAGTCGCCCCTGGACGATGACGCGCGCGCCGCGCACCAGGGACTGGGCGACGTGCTCCGCCTCCTTCCGCCAGACCGAGCAGCGCAGGAACAGCGTCTCGGCGTCCCTCCACTCCCTGGCCTCCCGGTCGTAGACGCGGGGCGTGGACGCGACGGTGAAGTGCGCGACCGCGACTCCGCTGGAGATGAAGCGCAGTTCGGGGTTGTCGGTCAGGTTGCCGACGACAGTGATGACGGTTTCATCGGCCATGGGTTTCCTCCCGTGCGACGGGTGATTCCTCACCCATGCCTGTTCGAGTTCGACGGCAGCCTGGAGCCAGGACGGCGAGGAGTTTCACACCACCTCACCCTTTTTCCCCCGCTCGGTCCCGGTCTTCGACGCGACGTCCTGGGTGGCCCGGTTCCGTGCTGCGGTGTCGTCGACGTCTTGGGTGGCCCGGTTCCGTGCCGCGGTGCCGTGGCGCACGATCAGCTCGCCGAGCGTGTGGGTCTCGCCGTTTCTGTCCAGGACGGCGGCACCGAGCAGATTGTGCCGGCGGGCCTGCTCGTACAGGGTGCGCAGCTCGTCGGGGGTGGCCTCCGGGGCCGTGGCCGCCGTGATGTAATCGGGCACCGACCGGGTCGGCTTGCCGGCCTCAAGCCAGCTGAAGACGGCCTCGGCGAACTCCATGCCCGGCTTGTTGAACACCATCCCGGACAGCGACTTCGCCCGGGACTTGGAGATCACCAGGGTGTTCTCGTGGTCGAGGTCGCCGACGATGTCGAACTCGTACTCGATGCCCTCGCGCTGATCCGGTTTCAGACCGACCTTCCGCGGGACTTTCCGGCCGCGCTGGTCTTCCTCGATGACGTACTCGGTCTTGGTGCGCATGGTGACGATGAGATGGCCGGGATAGGCGAGCAGGGCGTCGATCATCGCCCGCTCCTGGGGACGGGCCTCCTTCCAGCCGGCGAAGTTGCCACCCGCCCCGACGCGCTTGGCCGCGTCGTCGACCTGCTCCAGCATCCCGCCGGTGCCGGACCAGAAGTGGCTCAGGGAGTCGACGATCATGACGTCGTAGCCGTCGTGGGCGGCCACCGCGAGCACGTCGACGAGCGTGGTGGGCTGGAACGCCGTGAGCGGGAGGGTGTCGAAGGCGAACTCGTCGGCGTACTTGGCGGCGCTGCCGTGTTCGGTGTCGACGAGGGCGATCCGCTCGCCGAGTCCGGTGGCGGTGACCAGGGCGGTGTAGGTCTTACCCGACCCGGTGGGTCCGATGAGCGCGATGCGGGCCTTGGCCCGTTCCTTGGTCGCGGTGGTGAAGGTGAAGTGGTTCACGCCGTGCCCCCTGGCGTCTCGGACGGCGATTCGGGATGAGCCTGGGGGAGGGACGAGATACGGCCCTGCTCGGCAGGATGTGCATCCCGACGATCGCCGCCTTGTTCGAATATTTATTCGAAATGCATGAAACCTCACGCTAGGCATAGGTGGAGTAGGGAATCAAACCCTTTTGCCGAAAGCTTGCTTATTAGTAGTACGACCTAGAATGAACTGGTTTGCGCCCGGGTCGCGGCCGGCATTGGAACGCGCAAGCAGCGCAACGTGCATCGAGCCCGCACGAGGACGGCACGGGGCCACGGCCGATGGGCTCTCGTTGACGAGACCCGTCTGTGCCTCGGCCGGCAGGCGGCCCCAGGCCTGCTCGGTGCCCGAGGCCGAGCGGCGTAGGTGAAGATCTGTGGGGCCGACTCTAGGCCGTGTGGTCCGGCTTCTGGATCAGGGCCGCCCGGACGAAATCGACGAGGTGCTCACGCATCCGCCGGTGCCCCTCCTCGGTCCCCGCCTCCTCGCCGACCACGATGCGGTTGAGTCTGGGCATGACCATCGGCCAGGCGGCCAGCCCGATCAGGGTCAGCATCGTGCGGGCCATCTCCGCCGAGGGCTCGCGGCCGAGCCCGGAGGCGAGCGAGTCGGCCTTCTTGGCGCATCGGGCCACCCGAGCCTCCTGGCCGTCGAGGTCGTCCTCGCGGTAGTGCAGCGACTCCCACATCAGGAGCCGGGTCAGCTCCGGGTTGGCGAGGTGGAAGTCGTAGATCTTGCCGACGTAGTCCACGGGATCGTCGCCGGGCATCGCCACGACCTCGGCCATCTTGTCCAGCACGGAGGCCATGACGAGGTCGAACAGCTTTTCCTTGCTGCCGAAGTAGCCGTAGATGCGCTCCTTGTTCACTCCGGCTCGCTCGGCGATGCGGTCGACTCGGGCGCCGGCGATTCCGTGGGCGGCGAACTCGGCGCGAGCGGCGGCGAGGAGGGCGTCCTTGGTGGATTCCTTCGACATGGGCTGAGTCTATTGGACCGGCCGACTATTTGAACCAACTAGTTGGTTGACTTCCAACTAGTTGGTTGGTTACGGTCTTCCCCATGACCATCTCCTCCCTCTCACGACCCGGCGTGGCCGCCGACCCCGGGGATTTCGCCCCCTTGGGACGCACGCTTGCGGTCTTCTCCCTGACGGCCGTGCTGTCCAGCGGCCAGCTCTATATGGTGATCCCGTTGCTGCACGCCATGGCCGCGGGATGGGGTGCCGCGGAAGGAGGGCTGACCTGGCTCGTCACCGCGTTCGGCGTGGGGTACGCCGCCGGTTTCCTCTTGTTCGGCCCGCTGTCCGACCGCTACGGCCGCAGGCGTCTGATCTTCCCGGGGCTTCTGGTCGCGGCGGTGGCCACCGCCCTGGTCGCCCTGAGCCCGGGGCCCGAGACGGCGATCGCGCTCCGCGTGCTGCAGGGCATCGCTGTGGCGATCTTCCCTCCGGCCGCGATGGCCTACATGGCCGAGCGGATCGAGCCGCGCCGCCGTACGGTGGCACTGGCCACGGTGACGAGTGGCTTCCTGGCCGCGGCCGTGCTGTTCCAGGTGGCGGCCCAGGCGCTGGTCGGAGTCGTCGGCTGGCGCGGCGTCTTCCTCATCTCCGCCGCGGCGTTCGCGGTGGCCGCCGTCGCGGTTCGGGCGGTCATGCTCCCCGACCCCTCGCGGGAGGTCTCCGGGTCGTTCCTGTCGGCCTACCGGGCCGTCCCCGTCCTGCTGGCCACCCCCGCGCTGCTGCTCCGCTATGTCGCGACGATCACCATCCTGGCCACCTTTGTGGCGGTCTACACCGGGCTGCAACTCGCCGGGCCGGCCGGCATCGCGGGCTCGCCCGACGCGCTGATGGCCCTGCGGATCAGCGGCCTGCCGTCCATGCTCGTCGTCCCGCTGCTCATGCCGCTGCTCGGCCGGGTCTCCGCACCCCGGCGTGCCGTGTACCTGCTGTCGACGGCGGCCCTCGCGCTCGCCGCCATCGCCGCGACCGGCCCCGGCGCGGTCGGGCTCGCCCTCCTCCTCGCCGTCTACGTGCTGGGCATCGCCGCGGGCGCGCCCGCCATGAACGAGAGCATCGGCATGATCGCCGGTCGGTCGCGCGGCACGGCGCTCGCGCTGTTCACCTTCTCCCTCTTCCTCGGCGGAAGCCTCGGCCCGCAACTCGCCACCATGTTCGCCGCCGGTGGCTTCGGCCTCCTGATGTACGGCATGGCAGGTCTGCTCTTCCTCGGCGTCCTGATCCTGCTGGCGGCCTCGCGTGCCGGCCGTACCCTCCAGGATCGCTGAACGGGCGGATCGCGCCGGAGACTGAACGGGAGGGATCGCGCCCCGAAAGGCGTGCCGGAGACGGGGTGACGCGGACTTTCCGGGGCAACGCGTCCGCCGGGTTGCGCGAAGAGACCTACCCGCCAGTAAGGTGAGGGTGTTACCGTTGGTAACGTACCCCCTGGAGGAGCAGACGATGAGCGAGACCGGCTTCTGCGCGGAGCTGAGCGACGGCGTGTGCGAGGTGCGTGACTGGGTGCACGAGTTCGCCCGGTCGGTCATGCGACCGGCCGGCGCCGAATGGGACGAGCGCGAGGAGACTCCCTGGCCGATCATCCAGGAGGCCGCCAAGATCGGCCTCTACTCGCTCGACTTCTTCGCCCAGCAGTGGCTCGAACCGAGCGGCCTCGGCCTGACGGTCGCGTTCGAGGAGCTCTTCTGGGGAGACGCGGGTATCGGCCTGTCCATCGTCGGCACCGGCCTCGCCGCCGCCGCCCTGGCCGCGGGCGGCACTCCCGAGCAGATGGGGGAGTGGCTCCCGCAGATGTTCGGCACCCCTGACGACGTCAAGCTCGGCGCGTTCTGCGCCTCGGAGCCGGACGCAGGCTCCGACGTGGGCGCCATCCGTACCCGCGCCGTCCGCTCCGGTGGCGACTGGGTTCTGAACGGGGTGAAGACCTGGGCCACCAACGGCGGCATCGCCGACGTCCACGTCATCGTCGCGTCGGTGGACCCGTCGCTGGGCACCCGAGGCCAGGCCTCCTTCGTCGTCCCTCCCGGCACACCGGGGCTGTCGATGGGGCAGAAGTTCAGGAAACACGGCATCCGCGCGTCCCACACCGCCGAGGTGATCCTCGACGACGTCAGGGTGCCGGGTTCATGCCTGCTCGGAGGTCAGGACAAGCTCGACGCCAGGCTGGCGCGCGTCCGCTCCGGGGAGCGGGCCGGGGAGCAGGGGGCGATGCGGACGTTCGAGACCACCCGCCCCTCGGTGGCGGCGATGGCCGTGGGCATCGCCCGGGCAGGCTTCGAGTACGCCCGGGACTACGCCCGCGAGCGCGAGCAGTTCGGCCGCAAGATCGGTGAGAACCAGGCGGTCGCGTTCCTGCTGGCCGACATGGCCACCCGGGTCGACATCGCGCGCCTGATGACCTGGCGTGCCGCCTGGATGGCCCGCAACAACCGCGCCTTCGACCAGGCCGAAGGATCGATGGCCAAGCTGGTGGCGGGCGAGACCGCGGTCTGGGTGACCGAGCAGGCCATCCAGGTCCTCGGCGGAGCCGGTTACACCCGCGAACACCCCGTCGAGCGCTTCCACCGGGACGCGAAGATCTTCACCATCTTCGAAGGCACGTCCGAGATCCAGCGTCTGATCATCGGCCGCGCCGTCACCGGCCTGCCCGTTCGCTGAGGCGCCGGTTTCCCGGAACCTGCTTCCGGGAGTCCTCGCGAGGCCGGCGATCCCGGTCCCGGGGAGAGTCTCACCTGCGACCCGGTCGGCCGGCTCGTCGCCGCCGGGACCTCACAGCGATCGGGCGAGCCGGAACCCGAGGTCGTCGATGCGGAAGGTCGGGTGACTCTTGCGCCGGCACGACGCCCGGCACCCCCGGGGCCGATCGTGTCCCCCTCCGCCGCGGAACACGCGGTAGGGGCCGTAGACCCTGGGATCGTAGACATCCCAGCACCACTCCCACACGTTGCCGATCATGTCGTAGAGGCCCCACGCGTTCGGCGTCCTGGTCGCGACGTCGTGCACCGCGCCGCCGGAGTTCCCGCGGTGCCAGGCGATCTCGTCCAGCTCCCCGTAGCGGACGCCGGAGGTCCCGGCCCGGCACGCGTATTCCCACTCCGCCTCGGACGGGAGGCGATAGCCGTCGGCCTCCCAGTCGCAGACCACGTCCTGCGCGTCGGGGTCGTCGCCCATCGAGTAGCAGGGTTCAAGCCCGCTCGCCTGCGAGAGCAGGTTGCAGAACCGAACGGCCTCCTTCCAGGAGACGTCGGTCACCGGCGTCCGCGGCCCCGCCGGGCTCGCGGGCGCCTCGCCCCGAACGGCGAGGTACAGCTCGCGGGTCACGGGATACGGCGCCAGCCGGAAGGCTCCGACCTCGACCTTCCAGCTCGTCCTCGTGCCCTCGTCCCGCAGGACGATCTCCCCGGCGGGAATCCCGATCATGCGCTCAGGCGACGGCGCGCAGCCGGACGCCGAGCGCGTCGAGGGCGGGACGAACCACATGTGGCCGGTCTGGTTCGACTCGTGGACGAGCTGCATGGTGGCCACCGGTGGTCCGTCCGGGTCGCACACCGGCACCGGCACCCCGGCCCGCTCCTGCATCGCGTCAGGCACCGCCGACCTTCCTGGTGAGCAGGCCGTTGTCACCGTCGAGTATGGCTTCGAGCAGGTGCAACACGTCGGCCGTGGCGGCGGCGCCGCCCAGTATCACGATCTTCATACGGTTCCGTTCCTCGTCGTGGACGGTCTGGACGCGCAGCGGGCGCGCGGGGTCGTGGGCGGTGTTCGCCCCGGCCAGGACGAGCGTGCTCAGCCGTTCGGCCGCGGCCCGGTCGACGCCGTCGATCTGCACGATGCTCGACACCTCCACCGCCGAGGCACCGGTGGGTCGAGGCGCTGCGGGCTGTGGCCGTCCGGTCAGCGCATCGAGGTCGGCGCGGGCGATCCGGTATTGCTTGCCGATCCGTACGGCCTTGAGCCGGCCGGCGCGGATGTAGCCGCGCACGGTGCGCACATGCAGGCCGAGCAGGTCGGCCACCTGCTCGACAGAGTATATTTCTTCCCTCATCAGTCCCTAACTTAGGGCATATAGGGAGTGATAGGGAAGTTTTCCACGTCGCACCGGGTCGCTATGAAGCGTCACGGGCGTGTCACCTTCGCGGACGCCCGGAAACGACCCTTATGAGTGCGAAGGAAGTCACCCTTGTTCGACCCCTGATCAATTCGCGGCGCCTTGGCCGTATTTTGCGGGTCCGCTACAACCGAAACGTCGATTGGATCTCGGGAGAACCCCGGGCTCCGTGTTTCCACCGGGAGGACCCATGGCACCGTACGCAGCCCAGGAGACGGCCGACGTCTTCGACCTCGACACCCAGATCGAGACCGTTCCCCTGCAGGAGGCCGCCTGGCCCACATCGTCCTGCATCTGCCCGTCGGCGTTCCCCAGCACCTGCGCCTCGCGCTGCTGCTGACCGGAACCCACTGACCGCACCACTCCGCATCACGCTGATCAATCCGTGAGACGTGGGCCTGAACGGGGTTCAGGCCCATATCGGACAGGAGGCGACAGGTGACCCCCTTCCGCCCGGCCAAGATGGCCTTGCTGCGCTCACCGGTCCGCGGCGCCGAGGACCGCCTGACCGACCAGGCCCACGAGGGAGAGCCCGACCGCGCCGCCTGCGTGCGCCTCCTGCGCAGGGCGGCCGACGACGATCTCCTGATGGAGGCGCTGAAGGTGGCGAGCCCGTCCCTGGCGCGGCTCGTCGCCGACCCGCACGGCAGGAAGACCGCCCAGCTGCGCCGAGCCGCGCTGGCGGTGATCCGCTACGAGCTTCGCATGCGCTCGCGCCCCACCCCCTTCGGCCTGTTCGCCGGGGTGACCGAGGCCAGGTTCGGTCCCACGGCCAAGGTCTCGTGGAGCGAGCCGGGCACGACCAGGACCAGGGTGGATCTCAGCTGGCTGCTCCACCTCGTCGTCGGTCTCCAGTCCGACCGTGAGGTGCTGGCTCAGCTCGTCGTCCGCACCCACGCCGGGCTGACCTTCAGCGGCGGGCGCGTCCTCATGACCCAGCACACCAACGCCGGGCTGACCGCGGGCCAGGAGGCCAGGAGCGAGCTGTCGATCAGGGACACCAGCGCGGTGCGCGCCGCCTTCGAGCTCGCCGGAGACGGCATCCACGTCGGGGAACTGCTCGCCGAGCTCGGCCGCCGATACCCGCAGGCCGACCCCGAGGCGATCGAGTCGATGGTCTCCGCCCTCGTCGACCAGGAGTTCCTCATCACCGGGCTGCGCCCGTGCCTCGACGAAACGGACCCGCTGAACCACGTGATCGACGTGCTGGCGGGCCTGCGGCGGCCCCCCGCGATGCTGCCGCGCCTGCGTGAGATCGCCGCGGCGCGCGAGGAGTACGACCGCTGCCCGCTGGACCGGCGCTCGGCCGCCCTGGAGGTGCTCCAGGAGCGGATGAGGGCGCTGCACCGCTCAGATCACCTTCTCCACGTCGACCTGAGGCTCGGCGCCGACGTCCACCTCCCCGAGGAGGTGGCCGCCGAGGCCGCGCGCGCCGCCGGGGTGCTCTGGCGCCTGCTGACACCCCGGCTGGGTCCCTCACCGCTGCGCGAGTATCACGAGGAGTTCGTCGAGCGGTACGGAACCGAGCGGCTGGTGCCGGTCCGCGACCTGCTGAACGAGGGCGCCGGGCTGGGCCCGCCCGCCGGATACGACTGCCCGGCGGGGCCGCGACCGGTCCCCGCCTACCGCGGGGAGCGGCGTGAGTCCGATCGCCTGCTGGCACGTCTGGTGGCCGAGGCCGTCCGCGACCGGGCGCCGGAGATCGTCCTCGACGACGAGCTCGTCGCGCGCATCGAGCCGGAAGCCCCGGACCCGTCCACCGTGCCCAGGTCGGTCGAGCTGTACCTGTCCCTGGTCGCGGCGTCGGCCGACGACCTCGCCGACGGCCGGTTCCGCCTGTCGGCCGGGCCGAACCCCGGCTCCCCCGAGGCCGGCGCCACCTTCGGGCGGTTCGCCGGGCTGGTGTCCGTGGACGAGATCGCGGCCGAGTGCCGGGCGGGCGACGCCGGAGAACTGCGGCTCAACGTCGCCTGCCAGCCGCGCTATCCCCGTTCGGCGAACGTCGGCCACGGACCGTCCTGGACGGGACACCGGATCTCGATCGGCGTGCCGCCCGACCCGGCGGCCGTCGAGATCCCCGTGGACGACCTCGCGATCGGTGCCGAGGCCGACCGGCTCTACGCGGTCCACCTGCCCACGGGCCGGCGGGTGGTGCCGACGTCCGCCACCATGCTCGACCCGGTCACCCAGGCCCCCAACCTCGCGCGGTTCCTGCTCGAACTCGGTTTCGAGGGACGGCGGATGTGGGCGCCGTGGGACTGGATCACCGATGGCGACCACCCCTACGTGCCGCGCGTCCGCTACGGCCGTACGGTGCTCTCACCGGCCAAATGGCGGCTCGACGAGCTCAGCGGGCACGCGGCGGCCCCGCCGCGCGAATGGGCGAGGCTGGTCGGGGAGTGGCGCGATCGCTGGTCGGTGCCGAGGCACATCGTCCTCACCGACTTCGATCACCGGATCTCGCTCGACCTCGGCAACCCCTGGCATCTTGAGGTGCTCCGGGACGACCTGCGGAAGAAAGACTCGCTGGTCGCCTGGGAGCCCCCCGGGGGAACCGGCGAGGCGGACGGATGGCTGCGTGACGGCGAAGGGCTGCCGCATCTGGCGGAGCTGGCGATCCCGCTGTTCGGCGACGTGCGGGAGCCCGCACCGCCCGTCGCCGCGGTGGACGAGACCCCGCCCTCCCGGCGGCTGCATCCGCCGGGAGGGGAGTGGCTCTATCTGAAGCTGTACGGCCCGGCGCGGCATGCCGACTCCCTGCTCTGCGAGCACCTCGGCCCCCTGCTCGCCGGGGCCGACCGCTGGTTCTTCGTCCGCTACCGCGACCCTGCCCCGCACCTGCGCCTGCGCCTGCACGGTTCGCCCGCCCTGCTCTGGGGCGAGCTGCTGCCGAGGTTCCGCGCGGCGGCCGGCGGCTGGCTCGACCGCAACCTCGTCGACCGCGTCGTCCTGGACACCTACGACCCCGAGCTGGAGCGCTACGGCGGTAAGGAGGTGATGGAGTGCGCCGAGCGGTTCTTCCAGGCCGACAGCGAGGCGGTCACGGCGCTGCTCGCCCTCGAAAGATCCAGGCGCACCCGGGAGGATCTCGTCACCCTCGGGGCCGTCGCGCTCGCCTCGCTCGCCGACGCGTTCGGGCGGGAGCTCCCCGGCGGCCCGTGGGCTCTCCCCGGCGGGTTCCGTCCCCGGCGTGAGGCGTTGCTGCGCCTCATCGACCCCGGCGGCGGCTGGCCGTACCTGGGCGAGGAGCTCCTGGAGATCCTCCGCCCGCACTCGGACGCCGCACGCGAGTACGGCTCCCGCGTCCGCGCCCTCGATGACGCCTCCGGGGACCGGATCCTCGCGAGCCTCCTACACATGACCTGCAACCGCCTGTTCGGCACCGACAGGGAACGCGAAGGGGAGGCCCACGCCCTGGCGCGGGCGTGCGTGCTCGGCAACCTCAACCGGCGGAGGCACGGATGCTGACCGTGGAGGACGTCGTCGGCCAGGTGGCCGCACGGCTGGCGGATCCGGCCGGAGTGCGGCGGGGAGACCCGCTCTCCACCGACGGCAGCGCCGGTGTGGCGCTCTTCTACGCCGAGCTGGCTCGCCACGAGGCGAGCTGGCTGGGGGCCGCGCACGCCCATCTGGCGCTGGCCGCCGGGTCGCTGACCCGGGCGCGCTCGGCGGGCCTGCACCACGGCCCGGCGGCGGTGCTCGCCGCGACACAGTCCTGCGGCGCGCTCGGCGGCCACTACCCGGGGCTTCGCCTGCGCCTGGTCCGGTGGCTCGCGGACGACCAGCGCCGGAGGCTGGAAGCGGAGAACACCGGCCGGGAGCCCGGCACCAGCTGGACGGCCTACGACCTGATCAGCGGGCTCACCGGCACCGGCAGGCTCCTGCTCGCGGCGGTCATCGAGGGCGGGCGCGAGGAGCGCGAGACCGCCCTGCCCGCCCTGCGCGCCACCCTCGGTTATCTCGTCGGGCTGGCCGGGACCGTCCGTGTCGACGGGCACGACGTCCCCGGCTGGTGGGTGCCGCCGGAGCGGCAGCCGACGGAGTTCGACCGCGGGACCTTCCCGCGCGGCGACTTCAACCTGGGCCTCGCCCACGGCATCCCGGGCCCGCTGGCCCTGCTCGCGCTCTGCGCCGGGCACGGCATCCGCGTGGAAGGACATGACGCGGCCATGCACCGCATCGGGACCTGGATCGCCGGCTGGGCGATGCACGGCGAGGACGGCCCCTACTGGCAGCTCAGGATCCCGTTCGACGACGAGGTCGCCGGGACCGCCCCGCGGCAGGACACCATCGCCGCGTGGTGTTACGGGACGCCCGGCGTCGCGTTCAGCCTGCTGCGCGCGAGCGAGGTCCTGGCGATCCCCGAGTGGCGGCGGCTCGCCCTCGACGGCCTCCACGCCGTCCAGCCGGGCCCCTACGGGCCAACCGTCTGCCACGGCCACTCCGGGCTGCTGCAGGTGTTCGTCCGAGCCGGTCAGGCGGCCGCGGACCAGCGGCTTCTGGACCGCGCGGCGGAGCTGGGACGCCAGGTCATGGACGCGGCCGATCCCGAGGCGCCTTTCATGTTCCGCCACCTGCAGCCCGAGGCCGACGACACGGGCTGGATCTCGGAGAGCCGCCTGGAGGAGGTGGACACCGCCGGAATCGTCGAGGGCGCGGCCGGAGTGGCCGCCGCCCTGCTGTCCCTGCTGCCGGGAGGCGACCCGTACTGGGACCGCGTCCTGATGCTGTCCTGACTGGAGGTCCCATGACCAACGCGATCCCCAAGATCGAACTGCCCCGCGGGCGGCTGCTCATCGTGGGCACGGGAGCCTTTGAGGTGATCATGCTGCCGCACTGGGTGATGCTGCTGCAGAAGTGGTACGGCTGGTCGATCCGGGTGTGCCTCACCCACGCGGCCGACGAACTGGTCTCGCGGCAGGCGATCGCCGCCGTCACCGGGACCCCGGTCGCCGGGCCGGAATGGCCCACCGAACTCGGCGGTGTGCCGCACCAGGAACTGGCCGAATGGGCCGACCTCGTCTTCGTCTTCCCCGCGACCACGAACTTCGTGGCCAAGTGCGCTCTCGGCATCGCCGACAGCCTCGCCCTGAACACCGTGATCAACGCCGAGGTGCCGGTCGTGTTCGCACCGGCGATCCCCGCCGCCGCGCTGCGGCGCCCCGCCGTACAGCGCAACCTCAAGGCGCTCGAACAGGAGGGCTACCACGTCGTCCCGGGGCAGCCCGGCCTGGAGGTGCACAACCGTCAGGAGGGGGTCGGCCTGACCTCCGACATCGGAGGCGCCCTCCTGCTGACCGCCAAGCTCCTGGGATCCAGGCACGAAGGGACGTGAGGCGGTTTCGCGCCCGGTCGACCGCTGGTCCGTGACGTCACGATGAAATGAATCGGGTGATGGCTCCACTTGTTCGAAGGGTGGAAAAGCGACTGCTCGGAATGCCGCCGATAAATGAATCCTTTCTCTCGGAGGGGTCGGAGTTCGGAGTGCCCGTGTTCCCTGTGCGACCATTCTTCTTCCATGAAGAACCGTGATCTGGGAAACACGGGCACTCGGCCCTCCGCCATGGGCTCGGAGCTCATCGCGACCGCGAATTCGGTCGTGCGTGGTCGCATATCCTGACCGTGCGCGGTGCTCAAGCTGGAGCGCGGCCCCGGAGCCGGTGATTATCCGGCGCCCGGAAGGGTGACACCCCCCGCCAAGGCCGACGCCGAAAGCCTCAATACCCCGGCCGCGCTCTGGTCGTCTTGTTTACCAGTCCCACTCGCTGTCGTGGTGCTTCTCCTCCTGCTTCTGGACGTTGCGGAGGATGTTGTTGTTCACGTTGACGACCCTGACCTTGACCCGCTGGTGACCGCGACCGCAGCAGCGCCGGCCGCAGCCGCAGCCCCAGCCGCAGCGCCGGTGGCAGCCACAGCCGCCCCAGGTCTGGAAGCCGACGGCGGCGGTCTGGGCCACGCTGGCGTTGGCGGCGGTCGTGGTGGTCGCGGCGCCCAGGCCGACGATTCCACCGGCCAGTGCCGTGCTGATGGCGAGCCCTGCGAGGACACTCTTGAACTTAGGCATTGCGTTTTCCCCCCGAAAGGATCGGTTGCCCCGTTCTTGGCATTTTTCTGATTGGTCGGAAAGTGCTCCAGGTGGTCGATGATGGACCATCCCGTCTGAAGTCTTGATATCCGCGTACGTAGGGCAACAAACAGGGACATAGCGGCTTTTATCCTATATTTATCTCTATGTCGGAGCAGAAGATGGCGGAGTCATTGATCGCCAAGAGGGCCGCAGCCGCCGATTCCTCGCGACGCAGTGGGTGTTTTGTCCTGTTTTGTGTGCTTGGCGAATGGGGCCGGGTTCCGAACCCGGCGAGGAGCCGGGGCCCAGCGGATCTCGGCCGAGAGGTCTTCTCCCGGCGCCTGGTCGGTGAGACGCTGGAGGTACACAGGGCTGACCAGACGCGTTCCAGGTGTGCCGGGGCACGGCCCCGGTTCGCCGCGGCGCGCGAAGCCGGCGACCCCCGGCTGTCTGTGGCGCCCAGCCGTCTGCAGGGGAGCGGACGATGGTTGGCACAAGGACCCGTTTCACAGGTGAGAAGGCTCCGTGCGGGAAGATCGTGGACGGTGAGCACTACCTGGACGACGACGAACAGGGCCTGATCATCAGGGATGAGTATTTTGCCTGCGGCTGCCGCAAGATCCGTCATGAATATCACGACGGCAGCATCCAGGTGATGGCCATCCGCCACGACGGGAAGGTCGTGCGGGATGAGTTGGATGCGGACCACGGGTCCTGAGGGCGTGAACCCGCGGCCGGCGCACGAAGCCGAAGACGCCGTCGCCCGTGAGCTGGTCGAGCGCCATGACGCCTTCGCATGACGTCCTGATCGTGGGTGGCGGCGGCGCCGGAGTGCGCGCCGCGATCGCCGTCGCGGAGGCCGACCCGCGGCTGAGCGTGGCGATCGTTTCCAAGGTGTATCCGATGCGCAGCCACACGGTCTCGGCCGAGGGCGGGGCCGCGGGGGTCGTCCGGCCCGATGACAGCTTCGACGAGCACGCCTACGACACCATCTCCGGCGGTGACTGGCTGTGTGCCCAGGACGCGGTCGAGGCCTTCGTCAAGGAGGCACCCGAGGAGTTGCTCCGGCTGGAGCACTGGGGGTGCCCGTGGAGCCGCGAACCCGACGGGCGCGTGGCCGTACGGCCGTTCGGCGGGATGAAGAAGATGCGCACGTGGTTCGCCGCCGACAAGACGGGTTTTCACCTGCTCCACACGCTGTTCCAGACCTCCCTCCGATACGAGCGCATCGCCCGCTACGACGAGTGGTACGTGACGAAGCTGCTCGTCGACGACGGCCGGGTGGCCGGGGTCGTCGCCATCGAGCTGATGACGGGCCGGATCGAGGCCATCACCGCCGGCGCGGTCATCCTGTGCACGGGCGGGTGCGGTCAGGTCTACCCGTTCACGACCAACGCGGCCATCAAGACCGGCGACGGCATGGGCCTGGCCTACCGGGCGGGCGCTCCGCTCAAGGACATGGAGTTCGTTCAGTATCACCCGACCGGCCTGCCGTTCACGGGCATCCTCATCACCGAGGCGGCCCGGGCCGAGGGCGGCTGGTTGATCAACAAGGACGGCTACCGCTACCTGCAGGACTACGACCTCGGCACACCCTCGCCCGAACCCGTGCTGCGCAGCATGGAGCTGGGGCCGCGCGACCGCCTGTCGCAGGCGTTCGTCAAGGAGGTCGAGAAGGGCCGGACCGTCGGCACGCCGTACGGGCCCGTCGTGCACCTGGACCTGCGCCATCTCGGAGAGACGGTCATCGACGCCAGGCTCCCCTTCGTGCGGGAGCTTTGCCGGAGCTACGAGAACATCGACCCGGTCCGCGAGCTGATCCCGGTGCGGCCGGTCGTGCACTACATGATGGGCGGGGTCCACACCGACATCCACGGCGCCACCCCTCTCGCGGGGCTGTTCGCCGCCGGAGAGGTCGCCTGCGTCAGCATCAACGGCGCGAACCGCCTCGGCTCCAATTCGCTGCCCGAATTGCTCGTCTTCGGCGCCCGCGCCGGGCGGGCCGCCGCCGCGTTCGCCTCGGGTGTGCGAGAAATCGGCTCCGCCGTACGGCCCGCCGTGTGGGCGCAGGCGGAGGACGAGCGGCGGAGACTGGAAGGCGACCTGCTCCATCGCGACGACGGAAAGGAACCGATCTCCGCCATCCGCGAGGAGATGCGGGCGACCATGGAGGAGAGCACGGGGATCTACCGTTCGGGAGACTCGCTGCTCAAGGCCGCCGAGAGGCTGGACGCCCTGCGGGAGCGATTCCGCTCCGCCCGCCTGGAGGACCGCAGCCGGACCTTCAACACCGAGCGCGTCGCCGCCCTGGAGCTGTCGTTCATGCTGGACGTGGCCGAAAGCATCGTTCATTGCGCGTTGCTGCGCGAGGAGTCGCGCGGGGCGCACCAGCGCGTCGACTTCCCGGACCGGGACGACCGCAGATTCCTCGCCAACTCGTTGATCTACCGCGACGCCGACGGGTCGCGGCGGGTGGAGTATTCGCCGGTGACGATCACCCGATGGCCGCCGGGGGAGCGGGTGTACGGGAGGTAATGCTCATGGCGGATCGCATCACCCTGCGGGTGACCCGCTACCGGCCGGAGAGCGAGACCGAGCCGGTGATGCGGGAGTACGAGATACCGCTGCGCAAGGAATGGTCGGTCCTCGACGGCCTGAACCACGTCAAGGACCATCTGGACGGCACGCTCTCCTACCGCTGGTCCTGCCGGATGGGCGTCTGCGGGAGCTGCGGCATGACCGTCGACGGCGAGCCGAAGCTGACCTGCGCCACCTTCCTGGGGGACTACGCGCCGGGCCCGGTGCGCGTCGAGCCGCTGTCCAATTTTCCCGTCGTGCGTGATCTCGTCGTGGACATCGGCGACTTCATGAACAAGCTGCCGCGGGTCAAGCCCTGGATCATCCGCTCGGAGGGGGAGGAGCCGGCCGGGAGGGAGTATCCCCAGCTGCCGGCGGAGCGTGAGGAGTACGAGCGGTTCAGCATGTGCATCAACTGCATGCTCTGCTACGCCGCCTGTCCCGTCTACGGGATCGACCAGGAGTTCATCGGCCCGGCGGCCATCGCCCTCGCCCAGCGCTACAACCTCGACTCGCGTGACCAGGGCGCCGCGGAGCGAATGGACGTCCTGTCGGCGGCGGAAGGCATCTGGGCCTGCACGTTCGTGGGCGAGTGCAGTGCGGTCTGCCCGAAGGACGTCGATCCGGCGGGTGCCATCCAGCGCTACAAGTTCACGGCGGCCATGGAGTCGCTCAGGGCCTTCCTGCTGCCGCGGGGGTCGCGATGAGCGAGAAGACCGAGTACGCGCAGCTCCACCCTCGACGGTACCGGCCTCGCGTCCCGATCTTCTGGTGGCTGCGACGCCGCTCGTACCTGCTGTTCGCGCTCCGCGAGCTGAGTTGCGTCTTCGTGGCCTGGTTCGTGGTGTTCCTGCTGGTGCTGGTGAACGCGGTCGCCCGGGGGCCGGAGGAGTACCGGCGGTTCCTGGACTGGAGCGCCGCGCCGGGGCCGCTCCTGCTGAACGTGGTCGCGCTGTGCTTCGTCCTGCTCCACGCCGTCACCTGGCTGTTCACGCTCTCGCCGCACGCGATGGTCGTACGGCTGCGCGGCCGGCGCCTGCCGCCGGTCGCGATCGGCGTGGGCAACCTCGTGGCCTGGGCGCTCGCGTCGGCGCTCGTGGCTTTTCTGGTCCTGGGGTGAACGATGGCCAGACGTCCGGCGGAACCGTTCCTGTGGCTGCTGTTCAGCGCCGGTGGCGTGCTGTCGGCGCTGCTGATCCCGGCGCTGCTGTTCCTTTTCGGCGTCGCGTTCCCGCTGGGCTGGGTGCCGCCGCCCGGCCACGCGCATCTGTCCGCAGTGCTGGGCCACCCGGTCACGCGTGTCGTTCTTCTCGGCCTCTGCGTGCTGGCGCTCTTCCACTGGGCGCACCGCTTCCGCTACACCCTGCGTGACGGGCTGCGGCTCAAGCGCCTCGAAAAGGCGGTCGACCTGCTCTGCTACGGCGGAGCGGTGGCCGGATCGGCGGTGGCCGGCTATCTCCTGCTGTCGGCCTGGTGATGTCCGCGAGTTGGATGTCTGTGATGCTTTCCGCCGACCATGTCCTTGCCCGCCCGAAGTGACCGCCGTCCCCGTGAAGGCGGTCACCCCGGGCTCGGCTCGCCGCCCTACTGCTCGTACGGCGCGGGCGGCGCGAGGTGGGCGCAGCCCCGCAGGACCTTCTCCGCGGCCGCGGCGTCGACTTCCTTGAAGTCCTTCGGCTTCTTCTCGTCCTTGAGCGGCTGCCAGACACCACCGTCACGCAGGCACTGGGCGTATTTCGCGAAGGCCGCGTCCTCCTCGGGGGTGGCCGGCTCGGAGCCGCCGAGCAGGACCGAGTCCCACTCCTTGCACGCCTTCATCGCCTTGGTGAGGGTCTCCTGGCTGACCTTGGAGACGTTGCCGGTGTCGATGTCCTGGCCCACTTCGGGGTCGGGGATGTCGATCCCGTTCTTCCGCATGCACCCGGCGAACTTCACCGCGGTCTCCCGCCACGCGACGGCCTTGGGGCCGGGCGTCTTCCGGGCGGCCGAGCCGGTGGAGCCGGGCGCCTGCTGGGCATCCGCGGCGGTGGAAGCGGGTGCTTTCTGGGCTGCCGAGGCGGTGGAGCCGCAGGCCGCTGCCAGGCCGAGCAGCGGAAGGGCCGCGAGCGCCGCGAAGCGGAGGTTGAAAGTCTTCATGGAGGATTCCCCTCGTTCGGTCGTCCGGTTGGGCACGGCACCGACTCTGGCGGGCCGATATCCGCGGACCATGAGCGGAATGTCATGAACGTGTAATAGCTCCGGAGATGGGCCGCTTCAGTGATGAGGCGCACCGATACTGGGGCAATGGCGCGAGTGATGTTGATCGAGGATGACCTGTCCGTACGGGACGGCCTGGCGCTCGCGTTACGGCACCAGGGGCACGAGGTCGAGGCCGTGTCCTCCGGGGAGGAAGGACTCGCGCGGCTGTGCGGGTTCGCCGCCGACATCGTGGTGCTCGACCTGATGCTCCCCGGCATGGACGGCTTCGAGGTCTGCCGCCGGATCCGCGCCGCCGGTTCCACCTCGATCGTCATGTTGACCGCCCGCGGCGACGACTTCGACGTGGTGGGCGGCCTGGAGGCGGGGGCCGACGACTACGTGGTCAAACCGATCCGTCCCCGGGTGCTGGAGGCGCGGATCAGGGCGGTGCTGCGGCGGGGCGAGCTGGAGGCACCCGTTTCCTCCCTGGAGACGTACGGCGCGCTGACGCTGGACCGTTCCTCGCTGACCGTGACCAGGAACGGCGAGGTCGTCGCGCTGCCGCCGATGGAACTGCGCCTGCTGCTGGAGCTGTCAGCCTCGCCCGGTCAGGTTCACAGCCGTCAGCAGCTGCTGGAGACTGTCTGGGACCACGACTACCTGGGTGACTCCCGGCTGGTGGACGCGTGCGTCCAGCGGCTGCGTTCCAAGATCGAAGACGTCCCGGCGCAGCCACGCTACATCCAGACGGTGAGAGGCTTCGGCTATCGGTTCGGTCCCCTGTGAGCAGCCGCGACGGTCGCGATGATCGGGGCGGTCGGGGCGGTCAGGGCGGCCGGGGCGGGGGACGCGGGGGACGTCGCTCCGCCGCGCGGCCCCGTCTGAGCTGGCTGCGCGGCCTGCGAGCCCGCCTGATGATCACCTTTGTGCTGCTGGCCGGGCTGAGCGCGGTGTCCGCCGCCGGGCTCACCTACTGGGTGGCTCGGAACAAACTGCTCGACGGCACCCAGGTCCGGCTCCTGCAGGACTTCCGCGCCCGGGTGCTGCTGCTTTCCCGCGACATGGGAGCCCCACCGACCCGGGACGAACTCAAGGAACTGGTCGACGACCTCCAGGCGGGCCGGGACGGTGAGGTCTTCGCCGTCCTCGGAGACGACGTGCCGGGCAACGCGCTGATCTCGGCGGAGCTTCGGGCCGCCGTCGCGGCGAACGACAGGCTCCAATGGCAGCGGGTCGTCAGCGGCGGCACGCCGTACCTGGTGGCGGGCAGCCCGGTCATGTTCCGGACGGGGAAGGGCCGCTCGGGTGTCAGCGTCTATTTCGCCGAGCCGCTCCACCGGGCCAGAGACGACGACGCCGCGCTGGTCGACGCCGCCCGCACGGCGGCGATTCCGATCGTGCTGCTGGCAGCCGTCGCCGGACTGCTGGCCGCCAGGGGAGTGCTCCGGCCGGTGGCCGATCTGGGGCGCGCGGCCCGGCGGCTGGCCGCGGGAAGGCTTGACACCCGGCTGCCGGTGCGGGGGAGCGACGAGCTCGCCGGGCTGGTCCGCACGTTCAACGGGGCCGCGGCCGAGCTGGAGCGGTCGGTGGGGGAACTGCGGGAGATGGAGGCCCGGTCCCGGCGGTTCGTCGCCGACGTCTCGCACGAGCTGCGCACGCCGCTGGCCGCCGCGACGGCTGTCAGCGACGTGCTCGCCGAAGGGGCCGACCGGCTCGGCGGTGACGCGGCGGTGGCCGCCCGGCTGGTGAGCGCCGAGATCGAGCGGCTGACCCGGCTCGTGGACGACTTGATGGAGATCTCCAGGTTCGACGCGGGGGCGGCGGTGCTCAACCTCAACGAGGTGGACGTCGGAGAGGCCGTGGCCGCGTGCCTGCGGGCGCGCGGCTGGATTCCCCACGGCGCGGCCGATACGGGGAACCACACCCGAGGGAACGCGGCTGATTCCCCACCGGACCCGCCGGATGCGCCGGGCCAGGCCACGGGCGTCCGGCTGGACCTGCCGCCGGGCGTGCGGGCCACGATCGACCCGCGGCGGCTCGATGTGATCGTGGCCAACCTCGTCGGCAACGCGCTGCGCCACGGCGCGCCCCCGGTGACCGTACGGCTGCGAGAAGAGGAAGGGGTCGTCGTGATCGAGGTCGCGGACGAGGGGCCGGGGCTTCCACCGGAGATCCTGCCGCACGTCTTCGAGCGCTTCTACAAGGCCGACTCGGCGCGCGCCCGTTCCGAGGGCAGTGGCCTGGGCCTGGCGATCGCGAGGGAGAACGCTCTGCTGCACGGCGGCGACATCAGGGTGGAGAACCGGGGAGGTGCGGTGTTCACGCTCACCCTGCCGCGGGTGCCATGAGGGTCCGGGCACTGGCGCTCCTGCTTTTCACGGCCTGTACGGCGTGCGGAATCCAGCCGAGCCCGGTGGTGGACGCGGGGGAGCCCGCGAGGGGGTTCGAGCCGGGAACCCGGCTGTACTTCGTGGAGGACGGTCGCCTGAAGGCCGTCACCCGGCCGGGCGGGGGCGCGCTGCCGTCGGTCAAGGCGGTGGCCCTGCTCCTTGAGGGAACCACGGCGGGAGAACGCGGCCGCGGCCTGACCACCAAGATCGCCAACGATGTCCTGATCCGTGTCACCGACGGCGCCTTCACCTTCGAGAAGGGTCCGCCGATACGCGACGGCGACAGGCTGGTCGCCGCCACCGGCCGTCTCCCCCGGCTGGCCGAAGGCCAGATCGTGTGCACCATCGCCGCCGCCGAAGCGGAGCGCCTTCGCGTCCCGCTCAGCGAGGTGAGGGTGACGCTCCCGAACCGCCGGCGGGCGTCCTGCGCCGACTACACCGGCGCCCCGTAGCAGCCCGGCCGATGTGTCCTCAACGGTGTGGTCTATAGGGGTTTCCCGGGGGTCAGTAGTCCGGCTGGGGTGTTCTCAACGGTGTGGTTCATGGGGTCTCCCGGGCGTCCCGTACGGCCTGCGCCCACTGCTCGTGGCGGATTCGCGGGTCGATCAGGGCGCAGTCGCCGCACTTGCCGCCGCCGGGCAGGCGGTAGTACAGGCAGCAGCCGCGCCGGACGAAGAAGGGGCGGCCCGGTGCGGGCTCGGCCAGCTCGCCGCCCTTCAGGACTCCCCGGGAGAGCAGCTCGCGGCCCAGCGTGATCGCGCGGCCTGCGAGTTCGGGGCGCTGCCGGGCGATGGTCCCGACGGCTCCGGCCAGGGCGGAGGCGGCGTTGTCCCACAGCAGGCCGGGAGCGATCTTCACGACCTCCTGGACGACCCGCGCCAGCGGCTCCAGCAGTTCGGTGACCACGCTGCGGTAGAGCGGCCCGGCGACGCGGCCAGGATCCGTGATCTCCCAGCCCGTCAGGCCGGCCGCCCGCAACGGAAGCGGGCCGGTGGACACCGGTCGCCAGAACACGTGGGCGGAGGACAGGCCGACGAGCAGCCCGTGGGCGACGGCCACGCCGACGACCGGCGACCACAGGCGGGCGGCCAGGCCCTGGAACAGGATGGAGGCGGCGACCCTGGTCTCGGTGGTGCCCAGGCGTCCGGCGACCTCGGAGATCATGTCCGGCAGGGCGCCGGCATCGGTGAGCAGGCCGGTGAGCGGCCGCCATCCGGGCCCGGCCGGCCCCGTTTCAAGCTCGAAGTAGGCATTGATCTCCGACACGTCGGCCAGGGCGTCCTCGACCAGGCGGCTGCCGACGGGACGTGGACCCGGCTCGTGTCCAGGGTGGCCGGTGGGTCGTGGATCCGGGCCGTGTTCGGGGTGGCCGGTGGGTCGTGGACCTGGGCCGTGTTCGGGGTGGCGGGCGGGTCGCGGGTCCGGCTTGTAGCCGGGGTGGTGGGCGGGTCGCGGGTCCGGCTTGTAGCCGGGGTGGTGGGCGGGTCGCGGGTCTGGCTCGCGTCCGGTCGGAAGGTTGTCGCTTTCCGCGGCCGGGTCAGCGGGGTCGTCGGTCATCCTGGTTCAGCCCTGCCTGGTCAGGAGGCGTTCCGGCATCGGCCGACGGGCACACCCATGGAGCATGGCGACCACCGCCCTCGGCCTTCGTTCTCGGCACTCGCAGGTGCGCGATGTGATGTCAGGGGTCGATTATTCACGTCGGCGCGTACGGAGGGCCGGGCGGGTTATCCGGTGGTCTCCGGCGTGCGGAAAGAGGAACGGCCGGTGCGCACTACGGCCCGGAACGGGTGCCGCTGCTGCTGGATATGTTCGCCCGGGTCGCCGAGGCCTACCGGTCGGCCGCCAAGGAGCTACGAGAGAGCGCGATCTGAACCACTGGCCAGGGCGCGCAGGCGGGGAAGGGCTTCCTCCAGAAATCGCCGGTCCTCGGCGGTCGCCGCGTAGCCGTTCCCGGGCAGTCCGATGAGCATCCGGTGGTGGTCGAGCACGATCTCGGCCGCCAGCGACGCGGAGGCCAGCTCACCCGGCCTTCCGTCTGTCAGGGCCGCGCGGATCAGGGTCACGACCTCGGCGAGATAACGCAGCCAGGAACGCTGGGTGCCGTGGAGCACCAGCAGCTCCACCCGCCGCTTTTCGACGGCCAGCTCCAGTGGAGGTGGGGGAGGAGCGGTCCCCGCGCGCAGGGCGGCGACGATCGCGGGCAGCTCGCGTTCGGGTTCGGGAGTAAGGCTCAGCCAGGCCAGCCGCGCATGGTCACGCATGGACGCCTCCTGCGAAGCAGCAGGTCAAGAAAGGGCAATGATGATCTCCGGTGCGTCACCGGCGAATACCCAGAACGCTAACTAATCAGTTAGTTAACATACAAGCCTCGAAAATTTATCCATCGGTAACCATTGACGTGCGACCTGGGGCGTATTGACTTTAACTAACCAATTAGTCAGCAGCGACGCCGTGCTGCTGGAAATCGGAGTGCGTGATGCCGTCCAACACCTCCGAAGTGACCGACCCGGCGCGTGCCCCGGAGACCATGGTCTCCCCGGCCCTGCCTGCGCGGTACTACACCGATCCTCAGGTCTTCGACCTGGAAAAACGTAAGATCTTCGGCAGATCGTGGCAGCTGGTGGGCCACGAGTCCGATCTTCCCCGGTCCGGTGCGCGCATAGTCGGCCGTGTCGCCGACCAGGAGGTCCTGGTCGTCCGTACCGAGAGCGGTGGCCTGGCCGCGTATCTCAACGTGTGCCGCCACCGCGGATCGCGTCTCGCCGTCGGCCCGGAGCCGGAGGGCAAAGCGATCCGATGCCCCTACCACGGCTGGACCTACAAGCTGGACGGCCGCCTGGTCGGCGCGCCGGAAGGACGCCGGATCCCCTGCCTGGACAAGGCCGGTCTCGGTCTGCATCCCGCCCGGGTCGAGTCGTTCCTCGGCCTGCTGTTCGTCAACCTCGACACGGACGCCGTGCCGCTGGCCGACCGGCTCCCCGGGCTGCCCGAGAGGATCAGCCGGTACATGGACCGGCTGGAGCCCATCGGATCCCGTCGAATCCACAACATGGAAGGCGCGGAGAGGCAGCCCGCCAACTGGAAGATCGTGGTCGACAACTACCTGGAGGGCTATCACGTCCCGGTGGCCCATCCCGGTCTGATGCGGCTGCTCGACTACCGGCGCTACACGGCCGAGGTGCACGACTCGTATGTCCTGTTCGAGGCGCCACTGCGCGGCAAACCCTCCTCCAATCGGCTCGAACGGCTCTACCAGCAGGTTGTCGAGCCGATGCCCGGCCTGGAGAAGAGCGACCGCCGCGTCTGGCGGTACGTCACCATCTATCCGAACACGATGATCGACCTCTACCCCGACCACGTGCTGGCCTGGTCGATGGTGCCCACCGCCGTCGATCAGGTGGCCGTACCCGGCGCCTACTACGGCCGGGCCGGGGCGAGCTGGCGCACCCGGGTCGCCCAGCGGCTCAACATCCGTATCGGCAACATCACCAACGACGAGGACATTCTCCTGGTCGGGCGGGTACAGCGAGGGCTGGCCATCTCGGGTTACGAGATGGGCCCGCTCTCCGAGCGTGAGATCGCGGTCGGCTGGTTCGCCGATCGTGTCCGTGCCGACCTCGGGAAGCTCTGATGAGATGAGCGCCATGACCATCCCCCCGAAGTTCACCGGCAAGGCCGGCAGACCAGCCGGAGCCGTCAAGCCCGTCAAGCCCGTCGAGACCGTCGAGGCGGCGGACAGGGCAACGGGCAGGACGGCCGACAAGGCGGCCGAGACCCGCCAGCAGATCCTCGTCGCGGCCTGCGACGTGATCGCCGAAATCGGGTTCGAGAAGGTCCGGATGCGGATGGTCGCCGAACGCGCCGGGGTGTCCACCGCGCTGCTGCACTACCACTTCGAGAACCGCGAGCGGCTGTTCGCCGAGGCACTGCGTTACTCCTTCGAACACTCCGGCCGTGAGGAGTACGACGCCGTACCACCGGCCGAACGGCCACTGACCTGGAAGCTCGCCCGGATGATCGAAGCCTGTCTGCCGATCGGCGCCGAGACCCGCCGGGACTGCCTCCTCTGGGCGGAGCTGTGGCCGCGCGCGGCACGTGACGCCGATTCGCGGGACCTGACCGTCCGGCTCTACCGGGACGTTCACCGCTGGTTCGTGGAGGCGATCGAAGCCGGTGTCGCCACCGGCGAGTTCACCTCCTGCGACGCTCCCGCGGTCGCCGAGCTGATCCTCGTGCTCACCGACGGCTACGGCGTCCACCTGCTGTTCGACGATCCGCTGATCAACCTTGACCGGGCAAGGAACGAGATCTGGCAGCAGCTCGGCAGCCGGATCGGTGTCCGCGGTCCCTTCCCGGCGTCGCCGGCGCCCGGGGTCAGTGGGGGAGGAGCCCGCCCAGGCGGTTCAGCAGGGGAAGCAGGGTGGCGCGCTCCTCGGGGGTGAGAGCCCCCAGTGCGGTGTGGACGGCGCGCATCTCGGCTCGGATGCGATGGGCGAGCTGTTTCCCTTCGGCGGTGGCGGTGACCACCTTGATCCGGCGATCCTCGGGGGAGAGGGCTCGCTGGACCAGGCCACGGGTCTCCATGCGGGCGATGAGCCCGGTCGCGTTGGAGGCGTCGCACACGAGATGGTCGGCGAGAGCACGCATCGACAGCGGCTCTCCCAGCGCGATCAGCACACGGGCCTGCGCGGTGGTCAGGCCGTGGTGCGCCGAGACGACGGCGAAGTCGTCGTAGTAGCCCCGGACTATGCGCGCCAGTGGCTCCATCAGGTCGTCAGGGGTCGGCGGCGTGGTGTCGGACATGATCTCATCGTACTTGACATCCTCAAGTATCGGCGCTTACATGAAATAGTTACTTGACGATGTCAAGCTCTTTCCCGGTCACCTCCCGTCACATCGACGCGCCGCCGTGGAGTCAGAACAACCCATCCGTCGCGCATGCCGCGCGACGGGCAAGGAGATAGCCGTGTCCACTCTGCCCGCCACCAGCCGCGAATGGCATCTGGTCGCTCGTCCCCACGGGGTGCCCGCACTCGCGGACTTCGCCCTGCGCGAGATCGAGGTTCCCGAGCCGGGGCCCGGCCAGATCCTCGTGCGCAACCTGTATCTGTCCGTCGACCCGTACATGCGCGGCCGGATGAACGACGTGAAGTCCTACGTCCCGCCGTTCCAGCTCGACCGCCCCATGGACGGCGGCGCGGTCGGCCGGGTGGTGGCGTCCAACGCCGAGGGCATCGCCGTCGGCGACCATGTCCTGCACGGGCTCGGCTGGCGTGAGTACGCCCTCGTCGGGGCCGCACACGCGGTGAAGATCGACCCGGCGCCGGCCCCGCTCAGCACCTACCTCGGCGTGCTCGGCATGCCAGGCCTGACCGCGTACGCGGGCCTGCTGCGGGTGGCGGAGTTCGCCGAGGGCGACACCGTCTTCGTCTCCGGTGCGGCGGGTGCGGTCGGCAGCCAGGTCGGCCAGATCGCCAAGCTCAAGGGTGCCGCGCGCGTCATCGGCAGCGCGGGCTCCGACGAGAAGGTCAAACTCCTGGTGGAGGAGTACGGCTTCGACGCCGCGTTCAACTACAAGAGCGGCCCCGTCGCCGAGCAGCTCGGCCAGGCCGCGCCCGACGGCATCGACGTCTACTTCGACAACGTCGGGGGAGATCACCTGGAGGCCGCGATCTCCGCCCTCAACCTTCACGGCCGCGCCGCCCTGTGCGGGATGATCGCCCAGTACAACGCGACCGAGCCGCCCCCGGGCCCCCGCAACCTCGCCCTGGCCATCGGCAAGCGGCTCACGTTGCGCGGCTTTCTGGTCAGTGACCACCATGACCTGCGGCCGCAGTTCATCGAAGAGGTCGGCGGCTGGATCCGCGAGGGCAGGTTGCGTTACTACGAGACCTTCGTCGAAGGTATCGAGAACAACGTCGACGCCTTCCTCGGCATGCTCCGCGGCGACAACATCGGAAAGATGGTCGTCACCCTGCCGGAATGAGCCGTGATTCACCGGAGAACGGCGGGCCGGTGACCTTGACGCGGGTGAGGACCTTATTCGCCGGGCTTTCCCTGAAATCAACCACCCGCGTCATCGTTCTTCGAAGGCCCGCGAGCCCATGAGGCAGCGGGCCTGGCCGGTCGCATAAGTCTTCACCTTCTCGAAAAGACGCGATTCCAGGTTTCGCGCCCCACGGTCTCGCCGCGGGCTATGCCGCGTCGGCCGTCCCGATGCGCTCTCCGCCGGTATCCACGCACGACTTTCTCGTCCGCGGGAATGGCCGTTCGTGGCGGGGCATCCATTTTTGTCGGACGTCTGCCGTAGCTTGACATCTTGTGGATGATCTGCGGACAAATGCGACATCGTTCCCTCGCAATGAAGCGAATCTTCTGCTAATAGAGGCGCGGCGCGAACTGGATTGGGCCCAGCACCGTTACGGGCAGGCGCAGCGTGCGATCGGGGCGGGCCACGGATCGCCCTTCGAGCTGAACCATGCCCGTCAGCTGTGGAGCTGGGCGCTGACGGAATGGACGCGCGCACTGATCGCCCGTGAGAAAGCCCATGACCGGAGAGGTCTTCCGGCCAGGGGAGACGTGGGGGCCGCCCCGCCGGACGAAGGAGGGCCTCCGGCCGAGCCTCGCCCGCTTCGCGAAGCGCGCCGCGAGGTCGAACGGGCCACCGCCGAATACGAGCGGGCTCGCCGCGGCGGCGGATCGCCGGCTGAGCTGATCAGCGCGAGGGAAGCATGGAGTCGGGCGCTGACAGTGTGGGCCCGAGCGCTGATCGCCCGGGAGGAGGCTCAGGACCGCATGCGGCTCGCGGCGCTGGACGACTGGGAAACGCCCGGCATGCATGTCGCCCCCGCCGCCGGTGCGCCGAGGGAGGGTGCCCTGGAGGTCTGGGAAGGCGGCGAGGTCGCGTAGGCGGTGGAATCGGCCGCCGCACCGGGTGGCGGATTCGCCGGTGTGTTCTCGGACATGATAGTAAACCTAGCATTGCAAAGCTGGCTTTACTTATTTGCCCGTCTGTGGCCTCGGCCACCGCGCCTCCCCGGAGGGATGCCCCATGTGTTACGACGCCAACGCCCAGCCCCCGATCCACAGCGCGCCCGTCACCGCCGCCCACGGGACGGAGCTGATCCTCACATCCGCCGACGGTGCCCGGTTCGCCGCGTACGAAGCGCGGCCCGAGCGTCCTTCCGGGCTCGGCGTCGTCGTCCTGCCGGACAACCGGGGCCTGCGGCGCTTCTACCGGGATCTGGCTCTGAGGGTCGCCGAGCAGGGCCACGCCGCGATCACGCTGGACTACTTCGGTCGTAGCGCCGGAACCGACACCGCCGATCGCGACGACCCGGACTTCCCGTTCATGCGGCATCTGGCCCAGCTCACGCCGGACGGGCTGTACGGCGACATCATCGCGACCGCGGATCACCTGCGCTCCTCGTGCGGCGCGCTCGCCGCGCTCGGCTTCTGCCTGGGCGGTCGTCTGGCCTTCCAGACCGCCGACGCGCGCTTCGGGATGGCCGGAGTGATCGGCTTCTACGGCTGGCCCGGCCAGCTGGGCGACGCCCCGGGCCCGACCCAGCTCGCCCACCGGTTCACCGCGCCCATCCTGGGCATCTTCGGCGGTGCCGACGAGCACATCACCGCGCCGGTGGTCGAGGCGTTCGAAACCGCGCTCACCACGGCCGGCGTCGAGCACGAGATCGTCACCTACGACGGAGCCCCGCACAGCTTCTTCGACGTCACCCAGGAGGAACACGCCGAGGCCTCCGCCGACGCGTGGAAGCGCGTGCTGGCCTTCCTGCGACGGCGCGTTCCCACCCTCTGAGGCGGCGAGTGACTCAGGAGAGGGCCTGGGTCAGGTCGGCGATCAGGTCATCGGCGCTCTCGATCCCCACCGAGATGCGCACGAGGTCGGCCGGCACCTCCATGGGGGTTCCCTTGACAGACGCGTGCGTCATCCGGGCCGGGTGCTCGATGAGGGATTCCACCCCGCCAAGTGACTCGGCGAGGGTGAACAGCCGGGATCGGCTGCACACGTCGAGCGCCGCCTGCTCTCCGCCGTCGACGCGGAAGGAGATCATTCCGCCGAAACGGCGCATCTGCTTGCGGGCGATCTCGTGGCCCGGATGGCCGGGCAGCCCCGGATAGAGGACCTGGGTGACCCGAGGGTGGTCGGTGAGCATGTCCGCGATGCGCTCGGCGTTGTCGCAGTGCCGGTCCATCCGCACGCCCAGTGTCTTGATGCCGCGCATGGTCAGCCAGGCGTCGAAGGGACCGGCGACGGCCCCGACGGCGAACTGGTGGAAGTGGATGCGCTCGCCGAGTTCCTGGTCGCGGACGATCGCCGCTCCGCCGACGACGTCGGAATGGCCGCCGATGTATTTGGTGGTGGAATGCACGACGATGTCCGCGCCCAGCATCAGCGGCTGCTGCAGATAGGGGGAGGCGAAGGTGTTGTCGACCGCGAGCAGAGCGCCCGCCTCATGCGCGATCCCCGCCAGCGCCGCGATGTCGGTGATGCCGAGCATCGGGTTGGTCGGGGTCTCGCACCAGATGAGCCTGGTCTCGGGACGGATCGCCGCGCGTACGGCATCGGCGTCACCGAGAGGCACCGGAGTGCAGGTCAGCCCCCAGCGTGCCAGGACCTTGCGGAACAGGCGAAGGGTGCCGCCGTAGGCGTCGTCGGGGACGACGATGTGGTCGCCCGGGGCGCAGACGGCGCGGATCACGCAGTCCTCCGCGGCCAGCCCGCTGGCGAAGGCGCTCGCGTGGGCACCCGCCTCGATGGCGGCGAGACACTCTTCGAGGGCGGTCCGGGTGGGGTTGGCGGCACGACTGTACTCGTAGCCGCCGCGTAGCTTCCCCACGCCATCCTGCTTGTAGGTGGAGGTCTGGTGAATGGGCGGGACCACCGCCCCGGTGACCGGGTCGGGCTCCTGACCGGCGTGGATGGCGAGTGTTTCAAAACCGTGGGGCTGCGACATGCCCGCAGTTTGCCCCGCCCGAACCTAAACGGTCCAGTTCGGAATTCTTCTCTGTCTTATAGAACGGCTTATGTGTGCGGCTGAGGTTTTCTCGGGGTCCGGCGGCGATGACGCGACTGATCCGACGCGCTCCGCAACGCCTCCAGCAGCAGCCCGACGACCGGGATCTCCTGGTGACCCGGCAGCGTGTAGGCCGACACCCGCCGGTGGGCCGCGGGGTTCAGGGGACGGCCGGCCACCTTGGGGTGCCGCATGAACGACAGCACCAGTTCGGGCATGAGCGAGACGCCGAACCCGGCGGCCACCAGGCCCTGGACCGCGAGATTGTCGTCCGTGGTGAAGGCGATGTCCGGCTCGAAGCCCGCCTCCGCGCAGGTCTTCACGAAGTGGCCGCGGCAGCGCACGCATCCGGCGATCCACCGCTCGTCCGCCAGCTGCCTCAGCTCCACCGACCTGCGCCGCGCGAGAGGATGTCCCGCGGGCATCAGGACGACCAGCGGGTCGTCCAGCAGGGGGATCTCCAGCACCTCCTCCGCCGGTTGCTCGGGGGCGTCGCCGTAGGAGAAGGCGAGCGCGATGTCGCAGTCGCCACGGCAGAGCGCTTCGAGCGAGAGGGGCGGCTCCTGCTCCGTCAGCTCGATCCGGATGCCGGGATGGTCTTTCGTGATCAGGGATGCCGCCGCGGGCACCAGGGTCGCGCTCGCGCTCGGGAACGCGCAGATCCGTACGCGCCCGGCCTTCAGCCGCTTGATCGCCGTCATCTGCTTCTGCGCGGCCGAGATGGATCCGAGGATGCCCGACGCGTGGCGCGCCAGGACCTCTCCGGCGTCCGTGAGCCGCAGCCCTCGGCCTACGCGGACGAACAACGGAGTGCCGACGGCCCGTTCGAGCGCCTTCATCTGCTGGCTGATCGCGGGTGGCGTGTAGCCGAGACTTCTGGCCGCCGCCGAGTAGGAACCCGTGTGCACGACCTCGGCGAACACTCTGACCTGGCGCGAGTCGAACATACGGGAAGGGTAAGCGATCCTTTAAGAGGTGCAAAGAAACTGGTTTCTGTCTTTCGTCAGGCCCCCGGGCCGGCGTTCACCCTCGCTGGGAGGCGGGTGCCTTGGCCGTTCCGTCGCAGGCTGTAGCCCCTCCGGCCGGGCGACCGCTCACGCCGTGCCGTCGACGACGTCGCGAAGGCGGTCGAGCAGAGCCGCCTTGGTGAAGGGCTTGGGGAGGAAGGCGGTGCGGGCCGGCAGGTCGACCCCACCCGCCAGCGAGCCGGACATGAGCAGGACAGGCATGGTCGGGCGTTTCCGCCTGATGAGACCGGCGAGTTCCAGTCCCGACATTCCGGGCATGACGACGTCTGTGAGCAGCGCGTCGATCCGGGTGCCGACGGCATCGGCGATCCGGAGTGCCTCGGCGGGAGAGGCGGCCTCGATCACCTGGTAGTCGGACTGGGACAGCATCCGCCTGACAAGGCTCCGGACGTCGTCGTTGTCCTCGACCACGAGCACGATCCCGTTTCCGCCTCGCGGCAGGGACGTGATCGGGTGCACCACGGCGGGTACGGCCTGCCCGGCGGCCGGTAGGTCGATCCGGATGGTGGTGCCCGATCCCGGCTGGGAGGCGAGGGTGGTCCTGCCCCCGGCGTCCTTGACCGTGCCGTAGACGGTGGACAGGCCGAGCCCGGTGCCCTGGCCGCGTTCCTTGGTGGTGAAGAAGGGCTCGAAGGCGCGTTTCGCCACTTCGGGAGGCATGCCGCAGCCCGTGTCGGAGATGCTGAGGCGCACGCTGAGGTCGCTTCCGGCGCCGGTGCCCGGAATGTTCACCCTGGTTGTCTCGATGGTCAGCCGGCCGCCCTGGGGCATGGCGGTCCGTGAGTTGATCAGCACGTTGAGGAGTATCTGCTCCAGCTTGCTGCGGTCGATCCTGACGGAGGGAAGGGCGGGGTCGAGCAGGATGACGAACTCGATGTCCTCACCCAGGGTGGGACGCAGCAGCTGTTCCGTCTCCTCGACCACGGCGTTGAGGTCGAGCACCTGCGGCTGGGACGGCTCAAGCCTGCTGAAGATCAACAGCTGGCGCGTGAGCGCCCCGGCGCGTTCCGCCGCCTGCTGGATGCTCTCCAGATCGGCTCGGCCGGGTGCGTCTTCCGGCAGGGTGTCGAGAGCCATCTCGGTGTGGCCGAGAATGACCGCGAGCAGGTTGTTGAAGTCATGCGCGACTCCGCCGGCGAGCTGGCCCAGGGATTCCAGCCGTTCCACCTGGCGCAGCTGCTGTTCGAGGCGCTCGCGCTCCTGCTGGCCGTTCATCTGGGCGGTGACGTCGCGGAGAATGCCCTCGACCGCGAGCAGTCCTCCTTGTTCGTCATAGATGCCGACCGCCCGCTGCTCGGTCCAGATGACCGTTCCGTCCGGCCGCCGCCAGCGGACCACCAGCGGCTCGCGGCTGGGCGATCGCCACGACTCTTCCAGTCTGTGGCGGTCGTCGGGGTCGACGACGGAGAACACGCGGCTGGGATCGCCACCCAGCTCACGGGGGTGGTATCCGAGGATGACGGCCGTGGCGGGGCTGAAGTACTCGACCTCCGCCTGCGGGACAACCCGGTAGCGGAAGATGATGTCAGGGGCGTTCTCGGCGAACAGTCGGAAACGTTGCTCGCTCTCCCGCAGCGCGGCTTGGGCCTGCCGCCGCTGGTGCCGGCCCTCCGCCTCCCGAAGCTCCCGCTGCACCACGGGGGTAAGCCGGGTCAGATGGTCCTTGCGGACGAAGTCATGAGCGCCGACCCGCATGAGCGCCGCCGCGCGTTCGTCGCCGATCTGCCCGGAGACCAGGATGAACGGTATGTCCAGCCCGGTGTCGTGAAGCAGCCGCAGCGCGTCTTCGGCCGTGAAGGCGGGCATCCTGTAGTCGGAGATCACGACGTCCGGCGGGTGCAGGCGCAGTGCCGTCGCCGCCGCTTCGGCGGTCTCCACCCGCTCGTAGGTCACGTCAAGGCCGTCACGCCGCAGCCGGGTGACGATCAGCACCGCGTCATCGTCGTTGTCCTCGCAGAGGAGGAGGTGAATTGGGGCGGTCATGGCGCGGTCGTCCCGGAGCTCGTAGAACGTGAGATGGCGGTTTCGGTCTCTGAGGCCACCCGGTGGTGGGCCTCGGGCGATCGTGATGTCACTCACGGTATGAAAACGGATACCTTGAGTAAGGTCTATCAGAGCAGGTGCCACCGTGCCCAGCAAGCCGTACGCGATGTGCGGTCGCGCGGCGCGCGAGCGTGACGACGGAACGGGTCGCCGCCCCGGCGAAGGAAGGACGGCTTGCCGTGACGGGAGGCGTCACCCGGGCGCGAGGCCGCCACCCGGGTGCCGCGGTTCCCGGGGAGCCCTCGCTCGCGGCTTCGTCTCGGTGGTGGGGAGCGGCTCGTTGACCCGGAGCCAGTACGCACCGAGCACACGTATGGTTTCGAGGAACTCGCGATAGGCGACCGACTTGCGGACGAAGCTGTTGGCTCCCAGCCGGTAGCTCTCGATGACGTCGCGTTCTTCCCTCGATGTGGTGAGCATGATCACCGGAAGACAGCGGGTGCGCTCGTCTTCCCGGATTCGCCGGAGCAGCTCAAGCCCGTTGATCTTGGGAAGATGTATGTCCATGAGGATGATCGCAGGGTGCAGCGCGTTCGTGCCGTCCTCGGGCAGCAGGCAGGCGAGGCAGGAGTCACCGTCCGGCACCACGATGATCTCGTTGCCGATGCCGTTCTTCGCGAACGCCCGCAGGGTGAGGGTCACGTCATCGGGATTGTCCTCGACCAGCAGGATCGGAGCGTCTCTCACCGCGGATCCTCCGGACTGGGGGTCAAGGTGAAAAAGAAGGTGGCGCCACGGTTCGGCTCACCGTCGGCCCAGGCGCGTCCGCCGTGCCGGTTGACGATGCGCGCCACGATCGCGAGACCGACGCCGCTGCCTTCGAAGTCGGTGACGGAATGGAGACGCTGGAACGGGACGAACAGCTTGTCCGCGTGAGCCATGTCGAAACCGGCACCGTTGTCCCGCACGAAGAAGGTCTCGGCTCCGTCCTGCTCGATCGAGCCGACGTCGATGCGCCCGTCCGCGCGCTTCCTGGTGAACTTCCAGGCGTTGGAGAGCAGGTTCTCCAGCACGAGCCGGAGCAGGTCGGGGTCGCCCAGGCAGGTGAGCCCGTCCTTGACGCCGACGTCGATCTCCCGTTCCGGGTCGGTGCGTTTGAGCTCGGCGACGATCTGGCGAGTCAGCGCGCTCAGGTCGACCGGTTGACGGCTCAGCTCGGCTCGGGTCGCGCGGGACAGGTGGAGCAGGTCTTCGATGAGCCCTTCCATGCGCTGTGTCGCCGCCTGGATCCGGCGGAGGTATTCCCGGCCGGTCGCGTCGATCCGGTCGCCGTAGTCCTCCGACAGCATCTGGCTGAACCCGTCGAGGGCGCGCAGCGGAGCCCTGAGATCATGCGAGACCGAATACGCGAACGCGTCGAGTTCGCGGGTCGAGGCTTCGAGCTCGGCGGTCCGCTCGCGAACCCGGAGCTCCAGTTCGGTGTTGAGCCGGCGTACCTGCTCCTCGGCGCGCTTGAGGTCCGTGATGTCGGTGGAGATGCCGCAGATCGAGCTCGATCTGCCATTTTTGCCGCCAATGGGATACTTCACGGTGACATACGAATGCGGCCCGTCCGGCTGCGGCGCGATCTCCTCCATCATGATCGGAGAGCCTTGCGCCAACGCTCTGAGATCGTTGGCTCGGAACTCATCGGCGATCTCCTTGGGGAACAGATCGTGATCGGTCAAACCCACGAGATCCTCCCGTCTGACGTTGAAGAGTCGCTCGTACTCGCGGTTCACCAGCAGATAGCGACCCTCGTGGTCTCTCATGTAGATCACGGCGGATGTGCCGTCGATCACCTCGAGCAGTTGGTCGCGGTCCTCACGCATCTGACGTTCGGCCTGCTCGGCCTGGGCGCGGGCCATGCCGCGACGCACCATCTCGCGCCCGGTCAGCAACGCGGTCCCGCCGAGCACGGCGACGTTCGCGAGCAGGTACGTGAGGACGACGTCGTTACCGTGGAGCCATCCCGCGACCAGATCCGCGACACCGACGGTCAGCGTTATCGCGACGACCCGCCGCGGGAAGCGACGGCCCGCCGGTGGTGGGCTCTCCGGCGCCGGGAGGTCTCCCGGGGCGGCGCGGCGGGCCGGCTCGCCGTGGCCCGCCGGGCCGCGCGCGGTCAAGGCGCGGCCCGGACGTCATCACGGCCGGTCAGTCCCACCATCGTCCCCCCGTCGGTCATGCTGGTGAGCACCACTGAGCTCATGCGTGGTGCGTCACGAACCTGACCGTCGCGGGGGGATTCGAAGTGCCGGCCGGCCTTGGTACGGCGGAAGCCAGGCGTGTGACGTCTCCAGCGTACAGATGTCCGACGCGACGCAGCGGATGATGCTGGCGTGCCCTGGCCAGCCGTACGAGCAACGGTTCGTCCATGCCCGTCGTGCCTTTGCGGTTCGATACCAGGAGCCGGTCCCCGACGCCGGCGTCGTCTCTGCCGCGTTGCGGTTTGAACAGGTACTTCTCCGCGAGCATGAGGTGTACGGCCCCCACCTTCGCGTTGGCGGCGAGCAGCAGGCACCACGCGCCGAGTATCGAATGGCGGTGCAGGGTCGCGAGCATCTGATCGCCCGGCATCGTCTCCAAGGTGACGTCGTCGAGTCCCAGCGACGTCAACAGGACCGTCGTCAGCGACGGACGTTCCATGTGCTCCGCCAGAATCCTGCGCTCGTCTTCGAGCAGTGCCGGGAAGACCTGCTTCACGTGCAGGTCGTAGTCGGGGAAGGCGATGCCGAGGAGGAAGTCGCGGCGCAGGAACTCGGGATCCTGGGCACCGCTGGGCGGCAGGTCGCCGGTCTCCCAGTGCACGGCGAACTGGCGGAAGACATCCATGAAGTGCTCGGTGCTCAGGCCGCCCTGTCCAGGCGGAAGCCGGACGAAATCCCGGTTGAGCCGGTACAGCGCCGTCAGCAGCAGCGCAGCCGATCGTGCCCGCTGCTCGGCTTCGGCGGACAGGATGTCCACCGTGCCGGCCGAGATCGGTTCGAGGATGTCGTTGGCGGCCAGTTCGAGGGCCTCTGACTTCTTCAGCAGCTCGAAGAACGAGACTTCACCCGGGTCGGCGGTGTAGGTCCTGATCCGTGCGTCGTCGAAGGCTCCAGGCATGACGGCGACGACCTGGTCACCCAGGCGGACTTCGGTCGTTGGCACGTTCCAGCGGACCAGTGAGGCATAGGAGTCCCGGCCGCAGTGCCCGGTTCCGGTCCTGTCCACGAGCCTGGCGAAGTATTCGAGGAACGGGATCTCGCCGGGTCCGACGTGCAGCGACGCGAACGCCTCGCGCGGTCTCGCCTTACGTGAGAGATCCTCCTCCTGGTAGTGCCGTGCGACGGAGGCGCCGGACAGCCCGAGAAGCGTCACGAGCCGCCGTGCCTCGCCGGGCGTGAAGGCCTCGGGAACCGGAAGGCCGGCCAGTGCGGACCGGGCGAATTCCGTGGCCAGGGCGGAGGGGCGCTCCCCGCCGGACAGGATGGCGCGATTCAATCGCGGTAATTCGGTTAGCGCCCATTGGTTCAGTCGTTCCAGCATCATTGGAACCTCCTCGGCTGGATCGAGGTGAAATATGGCGATAAGTCCGATAAGTCCGATTAGTGACTACGGTCGTGAGGCATTCGAGGAATGATCCGCTCTTGCCTGACTTCGCCTGTGTGTGCGGCATGCCGCTTGAGTACAAAGCTATGCCTTGTCGGCCCGAGATGGGCTGGTTACGGCAAGACCAAATAGCTTTTTTCGGAAATCATGATGTGTTTGACTTTATTTCTGAAGATTTGCGATGAAGGATAATATTGGTCATATCTTTCGCAATTTTAAGGGCAGCCTAATTAGGCAAATAAAGTCGACCGGAATTAGGTGTCCCATGAGTGTGAGGGGCGGGCGCCCTCAGGTATGCACCGGCTGCTTACCGGATACCGGGGCTGCTGCCGTCCTCCGTGCCGCGCGCGAAGCCTCGGGAGAGGCCGGCGGCGGGCCTATTGACCCCCGAACCTGTAGCCCACTCCGTGGACGGTGCGGACCCAGCGGCTGGATCGCGCGTCGTCGCCCAGTTTGCGGCGCAGGTTGGCGATGTGAACGTCGATCGCGTGGTCGTTTCCCGGCCAGTCCGTGTGCCATATCCGCCGCGTCAGCGTCTCCCGCTCCCATACGCGCCGCGGATTGGAGGCCAGTGCCACGAGCAGGTCGAACTCGGTGCGAGTCAGCGCCACCGGCCTGCCCGCCAGATGCACCTCGCGGCTCTCCTCGTCGATGACGAGGTCGCCGAACGTGATGATCTTCGGCTTGCCGTCGGTGCCCGGCTGCTCGGCCGTGCGTGGCCGCCGGAACATCGCCGCCACGCGTGCTCGCAACTCGCGGGGAGAGAAAGGCTTGGTCATGTAGTCGTCGGCGCCGACCTCCAGGCCGATCAGCCGGTCGGTCTCCTCCGCCCGTCCCGTCAGCATGATCACATACGCGGTGGTCATGCTCCGCAGCCGCCGGCACACCTCGATCCCGTCCATGTCCGGCAGCATGAGATCGAGCGTGACGAGGTCGGGCCGCACCTTGCCGACCAGATCGAGGCCCTGGGCCCCGGTCGCCGCCTCGGAGACGTCGAAGCCGGCCATCCGCAGGAGCTCGCACAGCATCCTGCGCACGTCCGCGGAGTCTTCGATGACCAGTGCTCCAGGCTGTTCCGCCACCGCTCTCACCTCTGGGTAAGGGAGCGATCGCCAGGCAGCCTCCCACGGTGGCGGATCACGCGCATGACCCTGACCCCGGCAATCCCATCCTCGTTTCAACCGTGATGTACCACGGCGCGGTATCGCGAAACCCGCGCGCGCACCGGCCACGCCGGCTGCTTTCGGGAATCGGCCCCGGCGCGTATGCGGCGGGAACGGGTCGCGGGTCTGCCGGCTTTCACCTCCCGAGCCGGTCGGCGCGTCTGGGAGGCTGTCGCCGAGGCGTCGATGACACCTTTTCCGCGAATGGCCGCGACGGCGGTGGCATGCCTTGGACTTATCGGCTGGAACATGCGACAGCCCATATCGCGGTCTTGTGGGCGAACGTGTTTTCCGTGCGTTTGAACAGTATGTGTTGAACGCCGGAGACGGGATCGCCCCGGGAATTCGAGGCATGGTCGCTGAACTTCCGTTTCCGAATATCGTCATTTCAGATCGGGAGCCTTTCGAATCCGGCACCCGGACGTGGCATCGGATCTCCCGGGACCACGTCCGCTCGCCTTCTGGTCGGTGTGAGGGACCACTGGCCGGACGCGCAGATCCGTGAAGTCCGCCGTGGCGTCCTCGGTGTAGATGCCGACTTGGCCCTTCCGGTAGGGATGTTCCAGATCACGCAGGTGGATCAGCCGGCAACCGTTCACGTCGGCCGTGATCGTGTCCGCCACCTGCCGGATCTCGATCGTGTGCCAGAGCCCGGCGTCGTAGGGCTGGTTCCCGGTGGCGAGGAAGCGCTGGCCGCCCGGGTAGCCGGGAGTCACCTTGCCGAGTTCCCACCCGTTCGGCTTGAGGATCAGGTAATAGAAATGGTGGTTGTCGGTGTAGTGCCAGACCATCCAGGCGACCTCCCACGGGTTGGGGGCAGGCAGGCGGAGCTGACGTGGGGTCCTGGCCCTGACACGGAGTTCGAGGTCGGAGTGGGTCGCGGTGGTGACGGCCAGTGCGGCGTGGGTCTCATCCGGGGTGTGCGCCGGCTTCGGCGACAGCCGCCACAACCACTCGCCGTCGCGCCGGCACGCGCTCGCCGTCCCGTAGCCGTCGAACTGCAGCAGCAGGCCGCCCCTGACCGTGCCCTGCCGCCAGGAGACGCAGGAGTCGGGTGGAGGCTTCGCCGCCGAGACGGCGAATGCGGAGGCCACGACGGCGAGGCCGGTCAGGGGGGCGAGGACCGCCCTTTCCAGGCCGCGCCGGAGAGCGGACACATGAGCCGGTGTCCTGCGGCATCGGCGGGGTGTCATGTCGGCCCCAGTGCCACGCCGGCTTCTCTGTCGGCAAGCCGTTCGGTCTTCAGCCAGCCGCGCCGTCCGATCACCGCGCGCCAGAGCCCCCACCAGCCCGCGACGAGCCACACCAGGCTGTACAGGATGAAAAGGTGGCCGTAGACCAGGCCGCCCGCCCACCGCAGATCACCGCTCACCCGCGCGTAGAGCGGGCCGAGCAGAAAGGCCGGTGCGAAGGTCAGCACATACCAGGACACGATCGGCAGCGGCTGGAACAGCTGCTCACGCGCGGTCTCCGAGAACGCGGCCCCGGTCAGCGACGCCAGCAGTGACATCGTCATGAACGAGGCGACGAAGATCAGTGAAGGGCTCAGGAGAACGTTCAGCAGATCGGCCGCGACCCGGCCGGACGCTCGGCTGACCACTGACGGCACGAGCCGCCAGGCCTGCAGATGTCCCTGGAACCAGCGCGAGCGCTGCCGCACGAGCTTGCGCAGGCTGACCAGTCCCTGCTGACGCACCGCCACGTGGGGGAGGCACTTGGTGCGCCAGCCGGACAGAACGAGCCGGACGCCGAGGTCGAGATCCTCGGTCAGGCTCTGGGACCACGGATTCTCGCCGAGGTCGAGCAGCGCGCTGAGCCTCATGAACTGCCCGTTTCCGCCGAGACCCGCGAAGCCCATCCGGCTGCGGGTGCGCTGGAAGACGTGGGCGTGGACGACGAACTCCATGTCCTGCAATCGCGCGAGGATATTTTGCGCCCGGTTCCCGATGCGCACCCCGATCTGCGCGGCGCCGATCCGTGGGTCGCCGAAGTAGGGGAGCACCGTGGCCAGGCTTTCCGGGCCGAGGCGGCCGTCGGCGTCCATCAGGCAGACGATGACCCGGTCAGCGGCGCGGTGCCCGGCCGCGCCGTCGCCCGGCATCCCCCTGTCCAGCAGGAAACGGATGGCGTGGTTGAGGGCCTCGCCCTTGCCGCGGCGGGCGTCCGGCAGCTCACGCCTGAGCAGGCGGACGCGCGGGCCGGCGAACCCGTCGACGACCTCCGCCGTGCCGTCGTCGGAACCGTCGTCGACCACGACGATCAGGCTGTCCAGGGGCGATACGGCGATCAATCGGCGAAGTGTCTCTCCGATGACCCGTTCCTCGTTCAGGCAGGGCACCACGAAGACGACGGCGAAATCCTCTCCGACGCCGGCGCGGCTGCCGGTGCCGGTGGCGATGGCCGTGGCGGGGTCGGGGCGGCCCGCGGACTCCAGATACATCCCGAGGGTGTAGGTGAAGACGACGAGTACGGCCGACATCGCGCACACGATCAGTACGGTGCTCATCGCCGTACCCAGCGTGCGCACAGTGTCAGGATGACGAGGAACAGCGCGTACAGCAGGAACAGCAGTCCGGCGACGGCGAGTGCGAGCCGCGCCACGCTGAACGCGATGCTTCCCATGTCCGCGGCCGGTCCGATCGGGGCAAGCGGAGCCGGTCCGAGCGCGGCGAGCGGGGTGAACCCGATGGCTGCGAGCGGGGTGGTGGTCGGAATCATTTCTCTGTCTCCTTCCCCTCGGGACTGTCGCGAACGGCACACGCTGAACGGCACACGCTGAACGGCGCGCATTGAACGGCGCATGCTGAACGGCACGCGTTTAAAGGGCGCAGGGGGACACGAAGCGGTAGCCCAGCGCCTGGATCCGGTCCACGGCTTCCTCCAGCTGCTTCGTGCCGAGGAACGGGTGGTAGAAGAAGCTCGCGACGTTGTCGCGCACCACGAGCTGGGCGCGTGCGTGCGCCACGATCGACTCGACGGAGCCCTCGCCCCGGCCGGTCGGCTGCGCCTGCACCATGCCGAGGTTCTCCGGCACTATGACGCTGCCGTAGACGTCGCGGATCAAATACGGTGCGAACTGTTCATACATATAGGGCGAGGCGGGTGACTGTCCTTTCCACGCGGGGGAGAAGTACGAACCGCGGTCGTACCGCGCGGCGAACCTGCGGGCGATGACGCGGTAGTTCTCCTGCGAGGCGGCGTAGTGCGGAGGCTCGAAGACGCGGGGCACGGGCAGGTGGGCCGCCCGCAGCTCGGCTGCCGCCGCGTCCAGGCGGCGGTCCATCCACGAGGCGGAGCCGCCCGGGATCGGCCCGTCGTAGACGAGCCCGCGGTGCGGGTCGAAGTGGGTACGGAAGAATTCGAAGTCCTGCCCGCTCTCCCCGTTGAGGGGATTGGCCGGGCCGTCGGACTGGTGCGTGTAGCCGTGCATGACCATCGTGCCGCCGTGCTCAAGCAGATACGTGAGCGCCCGCACCAGCTCGGGCCGGTCCTTCATCCGGATCTCCAGGCGGTCGGGGCCGTCCGGCAGCGGTCCGCGATAGACGGGGATGACCCCGAAACTGAACGGCACACCCTTGCGGAACAGCAACTCTCCGACCGCGCGCACGGCGTTGGGATCGGCCTGCGGTCCGATGTCCTCCAACCGGACCAACGCCCGATGTCGTGCCGGCGTCGTGGGGGCGAGCAGATCGAACAACAGGTCGGCGGCGCCCAGATAGCGGTCGTCGTCCGCGGCGGAGTTCAACGGGACCTCAGCGACATAGGTCAGGTTCCCGGACCTGACCGCCCACGGCCACGTCCGCCCGTCACGGGCGACCACGGTCCCGAGCACCTTCACCCGCCGCCGGTCCAGCTCGGCGAACGTGCGCAGCGGCTCTTCGACCGGATCACGGCTCAGCAGCGTGTCCTTGTAACGGATGCCGCGGATCTCAGCCTGGCTGAGGTTCCCCCATCGCCAGCCGTACCGGGCCGCGAAGTCGTGCTGCGTGGTGAGCTGGTCGATGTTGCCGCCCATCCACAGGACCCGGCGGGAGCCTGCGAGAACGTCGGCGCGGAGGGCCGCGGGCAGCCTCTGGTAGGCCGAGGTGCCGAGATACACCAGCGCCCGGTGACGACGCAGCATGCCGGCGCGGTAGGCGCTCGTCCCCAGCACCCGGACCGGCCCGAAATGCGAGGCGAGGTTGGCGGCGAGGACCGAGTGCACCCTGGACATCGGCAGGCCGTCCACGTCGTCGGCGAGGATCAACGTGGTGGCGTGTTCGGGCCCCGTGGCGCCGACGGGCATCGCCGGGGCACCCACACCGCATCCCGGCCAGAGACGCGGCGCGGGCAGGGACACCGGCGCCTCATGAGTCATCGCTCCTAGATTCGCCCCGGCCACCACCACACCGCTTAGCACCAGGGCCGTCAGCCAGCGCAGTTCGCTGCGCCGCCGCCGGCCGGGAAGGCGGTCGCCGAAGGCGTCCGCGCGGCTGCTGAGAGGTTGCATGAGAGGGGCCCCTTCCACTGTGCCCGGCTGAGATCAGGCCGGGGCCGACAGGCCTGGGGGAACGCCGTTCTCCGTGCACCGGCCGAGCCACCTCGGACGGGAGGCGGAACGGCGCCGGTCGCGGCCCGAGGCCGAACAGGTGAGCCAGCGCGGCCAGCGCCCGATCGGTGGCCTGGCCGTCGCCGTATGGGTTGATCGCGTTCGCCATCCGGCGGTAGGCCTCCGGCGAGTGCAGCAGGGTGGTGACGCCGGCCACGATGCGGCTCTCCTCGGTGCCCACCAGGCACGCCGTCCCGGCCCGCACCGCCTCAGGCCGTTCCGTGGTGTCGCGCATCACCAGCACGGGCTTGCCGAGGCTCGGCGCTTCCTCCTGGATCCCGCCGCTGTCGGTGAGGACGAGATAGGAACGGCGGAGGAGCCGGGTGAAGTCGCCGTAGTGCAGCGGCTCGGTGACCGTGACGTTCGGATGGCCGGTCAGATGGGGGAGCAGCGTCTGCCGGACGATCGGGTTGGGATGGATCGGGAACACGATGTGCACGTCCCGCTCGCGGGCCGCCAGGCGGGAGAGCGCGCGGCCGATGCCGTCCATGCCGTCTCCCCAGGATTCCCGGCGGTGAGCGGTGACGACGATCACCCGCCTGCCGTCCTCCATGGCGAGCAACCGAGGGTCGTGGTAAGCGCCTCGGGCCTGGCTGCTCCACAGCAGCGCGTCGATCACGGTGTTGCCGGTGACGATGATCGAATCAGCAGGTACGGCCTCGTCGAGCAGGTTGCCGGCGTTGGCGGGCGTGGGCGCGAGGTGGAGGTTCGCGAGCTGAGTGGTCAGACTTCGGTTGGCCTCCTCGGGGAACGGGGAGAACAGGTCTCCGCTCCGCAGGCCGGCTTCGAGGTGCACGACCGGGACACGGTGGTAGAAGGCCGCGAGCGCGCCTGCCAGCGTGGTCGTGGTGTCGCCCTGGACGACGACCGCGTCGGGACGATGTCCCGACATCAGCGTGTCGAGCCCTGAGATCGCCCGGGTCGTCACCTCGGCGAGTGTCTGCCCGGGCCGCAGGAGGTCGAGGTCGAAGTCGGGTGTGATGCCGAAGACCTCGTTCACCTGGTCGAGTAACTGGCGATGCTGTGCCGTGACGACGACGACCGGCTCGAAGAGCGCCGAGTTCGCCAGTGCGATGATCAGCGGCGCGACCTTGATTGCCTCTGGTCTGGTGCCGTAGACGACCATGATGCGGCGCATGACTGCTCCCGTCCGTCATTCCGGGCCGTCTGGACCGGTCCGGCGTCCTTCGCGGCACCGGAATGACGGCGGAGCGATCACGCCGCGTGCCGCACGAGTCTCTGAAACGTCCATACGACGACACTCGGCGGCGGAAGTTCAGTAATCCTCAACGTCGCCTCAGTACCCCCTCAGCATTCCCGGAGCGCGCACGCCGCCTATCGATTTGATTACTTTCTTACAGATATGCACGGGTTGAGAAAGGATGTGCCGGGACATTCGGCCCTGGGCCGTGGTAGCTGATTGAAGTCGATTTCGCGGGAGGGCGAGTGGAAACGGTTCCTGGATTGATGCGCGCACGAGGGGCCGGCGCGGCGACGGTGACACCGTTCGAGTTGTTCTTCGACCTGGTGTACGTGTTCGCCGTGACGCAGCTGTCGCACCACCTGCTGGACGAGCTGACCGTCATCGGCGCGGCCAAGACGTTGCTGTTGCTGCTGGCGGTGTGGTGGGCGTGGAACTACACCAGCTGGATGACCAACTGGTTCGATCCGGCGCATCCCCGGATCCGCCTGGTGCTGGCGGCCGTCATGCTGGCCAGCCTGGTCATGTCGGCGTTCCTGCCCGAGGCCTTCGGCGAGCGGGCCGTGTGGTTCGCCGGTGCCTATGTGGCGATCCAGGTCGGCCGCACGATGAGTCTTGTCGTCTTGTCGAGGGGCACGGCTCTGCGGCTCACGTTTTCGAGGATCCTGCTGTGGCATGTCGTCACGGGCGTGCTGTGGTTGTACGGTGCCGTCGCCGGAGGCGCCGTGCAGACGGGGTTGTGGGTGCTGGCGATCATCCTGGAGTACCTCGCGCCGTGGCACGGTTATCGGATGCCGGGGCTGGGGCGGGCCCACACGTCGGAGTGGACGATCGAGGGTGCCCACATGGCCGAGCGCTGCCAGCTGTTCATGATCATCGCGCTGGGCGAGTCGATCCTGATGACCGGTGCGACGCTCGGCAAGCTCGGCCCGTCGCCGGCCGCGGTGGCGGCGTTCGCCGTCGCGTTCGTGGCCGCGGTCGGGATGTGGTGGATCTACTTCGACCGGACCGCCGAGGCCGCCGCGGAGGAGATCGCGGCCTCCGACGACCCCGGACGGCTGGGACGGTCGGCGTACGCCGTCAACCACATCCCGATGGTGGCCGGCATCATCGTGACCGCCGTCGGCAACGAGCTCGTCATCGCCCATCCCGCGGGTCACACCGAACCGGCCGTCACCGCGGTCATCCTCGGTGGGGCGGGACTCTACCTGGTGGGCCACGCGCTGTTCACGCGCACCGTGTTCCGGCGGGTTCCCTGGACACGGCTGGCCGCCGTCGCGGCACTGGTCGCCCTGGTGCCGGTCTCCTTGATCGTCAGCCCGCTGGTTCTGAGCACGGCGACCGCGCTGGTTCTCCTGGGCCTGGCGGTGGCCGACGCCCGCATCCGGCGCGACACCACCATCCCGGCCTAGCACGTGATCGGGACCGGCCGTCGCTCGATTGTCGGTGCCCCGCTCTATTGTCGTGGTGATCGTGGATTGTGGTGAGGTGTCGAGATCTCCAGGTTCCACGATCGGGCCGGTGCTTTCGCGACGCATTGGTAGTACGCGCTGTCAGGAAATTTCAGGTGACTTACGGAAGGCCAATATCCATGGACAACCAACTGACGCTGATGGCCGTCCACGCTCATCCCGACGACGAGGTGCTCAGCACGGGCGGCATCTTCGCCAGGTGCGCCGACGAGGGCATCCGCACCGTCCTGGTCACCTGCACCAACGGTGAGCAGGGCGACGGCCCCAAGGGGGTGAAGCCGGGGGAGCCGGGCCACGACGAGGCGGCGGTGAGCGCGCTGCGGCTGGAGGAGCTCCGCGAGTCCGTGACCCACCTGGGGATCGAGCACGTGGAACTGCTCGGTTACCGCGACTCCGGCATGGTCGGCTGGGCTGCCAACGAGGCGCCGGACGCCTTCGCCAACATTCCCGTAGAGGAGGCAGCCGGGCGGCTCGCCGCGCTGATGGAGCGTTACCGGCCGCAGGTCGTCGTCACCTACGACGAGAACGGCGGGTACGGCCACCCCGACCACATCCAGGCCCACCGGATCGCCGTCGCCGCGGCAGAGATGAGCGGCATCCCCAGCAAGTTCTACTACACCGCGGTGCCTCGGGAGCGGGTCGCCGAGCTGTTCGACTATCTCCGCTCGACCGGCGCCGCCCCCGAGGACCTGGAGCTCCCCGAGGACTTCGGCGTGCCGGAGGAGCAGATCACCACCGTGGTCGACGTGGCACCCTACGCGGAGCGCAAGCGCAAGGCGCTGGAGGCGCACGCCAGCCAGAGTGAGAGCATCTTCCTGCTGCACATGCCCGCCGAGGCCCAGCAGCGGGTGTTCGGCCAGGAGGCCTTCATCCTCCACTCCAGCCGCGTCCCCGCCGCCGACCGCGAAGACCACCTCTTCGACGGCCTGCGGTAGCCGTACGCGATCTTTGTGCCGGGTCCGTCCTTGCGGCGGAGCGGGCGATCGAGAGTTCCGCTTGCCGACATGACCTGACATATACCTGGGCAGCCTGGGCTATCTGAAAGATCGGGCCCCCTCCACGCCGTGGAGGGGGCCCGATCTTTTTCCGGCCTCACCGTGGTATCGCAGCAGGGCCACGACGTCGTCGCCGTCCTCCGGCGTGGGCGCGGACGGCAAGCCGTCAACGACGATCCGTCCGGGGACCCGGTGGAATCGGCCCTCCGATATGAGCCGCAGTCGTCACCCGAATGGGCCGGAATGACCGGCCTGATCGCAGGGGAAAATGCGGACGTCAGGACGGGTGACCCGTACGTAGGCCGGCTACGTGATTCCGCCGTAGGCCGATTACGTAATTTTGCAGATGTTCATGACTCTCATGTCTGTGAAAGTTGATTATGCGCAGCCTGGGCGGGGCGATATCTCGCCCGCACCCGGCCTCGAAAAAGTGTTTCTTTCACCCACGTGATCGGCGAGGAGAACACGATGCTGGAACTTTTTGGCCAGACCTTGGCCGATGACGAATATTACGCGCCGCTTGCCAGTGTCGAGGACTCGGGGTCGCGCTTCACACCCACGCGAGTCCCACCCCCATGGTGCGGGACGGATCACGACATATGGACAGTTTGGGACGCTCCCCACCTTCACCATGTGGAGCAAGGGTGGAAGATCCATGTGTCGGCGCGGCTGGAGCGCGCGCAGCATGTCCTCGACACGGTAGCGGACGTGTGTTTTGCCGAGGGTGTGCCGTTCAAGCACATCAAGGCCCGTTTCTTCTTCATGTTTCTCCACTACAAGCACGCCCACCGAGCCCAGTCGGGGAAGTTCTGCGCGATATATCCGCCGGACACGGAGACCGCGCGACAGCTTCTCGATCGCCTGGCCGACGCGCTGGCCGACGAGGAGGGCCCGTACATCCTCTCCGACCGCAGGTACCGCGACTCGCGTGTCGTCCACTACCGCTACGGCTCGTTCAGCGGAAGAAGCCGGCTGCGCCCCGACGGAACCAGGGAGATGCTCGTCCGCGACGGCAACGGACATGACGCCGTCGACGCGCGCCAGCCCATGTTCATCCTGCCTGACGGCATCACCGACCCGTTCGTATCCGAGGAGCCGGCGCAGCACCAGGGACCTGCCCTGCTACGCCACTACGAGATCGTCCACGCGGTTCAGCCCAGCAACGCGGGCGGGACCTACGAGGCCAGGGACACGCGCACGGGGCGCACGGTGTTCATCAAGGAGGCCCGCGCGCACAGCGGCCTGACCTGGGACGGGGTGGACGCGCGAGAACGGCTTCGCCGGGAGCGGGACATCCTGACCACCATGCACCAGGCAGCACCCGGGCTGTGCCCGGAGCCGCTGGACTACTTCACGGAATGGGAGCACGACTTCCTCGTCACGGAACATGTGGAGGGTATGTCGCTCAACGCCTGGGTCGCCCGGGTCTCGCCCGTCATCCTGGCCAACCAGTCGCCGGCGGACTTCGCCCGCTACTACGCCGACTGCCAGGCCATCCTTGAATCGCTGGACGAGGACTTGACCCGCCTGCACGACCTCGGTTACAGGTTCGGAGACATCAATCCCCGCAACGTCATCGTCTCCCCCACCGGCACGGCCCGGCTGGTCGACTTCGAGGCCGTGTCCCTCATCGAGGGACCTCCTCTCCAGATCGGCACAGAGGGATACGTACCACCCGCCGAACTGGTCGGCGACGGATCCGATCCCTTCATCCACGACCGGTACGGCATGGCCGCACTCGCCCTGTCGATGCTCGCACCATTGCACAACATCTTCGAGCGGGCTCCCGCCAACCTGGCGTTTCTGGGACGCGATCTCGCGGCGATGGCACCACTGCCGCAACCCCTGTGGGAGCGGGCGACGACCTTCTACGTCGGGGGCGAAACCGGCCATGACATCCACCCCACGCCGGAGCAACTCGACGCCGACCCTCTGGGCTGCCTTGCCTGGCTCGCTGACAAGACGGCCGCGACTCTGCTGGAAACCGCCCATCCGGACAGGCCCGATTGGCTCTTTCCGCCACCGCCCGCGGCCTTCCGGACGAACAACGTGTGCGTCGCCTACGGAACCGCCGGTGTGGTGCACGCCCTGCACGCCGCCGGCGTGGAGATCCCCGAAGAGGTCGAGAAGCGGCTACGAGGCGACGCCCTTGAGAGCCGTCACGACCTGCCACCCGGTCTCCACGTCGGTTTGGCGGGGATCGCCTGGGTTCTGGCCGAGCTCGGCCGGCTCGACGAGGCGATCGACCTGCTCGAGGCCGCGGACGGCCATCCGATCGCGGGAATGTCCACCACGTTGTACGGCGGCCGGGCCGGGATCGGCCTGACGTGGCTCGCCCTGCACCGCAAGACCGGGAACGCCCACCATCTCGACCGGGCGGCATCGGCGGGAGACGAGATCCTCCGAACAACCGATCTGGTGACCACCCTCGGCGACCACGATGCCATCGGGCTGATGCACGGCAGATCCGGGCTGGCGTTGTTCCTCTACTACTTGGCGCGCGACACCGGAGACGATCGTTACCTGGAGGCCGGGCGGCTGCTCCTGCACGAGGAACTGGACCGCGGGATCGACACGCCGGGCGGTGGGCTCTCTTTTCCCGACGACACGGTGACCTTTCGCGCCATGCCGTACCTCGCCGTGGGCGCTGCCGGAGTCGGGATGGCGCTCACTCGATTCGTCGCGACCGCCCCTGACGATCGTTGCGCCATGGCGTTGCCCCGCATCCTCGCGGACACGACCAAGACCTGCTGCGTCGAGCCGGGCCTGTTCACAGGGCTCGCCGGACTGGCCTACTCCCTCACCGACCATGCCGAATGGGCCGGAGACCACACCAACCATGACGACGCTGTCAGGGTGGCAACCGGCTTGTTGAAATACGCGGTCCCGCACCGCAGCGGCATCGGCTTCCTCGGTTCGGCCTCAAGCCGGTTCAACGCCAGCCTGGCAAGCGGCGGCGCCGGAGTGCTTCTGGCACTGAACCGGGTCGTGCGCGGCCCCGGCGACCAGTTCTTCACCCTTGATCTTCCCACTCCGCCGGCGACACGCTCCCGGCCTAGTGGGGTCCGATAAGCCGGGCTGCGGTGCCTACGCGCCCCTTTATGACGGAGGGAGGTGATTAAACATGATCACGATTCTGGCTCTTCAGCAGCTTGCTGGTGAGGTCGAGATCGACGCGCCTGGCAGCTCATGGAGCTACGTCAAATGCCAATGCCCCGAGGATAACGGTCCGAGTCCGCTGTAAGTGGGTGTGGTGGGCCCGGTTCTTTGTTCTGGGTCTCCTGGTGGGGGTCCGATGAGCCGGGCTGTACCACCCGTACACCCTTACACCACGGAGGGAGGTGATTAAACATGACCACGATTCTGGCTCTTCAGCAGCTTGCTGGTGAGGTCGAGATCGACGCACCGATCAGCAGCTACAGCTTCACCAAGTGCATCGGGGATAGCGACGGTAATAGCCCGCTGTAAGTAGGTGTGGTAGGCCCGGTTCTTTGTTCTGGAGCGTCTAACAGGGCTCCGGTGAGCCGGGCTGTACCACCCGTACGCCCCTACGCCACGGAGGGAGGTGATTAAACATGACCACGATTCTGGCTCTCCAGCAGCTTGCCCCCTACCTCGAAACCGACGTGCCGTGCAGCAGCCTCAGCACCAACTGTCAGGGTGAAAGCGGTGGCAATAGCCCGCACTAAGCGGGTGCGGTGGGCCTGGCTCTTCACTCTGGATCGCTTAGCGGGGTTTCTATGAGCCGGGTCGTAGTGCCTGAACACTCATCACGACGGAGGGAGGTGATCACAGATGACCACGATTCTGGCTCTCCAGCAGCTTGCCGGAAAGATCGATAATGACGCGCCGTGCAGCCAGCTCAGCCTCAGCCGCTGCCACGGCGAGAGTGACGGCGGCAACAACCCGCTGTAAGCGGGTGCGGCACGCTCGACACCACAACAGGGTGGGTCACCGCGACCGAGGTGACCCACCCTGTTCAATGAACGATTTCGAAGGACCTCCGTGAGTCGCGATTTCCGTCTTTTCTGGACCGGTCAGACAATCTCCAGGTTTGGGTCGGTGTTCACCGCTGTCGTCCTCCCCATCATCGCGATCCGGCACTTGGGCGCGACGGCTACGGACGTCGCCGTGATCGTCGCCGCGGGAACGGCGAGCGTCCTCGCCTTCGGCCTGCTCGCCGGGGTGTGGGCGGATCGAGTCCCTCGGAGGCGTCCCTACCTCATCGCCTGCGATCTCGTCGCCGCGGCGACGCTCGGCGTGGTCACCGTGGCATTGGCGACAGGGCACCTGGCGGTGTGGGTTCTGGCGGGGTTCGCTTTCACGTTCGGTCTGATCGGTGTCTTCATCGAGGCGCTGTACTTCGCCCACCTCCGCAGCATCGTCGGAGCCGACGCGGTGACACGGGCACGTGCACGATTGCAGGGCGGGGAGTACGTCGGCAGTGTGCTCGGCCGCGTCGTGGCCGGTCCGGTCGTGGTGGTCGGCGGCATGGTGGTTCCCCTGCTCGTCGACATGGCCTCCTACCTGGTCAACGCGGCGTGTCTCGTCTTCATCAGGAAACCGGAGCCTCCGGTTCCCGGACGCCGTGGTCGCATCGACCGCGCCGAACTCGTGGCGGGCTTCGCCGCCCTGCGTGATGAGCCGTTTCTGCGGCGGCTGATGCCGTTCGTCGCCGTCGACTCGTTCGCGGGCGGGATGGTGTCGGCGGTGCAGGCGGTCTTCCTGCTGACCGTCCTGGCCATACCGACCGCCTGGTACGGCTCCCTGTTCGTGCTGATCGGCGTCGCCGGCGCTGTGGGGACGATCATCAGCGACCGGCTGGTGAACCGTTTCGACGGGCGTCACATGGCGATCGGGGGCTTTCTCGGCGGTGTCGCCGCCACGGCACTGCTTCCTCTGGCGAGTGGGCCCCTGCCGGTCGCGGCAGTCGTCGCCGCGCTCGGGATCGGGCTGCCGGCATTGTTCGGCGCGATCTCCAATGTCGGCCTCACCGGATTCGTCACCACAGCGGTGTCGGAGGAGGTGCTCGGCCGTACATCGGTGAGCATGCAGCTCATAACCGCCAGCACCCGCATTGCCGGAGCTCTGGCCGGTGGCCTCGTGGCAGACGCGCTCGGCGCACGGCCCACGCTCTGGGCCGCCGTGATCCTTTCGTTGCTCGTCAGCCTGACGCTCCTTCCCCTCGCCAGAACGATGCCGGAACGACTCGTCCCATCAGGAGAGATGAACCCATGACCCTGCGGGAGGCACCGCGCGACGACCTCGTGGAACTCATCCACGGCCACCGGGTCAGCGACCCCTACCGATGGCTCGAAGACCCCGGCAGCACCGCGACACGCGCCTGGTCGGACCGGCAGCGAGCGCTCACGGACGCCTACTTCGACGGCTGCGCCGTACGGCAGGCGGCACTGGTCAGGCTGGCCGAGCTGGACCATGTCACCGCGGATTCCCCGCCGACCCGGTCGGGCGGCCGGATCTTCGTCGCGCGCCGGCCATCCGGGGACGGTACGCGATCCATCTACGTGCAGGAACCAGACGGTGCCGAGAGGCTCCTCGTCGACGCGTCGCGGCTGGGCGGCGAAGCGTCACTGACGCGTTGGCACCCGTCGCCCGGCGGTCGTTTTCTGGCCTATCAGGTCGTTTCCGGCAGTGGTGAGCGGGCCGTCCTCCACGTGGTCGACGTCGCCACCGGCTCCCCGGTCGACCGGCCGATCGACCGGCTCTGGTATGCCTCGGTGGCCTGGCTGCCGGACGGTTCGGGCTTCTACTACGTTCGCTGCCGGCCTTCGCCGGGAGCGGGACTCCACCGCCGCCTGCACCTGCACTTTCTCGGCTCCGACCCGGACCGCGACGACATCGAGGTGTTCGGCGGCGACCTGCCGGCGGGCGCTGGTTTGACCGTCGATCTCAACCTGGGCCGATGGCTGGTCGTTCACACCACGACGGGAGTGGGGGGCGCCACGGACGTATGGCTTGCCGATCTTGATCAGGGCCGGTTCGACTCTCCACCTCTGGCGGCGGTGGTGCGGGGTGTTGACGCGCGGACCGTCGCGCGTGTCTCTCCTGAGGGCGTGCTCTATTTACTCACCACCTATCAGGCGCCGCGCGGACGCCTGTGCCGTGCCGACCCGAGAGCACCGGATGTGACCAACTGGCGTGACGTTCTGGAGGAAGACCCTCAGGCGACGCTCGTGACGGTGGCCTTCGCGGACGGCGCGCTGCCGGAACTGCTCGCGGTGCACATGCGACACGGACGCCACGAGGTGAGCGTTCACGACCGTGTGCGAGGTCGCAGGCTTCGCACCCTGGAACTGCCGGGCATCGGCAGCGTCTCCAATGTGACCGAACCGCGTGAAGGCGGGTCGACGATCTGGCTCGGCTATACCGACTACCTCACACCTTCCTCGCGGTTGCGCTACCAAGCGGGTGACCGTGTCCTGCGCGGCCGGCGGCCCGCGATCGAACAATCGCAGAAGGTCTGCTCACGTCACATCACCTACGAGTCCACCGACGGCACCGCCGTGCCGATGTTCCTCATAACACCGTCGGAAGCGCCCGATCATCCGCGCCCGACGCTGCTGACGGGGTACGGCGGATTCGGCCAATCGATGCTCCCCTCGTACCAGCCGGAGACGATGGCCTGGGTGGAGGCCGGTGGGGTCGTGGCGATCGCGTGCCTGCGCGGCGGAGGCGAGGAAGGTGAGGCGTGGCATCGTGCGGGCATGCGGGAGCGCAAGCAGAACACGTTCGACGACTTCCACGCCGCGGCGGAGTGGCTGATCGCGCATGGTTACACGACTCCGCGACAACTGGGCATCATGGGGGCGAGCAACGCCGGGCTTCTCGTCGGCGCCGCCCTGACCCAACGCCCGGAGCTGTACGGCGCGGCCGTCTGCGTGGCGTCGCTGTTCGACATGGTCCGTTACCACCTCTTCGGCCTCGGACCCGCCTGGCGTGCCGAGTACGGCAGCGCCGACGACCCGGCCGACCTGCCTCATCTGCTCGCGTATTCGCCATACCACCGGGTCACCGACGGTGTCGACTATCCTCCGACGTTGCTCATCGCGGGGGACGAGGATCGCCGCGTCGACCCCATGCACGCCAGGAAGATGTGCGCCGCTCTCCAGCACGCCGACCCGTCACGTCGCGTGCTCTTCCGCATGGCGGAGGGTGTCGGCCACCTCGGTGGTTCCGCGGTGGCGGCCGAGACGTTGGCCTTCCTCGCCCGGGAGACCGGGCTCGCCGAGCTGTCCGGGTTCGACGGCCCGGATCGTTCGCGGCCAATCGTCGGCTCGGCTTCCCGGCGCTAATGTGCGAAGGGTGTATGTGAAGATTTGCGGGCTGCGCGAGCCCGAGCATGTGACGGCCGCCGTCGAGGCGGGTGCCGACGCGATCGGTTTCGTCCTCACCAGGAGTTCCCGGCGGGTCACCCCCGAGCGGGCGCGTGAGCTGGCCGCGATGGTGCCCCCGCACGTGCTGACCGTGGCGGTGTTCGCCGGTGAGTCCTCCGAGGAGGTCCGGGCGGTCACGCTGGAGGCCGGAGTGCGCGCCGTCCAGCTGCACGGCGACCACCCGCACGAGGACTTCACCGCGTTGAAGGACCTCGGCGTCACGCTGATCCGCGCCGGAGCCGCGAGCGTCGACCTGCGCTGCGGTGCGTTCGACGAGGACCTGCTCATCATCGACGCGCCCAAACCCGGCTCGGGGGAGCCATGGGACTGGGCGGTGGTGCGCGGGCGCCCCGCCGGCCGCTGGATGCTGGCGGGAGGCCTGGCCCCGTCGAACGTCGCCGAGGCGATCGCCGCCGCCCAGCCCTGGGGAGTCGACGTGTCGAGCGGCGTGGAGGTCGCGCCCGGCGTGAAGGACGCCGGGCTCATCAGAAGCTTCATCACCGCCGCCCGCGCGGCTGGATGACCCCGCTCCGTCCTTTCCGCGGGCGACGGCCTGGTCGCCAACGGCGGCCGGGTGAACGACCCGGCCGCTCACGGCGATCGAGCGTCCACCCAACCGCGTGCAAGCCGGTGACCAGTGAGGTCCAAGTGACCTGATTTACCCTTCGGGCCTGTGATTTTCAATGTCAGGAACATGGTCGCGGCTCTCGCGATAGGAGCCGCCATCGGCGGTGTCATGACGGCTACCCCGGCCTCCGCCATGACTTCCGGTCCGGTGGCGGTGGCGGTGTCGGCCGCGAAGGCGGCACCCGCGCTCTACAACGGTGACTGCCCGGTGAGCGTCAGCTTCGCGGCCGTGGTCAAGGCCCGGCCCGGAACCAGGATCAGGTATCGCTGGCTGCGGGGAGACGCCGCGGCGGGACCCGTGCAGACGGTCGTGACGAAGGGGCGGGTCACGCTCTGGGACCGGCGCACGTTCACCACCGACACCAGGAGCTGGCAGGCGCTGCAGGTTCTCAGCCCCCGGAAGAGGACATCCAAGAAGGCCCGTTTCCAGGCGAGCTGCCAGGGATCGGTCGTCGTCCAGCCGGATCCCACCTCGACGTTCCGTCCCACTTCGTCCCCTTCGCCCACGCGGACGCCGAGCTCGCCGCCGGCGACTCCGACGCCGAGGCCGACCGCCTCGGGGACGCCCACTTCCGAACCTCAGGTCACCGCGTCGGCGACGGTGACCGAGATAAAGCCCGGGAAGTACGAGGGCTCCTGCTGGAACCCGTTCTACTGGAACACCACGGGCACCCTCAAGGTGTCACGAGTCCCGGCGACCGTGAAGTACCGGTGGATCGACAGCAACGGGTGGAAGTCGCAGGAACAGGTTCGCGAGTTCGCCCGCGGCGGCGCGACCGAGGCCGCGGTCAACTATGAGGAGAGGGTGGCCTTCGACACCCGTTCGGGCTGGCGGGCCATCGAGATCCTCTCCCCGGCCGGGGCCGCGATCTCCAACAAGGTTCCCTACGACATCACGTGCACCGACGAGACCAACGCCACGGTCGCGGTGACGGCGCTCCGCCCGAACTACCGGGGCCCCTGCCCGCCCGCCGACAGCGCGGGGGGCGCCGCGGACCTGCCGTTCTCCGTCAGGATCGAGACGGAGAAGAAGCCGGCTGTCATCAAGTTCCGGCGAATCTGGAACGGGGTGCCGGGACCGGTGGAGGAGGTCAGGTTCAACGAGCTGTACCGGAGCTTCACCGCGCACAAGCCCATCACCGCAGGAGGCGTCGTCTCCCTGGCGATCGAGGTCAACGGGGTCAGGTCGAACGTGGCGACCTCCACGGTGACCTGCGAGAGCGGCACACCTCCGGAGGGGAACGCGAAGGTCGAGTCGGTCAAAGTGGTCCAGGGGGAGTCGTACGTCTACTACTGCGGCTGGAACGCCGACTACCGGCACTACCTGTCCGGTGACATCACCGTGAAGGGGCCGGGCCGGGTGCCGTATCGATGGGTCTACGACTTCGGCCCCTACAAGCAGGTGTCGGAGGTGCACACCGCCTACTTCTACGGTCAGGGCAGCCAGACCGAGCACGTGGTGCGGGGGATACAGCCGACCTACAACGATGGCGCGTCCGTCTGGCTGGAGCTGTTCCCGGACACCCCGCAGGCGGTCACGTCCAACGTGGGGCAGTACAAGGTCTCCTGCCGCCTGTGACCGGAGGGCGCGGCTGATCTGAGGACTCGCGCCGGTGATGGCGCGAGTCCTCTTGTGCTTGGCGCGATGCCGGCATAGCCGTCCACGATCCGGCCGGCGGCGGCCCGGGGATCTGATCCGGGCCGCCCGGTGGTCCGCGCGCTGACGCGTTATCCGATCGTTCGCCGCCCAGTGTCTTCCTGACGTGGGCGGCGGGATCGTCACGCGCCTTGGGGGGCGCGCCTAAACGATCATCCGGTGACGCTCTCCTCGCCGTTCTCGATGTGTCCCATCAGGCGGCGGGCGAAGCCGCCGCCGGCGGCGTCGGTGATCTGAAAGTCGTACCACCCGTCCGTGGTCCGGTAGCTGAAACGGTCGCTGCCGCCGGGTGCCAGCCGGATGCTGTGCGGCGCGCCGCCGTAGGCCAAGGGGGAGACCTCGATCTCGGCGGTCGAGTGACCGAGGTTGGTGACGGTGACGTCGATCGTCCGCGAGGCCGCGTTGATCTCGCTGGACACCTCGACGCTGTCCCCGAGGTCGCCGCGGAACTCGCGGCGGAAGCCGTTCGGGCCGGTCAGCACGAGGTCGTACCTCGCGATGGGGAAGTAGACCACCTCGCGAAGGTCGTCGAGGACGTCGAAGTGCTGCGGCCGGGGGAGTTCCCCCATGTGGCCGCGGAGGGTCATGTGGGCGCTGGCCGTTCCCCCATTGGTCATGGTGATCTCCAGGGTGCTGCCCCGGCGCCGGGCCGAGGCGTCCGGCTGGTACGGCAGGGCGCGGGCGGGCTTGGTGCCCGGTTCCTGGACGGGCATCCGCTGCTCGGCCGGCACGGTCGGATACCAGCGGTCACCGGCGGCGACCTTGACGGGCGGGAACGTCGTCACCTGGGGCCGGGACCTCGGGGTGCCGAAGTCGAAGGCGGAGGTGAGGTCACCGGCGACGGTCCGCCGCCACCGGCTGATGTCGGGAGCCTTGATGCCGAGCCAGGTTTCCAGGAAGCGCACGGTCGAGCTGTGGTCGAAGGTCTCCGAGCAGACGTAGCCGCCGACGCTCCAGGGCGAGACCGCGATCATCGGCACCCGCATGCCCAGGCCCAGAGGCCGTCCGTTGACGAACTCGTCCGACGTGCCGTCCGGCGGCACGGGCGGCGGGACATGGTCGAAGAAGCCGTCGTTCTCGTCGTAGGTGATGAACACCGCCGTGTTCGACCACACGTCCGGATGAGAGGCGAGCGCGTCGAGCACCTGGTAGATGATCTTTCCGCTCTCGACCGCGGACGATCCCTCGGGGTGCTCGCAGTCGGCCAGCGAGGTGACGATGTAGGACACCGCGGGCAGCCGCCCGGCGGCGACGTCGGCCGCGAACCACTGCCCCAGACCGCCGGTGTGAGTACGGCGAAGCCCCCGGTCGTAGAGCTCGCGGTCGGCGGGATCGAGCGCGGAGACCTTCTCCTCCAGCGCCGCGAGCAACGGCGTGGGATCCTCGGCCTGGCGGACCGCCCGGTAGAAAGCACGCAGGCTGCTGGGCTGTCCCAGTTTGGCCATGACGGCCTTGAAGGTCGCGAAGAGCTCCAGGTTGTTGCACTCGTAGTTGTCCCACTCCTGGTACACCTGCCAGCTGTGCCCGGCCTGGCTCAGCAGCTCGGGCACCGTGACCCAGGAGTAGCCCGGATGATCGTCGATCTCACCCTCGCTGGCCACGTTGTCGATGGCCCGCTGTTCGGTGCCAGGCTCATATCCGGTGTATCCGGAGATGTGATAGTTGCGGTTCGGTGTCGTGGAACTCAGCAGCGAGCAGTGATAGGCGTCGCAGACGGTGAAGGTGTCGGCGAGCTCGTAGTGGAACGGCAGGTCCCGCCGGTCGTAGAACCCCATGCTGGAGGGACCCTTGTTGGGCACCCAGGCGTCGAGCCAGCCCATCGCCCAGGCGTTCTGCGTGCCGAGCCAGCTGTGGTCATGGCTGTCGAGCAACATCGGGTCCGCCCCGGCCTGCTGGGCGGCCTCGCGGATCGAGAAGGGCAGCACGCCGTCCTGCTCGAAGATCGGTTTCCATGCGCGGGTGGTCACCGCGTTGCGGTCGCCGTAGCCCCGAACCCCTCGCAGGCTGCCGAAGTAGTGATCGAAAGAGCGGTTCTCCTGCATGATGAACACGACGTGCTTGATGTCTGACAGCCCGTTGGACGGGCGGGGCTCTGCCAGTGCCCGCAACAGGGAGGGTGGAAGCAGGGAGTCGGACGGCATGCTGATGAGAAACCCTTCGTGACATGGTCGAGGGACGACGGCGGGAGCCGGAGACTGCCGGGTGAGCTGGGGGATGTCCTTCAGCAACAGAGCATGGCCGATAGAGGTCACACATCTCAACACGCCTCAATACACCCAGAATTTGACCATCTTCTCAGCCCTTGGCAGGGGGGCATCCACGTGTTCAGGTGAGTTTCGTTGGTCATCTTGATCGAGACGTCTGCCGCAAGACGCGATGCCTTGGCGTTCAAGAAGTTGGCTACGTGAGCCAGAGGTTCGGCCTCAGGACAATCGTCCTTTTGAGCTCTCCGCGACCCTGGAGTCGTATCCGTTCGGGATCGTTTGTCACCTTCATTAGTGCGGTGACCACTTAGGTTTACCGGGTCCTGGCATGCCGTACGGCTTGCGTCGTTTGATGACCTGCCCTGCTGCCGGTACCGGCCCAATCGGCACCGACAGCAGGAGGAGCGCATGGCTGAGCCCGTCAGAGCCCGGCGATCAACCGACGCCGAAGGTCAACTGCTGCAACGCCTGGTACGGCGAGGCAAACACGGCTCGATCCGGATACGCAGAGCGCTGATCATCATGGCGTCCGTCGGCGGCACTACGGCCCCGGCGATCGCGCACCTGGTCGCGGCCGATGAAGACACCGTCCATGATGTCATCCACGCCTTCAACGCCCGGGGCTGGAGGCGCTCGAACCCGCATCTGGAAGGAGTCCACCGATCCGCAGCGGGAGGCCGAACTGGACCGGATCGAGGAGGCCACCAGCCGATTCCCGATGCGGTGTTTCGCCTTCGACCAGTTCGGACCATTGTCGCTCCGGCCCTCCCGTGGCAGTGGCTGGGCAAAAGAGAGCAGGCCGGATCGGCTGCCGGCCACCTAATGGGCGGCTCTGATCACCCCAACCACACCGTGCTGGCCCGCAAGCTCCAGGCTTATCTGCGCTGGCGCAACGCCAACGCCCGTCATCCCGACGGGCTGGCCGCACAACGGCGAGAACGCGCCCGGGTCCGAAGTGAGAAACAGCGCCGATGGGGACGCCCCAAGACCTGAGCCGCATGATCAGCCAACCCAGTGAACGTTCATGATCATCGCACTAGATGAAACCGAACCTGTCCGGCCCGGTGAACCTATCTGATCACCGCAGAAGTCGCCGCCAGGTGCAGGAGGAGCCGAGTTTCCTGGTCGTATAGGCCTCGGTTCAGTCGGGGGACGACGATTACGGCGGCTGTCGTCCGGCACCAGTTCATGAGTCGGTCAGGGTCCATATCCGGGATCAGGGCGGTGAGGCGGGCGATGTTCTCCTCAAGGTCGTGAAGTTCTGCGGCCTGCGCGAGGACCCAGTCGACGGCATCGAATGCAGGATCGCCGATGCTGGGCCGCGGGTCGATCACGACGAGGCCATGACTGTCGCTGATGAGGACGTTCCCAGGGTGCAGGTCTCCGTGGACCAGCCCGGCCGGGCCGTCCGCGGCCAGGGCGAGCGCGGCGGTTCGGCAGCGCTCGAGGAGACCGTGGTCGAGGTGCGATTCCGCTGGGCTGTCCCGCCATCGGCCGATGGTCAGGTTGAAGAGAAAATCGACGCGCTGCCGGAGTGCGGGAAGCCTGTTCTTGGGGCTCGCGGTCAGGCGGAGCGAGCGGAGAAGCATCGCGACGTCTTCAATCGGCAGCCGATCGACCCGGCTGCCGGGTTTCACGGCCTCCAACAGCAGCGCCCCCGACTCGCGATCCGAGTCGATCAACGAGACCACATGAGGGTTGTCCGCCCACGCCCGAAGTGCGGCCGCCTCGGTGACACCGATCTCCGGCTCGGGAGTGAGCTTGAGAAAGGCCGAGCTGCCATCGGCCCGCCGTACGTGGAAGGCACGCGAGGTGTTGCCCGCCGCGACGGCGGCGACGACCTCCAGATCCCAGCGCCGGGCGAGTCTTTCCAAGAACTCGGGCAGAGCGGCAAACCAGTCGCGAAAGCCAGGGCCGAACCGGCTGACAAGCCTGGTCTCGGTGGCCGGATCAAGGGTCAGATCAAGCATGCGGCAGTGTCGCACACGGCACCGGGCTACTCGTCGTACGGGGCAGTCGGTAATCACCACCATGAGGCTCGCCGTACCGGCGTCCGGCAGGATCGAACCCGGTGAACCTAAGCGGTCACCGTGCTAGGGACGGATGCTTCGCCATCTTGGGTGCCAGCTCACGCCCATGCCAGGCCATGTAAGCCTCACCCTTGAAGGTCTCTAGTAATAGCCTTTGAGTGGGCTACCCATTCCCCTCGATCAGGGAAGACCGGCAGCCGACGATGACGGCGAGAAGACACGATGCGCCGAAGCATTGAGATCCTGGGTGTGGTGGTGCTCCTCGTGCTGGATGCTCTCCTGGTGCTGTGCGCCGCCAGCCTGTTCGTGTCCTACTTCTGAGACAGAGCCGCCCGGACGCCGGGAGTCACCACCTCGCGAAAGAGCGCGTCCATCTGCCGGGCGGTGACGGGGGCGTCGCCGTCCACCCGCTGGACCAGCAGTGCCATGAAGGCGCCGACCACGCAGGTCACCACCAGATCGAGTGTGGCCGGCGGACGGGTGTCCGAGGACATGGCCGCGAGCAGTTCGTCACGCACGATCTCGGCGAGGATCTGCTCGACGCGGGTGATGACCACACCCCCGCCACGCCGGCCCAGCAGGGCTCGCACGAGATCGCGCTGCTCGTCGACATGCTCGAACATCGGCAGGCTGAAGGCGAACAGCCGACCCGGCTCGTGCGCATGGCCCGCCTTCAGGAAGGCCGCCAGCTCATCCAGGTTGTCGAACAGCACATCTTGTTTGTCGGTGAAGTGGGCGTAGAAGGTGGACCGGCCGACATCGGCGCGGTTGATGATGTCGCTCACCGTCACCGCGTCATAGCCCTTCTCCAGGATGAGTGCGATCAGGGCCTGCTGGATCGCCTGGCGAGTCCGACGCACCCGCCGGTCCAGACCCTTGGGGGGTGAGTTTCCGAACACCTTCCGTGCCTCCGTCCGATACGGCACAACCGGCCGATTTTGACTGTTGACCTACTCAAGTTACCGAACACACCATTCATAGCTGAACACACTGTTCGGAAACAATGGAGTGCTCATGCCAACAGAAGTGATCACAGTCCATGAGGCCACCAAGTCCTACCGGACCCCCGCCGGAGACTTCCCGGCCCTGGCGGGAGTGGACCTGTCGGTGTCGCCCGGGGAGTTCGTGGCGGTGACTGGCCGCTCGGGCAGCGGCAAGAGCACGCTGCTGAACCTGCTGGCTGGAATCGACCGGCCCACCTCCGGCCAGGTCCGGGTGGCCGGCACCGAGGTGCACGCCCTGCCCGAGCCCCGGCTGTCATCCTGGCGAGGCCGCACCGTGGGGATGGTGTTCCAGTTCTTCCAGTTGCTGCCCACCCTGACGGTGGCCGAGAACGTGATGCTGCCCATGGACTTCTGTGCCACCTACCCCTCCCGCGACCGGCGCCCCCGAGCACTGGAACTTCTGGGGCGGGTGGGCATCGCCGAGCAGGCCGACAAGCTGCCCTCCGCCCTGTCCGGCGGCCAGCAGCAGCGAGCCGCCATCGCCCGGGCCCTGGCCAACGACCCGCCCGTGCTGCTGGCCGACGAACCCACCGGCAACCTGGACTCGGCCACCGCCGAGGTGATCCTGGATCTGTTCGCCGCCCAAGCCGCCGACGGAACCGCGATCGTGATGGTCACCCATGAGCGTGACCTCAGCCGCTGGGCGCACCGTCAGATCAGCCTGGCCGACGGAAAGATCACCACGGAGGTCACGCGATGAGCCGTCCTCGCTACGCCAAGCTGCGGCGTGACATCCGGGTGGCCCGAGGGCGCATGGCGCTCATGGTCGTGGCCGTCGCGATCAGCCTGGCTGCGATCGGCGCGATGCTGACCGCCCGCACCGTCGTGCTGCGCGAGGCCGCCGCCAACTACGTCGCCACCAACCCCGCCTCAGCCACCCTGGACGTCGAAGGCGGCGTCTCGCCCGCCCTGCTCGACCAGGTTCGCACCCGGCCGGGCATCGCCGACGCCGCCGCCCGCCAGACCGTCACCGCCCGGGTCCGCGTCGGGGATTCCTGGCGCAGGATGCTGCTGTTCGTCATCGACGCCGATGACCCGCTGCGCATCGCCCGCTTCGACATCGAACACGGTGCCTGGCCCCCGCCCGCCGACGGCATCTTGCTCGAACGCTCGGCACTGGCCGTACTCGGCGACCCCGCCACCGTGGCCGTCACCGCACCCAACGGGCAGGCGGGGAGCTTCACCGTGACCGGCGTCGTCCACGATGCGGCTCTGGCACCCGGCACTCAGGAGCGCACCGGGTACGGCTACCTGACCCCTGCGGGACTGGCCCGGCTCGGGCTGACTCCGGACCGAGACCAGCTGAAGATCATCGTTTCCGGAGACCAGGGCGCCGTCGACGCCCGGGCCCGGGAACTGGCCGCCTGGCTGACCGCGGGCGGCCATGCCGTACACGCCATCAATGCGCCGCCGGCGAGCAGACACCCGCACCAGAACCAGGTCGACACCATCACGCTGCTGTTCCTCGGCTTCGCCGTCGCGGCACTGATCTTGGCGGCCGTCGTGGTCGCCACAACCCTGGGCGGCATGCTCGCCCAGCAGACCCGCCAGATCGGTGTGCTGAAGACTCTGGGCGCGACCACCTCGCAGATCCTCGGCACCTATCTCCTGCTCGCCCTCGCCGTCGCGGCGGCTGCGGTCGTCCTCGCTGTCGTGCCGTCCGTTTTAGCGGGGCTGGCTTTGGCCGACATGATGGCCAGCCTGCTCAATCTCGACATCATTGACGCCTCCGTGCCCGGCTGGGTCTTCGCCGTCCTGGCCGCATCCGGGCTCGGCGTGCCGCTGCTCGTCGCACTCGTGCCGCTGACGCGGGCCGCCCGGACCACGGTGCGGGCGGCCCTCGACCATCGTGGTGTCACCGCGAGCCGGACCGGTGGCCGGCCCTCCCGGATCGCGGGCGGCAACCGCCTGCTCTCCTTCGCCGTCCGCAACGCGCTGCGCAGACGCGGCCGGCTGGCACTCACCCTCGCCCTGCTTACCGCGGGCGGCGCCCTGTTCACCGGCGGGCTGAACACCGCGGGCGCATGGAACGCCTGGGTCGAGGACGGCCTGGCGCGCCGCTCCTACGACGCCGAAATCCTCCTGTCCGAACCCGTTTCCGCCGGCCGGATCACCGCCCTGTTGCGCGATGTCGGCGGTCTGACCTCGGCTGAGCCGCTCAGCGTTCTGCCTGCCGTCCCCGTCCGCGGCGGGCAGGTCGAGGTGTCTCGCACCTACCCCGACGGCGGTCACGGCGCGCTCAACCTCATCGCGCTTCCCGCCGAGAGTGCACTGATCGACTTCGAGCTTCTGGGCGGCCGTTGGCTGCGCGGCGGTGACCGTGACGGAGTGGTCCTGAACCAGGGTGCCGTAACCCGGCTGGGAAACCCTGCCCTGGGCGAGCAGGTCACGCTGAGCGTGGAGGGGAGGAACGTCGTTCTGCGAGTGGTGGGCGTGGTCGCCGAAGTGGGTGGTCCGGCCGCCGCCTACACCGCATCGGATCCGGCAACGGCCACCGCGACCGCTGTCCGGCTGGCCTACGATGATCCCCGCGTTCTCGGCAAGGCCGAGCAGGCCTTCGCCACGGCGAACGTCCAGACTCAGATGATCGTCCCTGTGGAGGAGTTCCGCACCGCCATCGACCAGCACGTGCTGATCTTCATCCAGATCCTCGTCGTCCTGGCAGTGCTCATGGCCGTGGTCGGCGCGCTGGGGCTGGCTTCGGCCATGGGGATCGCGGTCACCGAACGCACCCGCGAGTTCGGCGTCATGCAGACCATTGGCGCCACTCCGTCCACCGTGTGCCTGACGCTCGTCCTGGAAGGCCTGGCCATCGGTCTGGCGGGGTGCCTCATCGCGCTGGCCGCCGGAGTGCCGTTGTCGGCCGGGGTCGGCGACTTCCTCGGGACGCTGTCCTTCGGCCTGCCGCTCCCGTTGAACCTGTCGGTCACCGGGATGGCCGTCTGGGTCATGCTCAGCCTTACCGCTGCCGCGGCGGCCACGCTCACGGCCGCCCGCCGCGCGTCCCGGCTCACCATCCGGGAGATCCTCGCCTATGAGTGACCCTCTGCGGGTGGCCAGCCGCGAAGACCACGCTGGCGGGCGGCACATCGACGAGGTGATGGCCATGAACGGGAGCTGGGCCGACGAGTTGGGGATCGATTCCGCCTCGTGGCTGAAGGCCGACGTGGCCGCTGCGCACGTGGTCGGTGCTAGCTTGATCTTTAACCCGTACGTCGTGGACGCGGGTTAGTGGATTTCTTGGTTCTTGGCTTCGTTGTGCTGGTCTTCGCGCTGGTCAGTCCGGTGGCGGTGTAGACGTCGTGGCGTGGTGCGGGCTGGTTGTTGCGCCGACCGGGTGGCCGTCCTGGTCCGGATCGGGAGGGTTTCGGCGCTTGAGCGGGAGTGGGTGTCGTCGCGCGCAGGTGCCGAAACCCCCGGCGGACACGGGCGGGCGACAGGCGCTGCGGGGGTGCGGGCTCCTCCCAGGGGCGGCGTAGGTCGGCGGCCAACGGCCGGGCCAGCCGGAGCTGGGTATAGACGGCCAGGATCAGCCAGGATCGGCCAGGTCCACCGATCCGCCGCCTGCGGAGCGCGGATCTTGGGGCAGGCCCAGCCGAGAGTCTGTTTGAGCAGGCGGAAGGTGTGCTCGATGTCGAAGCGGCGCAGGAACGCCTGCCACATCCGGTCCACCTCGGCCGCTGCCGCATCCACCCCCGACCACCACAGCCACACCGGTTTCGGGATCGCCCCGCTGGGCAGGTGATCCACCTCCAGACGGATCACGGTGCCCTCGATCACCGGCAATTCCGCGGAGTCGATCCAGGCCGCGCGGCGGGTTAACCGTGGGTGCAGCCGATCCCAGGCCCAGGCGGTGGCCTGCCCGTACAGGCGGGTGCCGGTCGCGGTTGCCACCTCCGGCTCACCCCAGCTGCTCCGGTCGCCGAAGATGAACTCACCGCCGTGGCGCGGCGGCCGGCCATTGGTGCCCGCAACCCGCGCCGGGGTAGCCCGGCGCAACACCCGGTCCGAGCGCATCCGGGCCAGGATCTGCACCGGCAGATCCCGCAGCAGCCACGCCAGGCGAGGCCCGTCGTAGCCGGCGTCGGCCACGATGAGAATGTCCGCATCACCGGCCCGCCACTGCCCGGCGGCCATCAACCGCTCCACCACCTCGCGCAGCTG